>DASXQB010000533.1:0-3669 GCA_036493295.1 Polyangia bacterium | reverse complement strand
CATCTCGCTGTTCGTCAGCTGCGAGACGCAGGCCGAGGTCGACGAACTGTGGGAGAAACTGTCCGCCGACGGCGGCCAGCCCGGCCCGTGCGGCTGGACGAAGGACAAGTTCGGCGTCTCCTGGCAGGTGGTGCCGACGGTGCTGTTCAAGCTGCTCGGCGACAAGGACCCGCAGAAATCCAAGCGCGTGATGCAGGCGATGATGGGGATGGGCAAGCTGGACATCGCCGGCCTCAAGCGCGCACACGAAGGTTGAAAGCGAAGGAGGCATCGTCCTCCGTGCGCTACGGCATACTGACTGCCGGGAGGACCACCGCATGCAGTACGCCATTCTTTGTTACGACTCGGAGGAAGTGGTCTGCGCCTGGAACAAGGAGCAAGACCAGGCGGCGGTGGCGGCGCTGGGAACCGTCACGAAGAAGTGGGCGGCGGACAAGCGCCTCGGCGCCGTGGGGCGGCTGATGCCGACCACCACCGCGACCACCGTGCGCAAAGGAAAAGAGCCGATCGTGATGGACGGCCCGTTCGCCGAAACCAAGGAGCAGTTGCTGGGCTTCTTCATCATCGACTGCGAGACGCTGGAGCAGGCCATCGCCGCCGCCAAGGAGCTGGCCCAAGCCAGCACCAGCTCGCCGGGGATGTTCGAGGTGCGGCCGCTGAAGATGTTTCAGGCGCGCCGACAGACCTGACGACGACGGCGGCTGCGGATGATGAGCGACGTCATCGATACCGCCTGGCTGGAGACAGCGCTGCGGGCGGCCCGGCCACGCGCGCTGGCGGCGCTGCTGCGCTATTTCGGCGATCTGGACGCCGCCGAAGAAGCGTTTCAGGAAGCGGGGCTAAGCGCGCTGGAGAAATGGCCGCAAAACGGACCGCCGCGCGATCCAGCGGCGTGGCTGACCTTCGTCGGGCGCAACAGCGGCGTCGACGCCGCCCGACGAAGACGCAAAGAGACCGCCCTGCCCGACGACGCGGCGCTGTCCGATCTCGACGACGCCGAAGGACGCGCCGCCGATCGGCTGGACGAATCGCGCTACCGCGACGACATCCTGCGCCTGCTGTTCATCTGCTGTCACCCCGAGCTGCCCGCCACCCAGCAGATCGCGCTGGCCCTGCGTTTGGTGTGCGGGCTTTCGGTCAGCCAGATCGCGCGGGCTTTTCTGGTCAGCGACGCGGCGATGGAGCAGCGGATCACCCGGGCCAAGAACCAGGTCGGCACCGCCTCCGTTCCTTTCGAGACGCCCGGCGCGCCCGATCGCGCGGCCCGGCTGACCGCGGTGGCGGCGGTGATCTATCTGATGTTCAACGAAGGCTACGCCGCCGGCGGCGGCGAGACCGACGCCCGCGGCCCGCTGTGCGACGAAGCGATCCGCCTCGGCCGTTTGTTACTGCGACTGTTTCCGGATCAACCGTCGCTGATGGGCCTTCTGGCTTTGATGCTGCTGCAGCACGCGCGCGTCGGTGCTCGCCTGGATCAAAACGGCGATCTTGTGCTGCTGGAGGAACAGGACCGCACGTTGTGGAACCGCGAACCGATCGCCGAGGGCCGGGCCCTGCTGGACAAGGCCGTGCGCCACGACCGCCCCGATCCGTATCAGGTCCAGGCCGCCATCGCCGCCGTGCACGGCCGAGCGGCACGCGCCTCCGACACCGACTGGGCGCTTATCGAGCGGCTGTATCTGACGCTGGAAAACCTGCAGCCTTCGCCGGTGGTGACGCTGAACCGCGCGGTCGCGGTGGCGAAGATTCGCGGCCCGGCCGAAGCGCTGGCATTGGTCGAGACGCTGGCCGAGCCGCTGGTGAACTATTTTTATTTCTTCGGCCTCAAGGGCGCGCTGCTGTTGCAGCTTGGCCGCGCGGCCGAAGCGCGCGTGGTCTTCGACCGAGCCATCGCGCTGGCGCACTCACCGGCCGAGGCGGCCCACATCCGCAAGCAGATCGATCGCTTGCTGAAAGACGCTCAGCCGGCGCCTGCGGCGGGCGGCGGCGGACGATAGCGCCAGAACGCAGGCAGCAGCGGAATACACAGCAGCACCCCCACCACGCAGATGGTCCCGCCACCGACGATGGAAAACGAAACCGACCGCAGCGACGCCATCCAACCGGCGCGCGCGTTGCCCAGCAGCGGGCCGGTCATGTAGCTGATCATCTCGACGCCGGCCAACCGGCCGCGCAGGTGCGGTGGGATCGTCTCGTTCCAGATGGTCATGCGAAACAGGCCGCTCAGCATGTCGGCGGCGCCCGCCAGGGCCAGGCACAGCACCGCCGTCGGCAGGTTCGGGGCGTAGCCCAGCGCCACCACCGCCGCGCCCCAGGACGCCGCCGCCAGCACCACCGCGGCGCCTCGACGGGCGACCTTCTTTGTCCAGCCGCTGAACAACGTCGTCACCAGGCTGCCGATCGACATCGACGAGTACAGCCACCCCGCCGCCGTCGGCCCGCCCCACCGCTGCGCCAGCGCGGGAAACAGGGCCATCGGCATGGCGAACGTCATCGCCACGATGTCAACCACGTAGGTGCCGATCAATTCGGGGCGGCGGCGCGCGTAGTTCAGACCTTCGCCGATGCTGCGCAAGCTGGGCTTGCTCACGTCCGGCGACGGCGGCATCGACGCCATCATCGCCAGCGCGGCCAGCGATACGACGAAGGTCGCCACGTCGATGAGGTACGTCGCGCCCAAGCCGACGACGGCGATGCACACCCCGCCCACCGCCGGGCCGGCCAGCGCGCCCAGGTTGGAACGCAACGACGTCAGGGCCGCCGTCGCCGGCAGCTCGTCGCGATCGACCAGGCGGGGCGACATCGCTTCCAGCGTCGGGCGATGAAAACCGTTGATCGCCGACATCAGCCCGGTCAGCACGAAAATGATCGCCACGCTGGGCCGGCCCATCCAGGCGTTCACCGCCAGACCCAGCGACACCAGCGTCAGCAACGCCTCGGCGGTGATCAGCAACCGCCGCCGATCCAGGGCGTCGGCATAAGCGCCGCCCCACAGGCCGAACAGCAAGAGCGGGATCAGCTGCACCGTGCCCAGCAGGCCCACCATCAGGCTGGACGACGTCAGCTGGTACACCTGATAGGGCACCGCCACGTACGTGATCATGCTGCCGAAGAACGAGACGAACTGGCCGATGAACAACCGGCGAAAATCGCGGTGGCGACGGAGCGGGGACAGATCGAGCAGCATGCGGGCGCCGCGACGACACGCGGCCGGCCCTTCTTAGCAGATCGCAGCGACGGTGCTGCGACAGATCAGCGACGATCAGCCGAACGCGCGCGCCGGCGTCCGACCAGCGCCAGCGCAACCGCCGCCAATCCCGCCAGCGTTGGCAAGCGGGGATCGCCGGAACCGGACGACTCGCCGGCCAGCACGCACCCGCTGCTGGTCGATCCACCGCTGGTCGACGACGGACCACCATTGCCCGCGCCCGATGCTCCGCCCGTCGACGAACCAGGCGCAGAGCCCGCGTCCGCCGGCGGGGCGCCACCACTTCCCGACGGCGCCGTGCCGGATGAGCCGCCGCTGCCCGACGGCATCGCGCCGGACGCGCCACCGCCGGCGTTGCCGCCGCTGTCGGTCGCCGCCATCCCGGTGTCAGCGGTCGCGTCGGTGCCATTGCCGCCGCCAGCGTCGACGCCCACGCCGCCGTCGCCGCCCGCGGTCGACGT
>DASXQB010000532.1:0-11457 GCA_036493295.1 Polyangia bacterium | reverse complement strand
AGTCCGGCATGCCCACCGGCGACAAGCTGGACACCAGCGGCCTCGGCGACCTGCGCATCGAACTGAAGGCGCTGCTGGCCACGCTGGGCGACGACGATCAGGTTTCGTTCGGGGCCATCGGCGGCATCACCGCACCGACTGGCAAGGAGACGGCCTATCTAGGCGACAAGACCGTCACCGGCCGCATCAAGGCCATCGGTGGCTGGCAGTCGGGACCGGCGCGCGCCGGCGTCAACCTGGGTCTTTTGCTGCGCGAGACTTCGTACAGCTTCAAGACCGATCTCGGCGACGAGCTCTTGTACGGCGCCGCGTTCTCGTACGAATTTCCCCGGCACCTGCAGGCGATCGCCGAGGTCGCCGGGCGGAGCGGCCTGCGCGAGTTCTCCAAGTTCTACAAGGACGTCAACCCAATCGAATTCGATCTGGCGGCCCGCCTGGGACTAAGCGGCATGTGGTCGCTGACCGCCGGCGGTGGGGCCGGACTGGGCAACGGCATCGGGGCCCCGCGTTTTCGCGCCTTCCTGGGCGCGATGTTCACGCCCGACTTCCGCGACCGCGACCACGACGGTGTGCCCGACGTCAACGACAAGTGCCCCGATCAGCCGGAAGACAGAGACGGGTTCGAAGACAGCGACGGCTGTCCCGATCCCGACAACGACGGCGACAAGATCCTCGACGCGCAGGACAAGTGCCCGAACGATCCGGAAGACTACGACCAGTTCCAGGACGAAGACGGCTGCCCCGAGCTGGACAACGATCGCGACGGCATCCCCGACATCAACGACGCCTGTCCCAACGCGCCTGAAGACGGCAAGGGCGCGCGTCCCAAGGACGGCTGCCCGTCAACGGCAGAAGACGCCGACGGCGACGGCATTCCCGACGCCCGCGACAAGTGCCCCGACGAGCCCGAAGACAAAGACGGCTTTCAGGACGAAGACGGCTGCCCCGATCCCGACAACGACGGCGACGGCATCCCCGACAGCTTTGACAACTGCCCGAACCAAGCCGAGGACAACGACGGCTTCGAGGACGAAGACGGCTGCCCCGATCCCGACAACGACCACGACGGATTCCCGGACGCTCAGGATAAATGCCCGAACCAAGCCGAGACGCTCAACGGCATCCAGGACGACGACGGCTGCCCCGACCCGGGCGCGGAGATCGTGCACCTCAAACCGAGCCACATCGAACTGGACGAGCGGCTGGTCTTCCAGAGCCGCGGCGCGCAGGCGTCGTCGCTGAAAGAATCGTCGGTGGCCGCTGCCGGCACGGTGGCGCTGCTGCTGCGCGCGCACCCCGAAGTGAAGAAGGTGCGCATCCAGTTGCAGGCGCCCGGCCTGTCCAGCCAGGAAACCCAACGACGCGCCGACATCGTGCGCGACACGCTGGTCAGCAAAGGAATCGATTTCGGCCGGCTGTCATCGGTGGGCCTGGGCGCTGGACCGGCCCGCCTGGACTTCATCATTGAATCGCAGGAGGCCCCCCCGGCCAGCGCGCCCAGCAAGACGACGCCCAAAGCGGCCGCCGGCAAACCACCGACGGGGACACCCTGAGTCTCAGCATGAAAGTCGTCGGCTGGGGCGCTTCCGATGTTGGCCGCAAGCGCCACCACAACGAAGACAGTTTCCTGTGCAGCGACCGGCTCAGCCTCTACGCCGTCGCCGACGGGATGGGCGGCCACCTGGGCGGCGAGCGCGCCAGCCGCATGGCGGTCGAGATCCTCGAGCGCGAGATCGATCGCGCCTGGCGTGAAGGCCAGCTGGCCGACCGGCCGCCGCCGCAAGACGACCAGGAAACTTCGGACACCGGCGCGGGCTCGGCGCAAGTGGCGACGTTCGGGGGCGTGCTCAAGCGCGCGGTGGTGGAGGCCGACCGCAGCATCTACGAGGCGGCGCTGGCAAACCCGTCGCTGTCGGGCATGGGCACGACGCTGACCGCGCTGCTGTTCGGCGGCGGCTACGTCTACCTGGGCCACGTCGGCGATTCGCGCGCCTACCTTTATCGCAACGGCAAGGCTCGCCAGCTGACCGAGGACCATTCGTGGATTCAGGAGCAGGTGCGCGCCGGCCTGCTGTCGCCGGAGGAAGCCAAGGAATCGCGCTTCCGCAATATCATTACGAGGTCGGTCGGCTTTGAACCGGCGGTCGAGCCAGACCTGGCCGGGCTGTCGGTGCAAGCCGGTGATTGCTTCGTGCTGTGTTCGGACGGCCTGTCGAACTATCTGTCCGTCGACGAAGTGGGCCAGGTGCTGACGTCGCATTTTTATCGCGACGTGGCGCCCATCTTCGTGCAGATGGCCAACGATCGCGGCGGCGACGACAACGTCACCTGCCTGGTGATCTACGCCGGCAACGAAAAGTAGCGCGAAACCCTACGGCACTCCCGGGCGCCTCAGCAACAACAGGCCCGGGCGTTCGGCGATGCGGGTGTAACCGGCGCGTTCGGCGGCGCGCAGCTGGTCAATTTCTGACTGGATGGGGCGCGTGGTTCCGAAGAGGACATAGTCGCTGCCCTGATAGCCGGTGGAGAAATTCCAGCACTGCAACCGGTTTGAAACATGCGGTAGCTCGCGATCCGTCGCGGCCAGGACGGCGTCGCGCGGGACCAGAGCGTCAAGCGCATGGATGTCCTGGCGGCGTTGGTTCTCCACGACGGTGGGCGGATCGAAATTCATCACGTCGCCGTAGGCGAGATGAAAATTGTGGCGCGGGGGGATCGCGCCCCAGTGAGCGGTGGCCACCAGCGTGCCCACCAGCATCGTCGCCACCGCTGCCCGCCGGCGCGCGATGGCCGCCGCGTCGCTGCTTTCGGCGTTGGCCATCGCGGCCAAGGCCAGCGCAGCGGCGGGAAAAATGTATGGCACGAAGAAGCAGCCGTACTGATAGCTGATGTCCAGCGTCGGCGAATATCCAGTCGTGAGCAGCGTGAAGTACGCGCCGGGCAGCACGCTCATGGCCAGGTAAATCCGGCGCAGCGGCAGGAACGCCAGCGGGGCAAGAATCTGCAGGATGAAGCGCAGCTTGTCTGGCCCCAGGAACGTCTTCCAGGTAAAGAGTGGATTGCTGACGATGGTCTTGATGATGCCGGCGAAGGTGCGCGCGCCGTCGGGGGGGAACAGCTGCTTGTAGTGCTCGGCGAATCCCCAGGCGCCGACGGCCGGCATGATCACGAAGCGCAAGGCCACGAAGTAGATCAGCGACACGGCCAGGATCGCCGCACCGGCGCGCACGCGATGGCCGGTGAGGATCAGGAACAGGCCGAAGACGGCGGTCCCGACCGAGATGTCTTCCCGGCAGGTGATGGCCAGGACGAAAAACACGGTGAAAAGGCGCATCCGGCGCGCATCGAAGCAGTCGATTGCCGCGAGCAGGAACGCCGCCGCCACCGGCTGGAAATGAATGTCGAAGAACTGCGCCCCGTGCAGCGGCGGATAAAGGTAGTACGCCACGGTCAACGCCAGCGCCGTGGGCGGCGGCAGGCGGCGCGCGGCGAACCGGTAAAGACAGACGCCGCCCAATCCCAGCAGAGCCGCTTGCATCACCAGCAACGTCTCGGCCGCCGGGTGCAGGGCATAGACGGGCAACAGAAATGCCATCACTGCTTCGGCGTGGTTGCGCAGCTCGCTCCAGTTGCCGCCGCGAATCAGCACCGTGCAGCGGAAGGGATGCCCGTGGAGAAAATTGTAAAACTGATTGTCGATCTGGCCGAGGTCCCAGGTGTACGTGTTGAATCGATGGTGGTTGCGCACGGCAAAGAACGACGCGTAGGCGATGTACACGATCGCCGCGCCAGCGACGGCCAGGGTGACGCCGTGGCGGCGCCACCAAGGTGGAACGCGCGACGAAACGGCTGCCAGCCAGTCGGGCGGAAGACCGGCGTACGCGTCGAAGTGCATCCGCCACAACGGCTGCAGCGCCAGCAGAAAGGCCGACAGGGTCAACGCCAGCGTCAGCGCATCCGGCCAACCGTCGCTGACCAGCAGGCTGGGCAGAAGCCCCAGCAACCCGAGCGGCGCCAGCAGCCGCGCGACGCGCGACAGGCGTTGCAAACCGTCTCGTTCCCGCGCCGGCCAATAAAGCGCGGCCGCCGCCACCAGCCCGACCAGCGCGCCCAGCGCCAGGGCCACCAGAAGCTGCCCGCGCTGACGTTCCGACAAAGCATTGTTGGCCACGAAAGGCCCCAGCCAGCGGCCGGTCAGACTCTCCAGAAAGAGCGCGCTGGACGCCCCGATGATCGCCAGGCCCAGACCCGCGCGCGCCAACAGCGCCCGCTCACCGTCGAGAAGCGGCCCCGGCGATTGCGCCATCGGGGCACGATAACCTCTCTGTTTGCGTCGCGGGAGAAGGTTTTGAAGGCCGCGCGCAAACGACCCTCACCCGCAGCCTTCGGCTGGCGGCCTCTCCCGAGGGGAGAGGCTATGGGAGCGTGTTTTTTGGGGGGTAGGCCCCCGGCGATCAGAGTGTTTTGTCCGTGTGCTCTTTGCCGTCGAAGCGGAGCATCTTGACCTTGCCCTCGACGACGGTCAGCAGATTGACGGGGCGGCGCCACACCCGTCCCATCGCGGCCAACGTAGCGCGGGCGTGTTCGACGTCCAGGTCGATGCCCTCGTGGCGGTGGCGCAGCAAAAGTTCGCCACGGTTGTCGTGGTTGGCGTCCTCCACCAGGATGAACGGATCGCCAAAGTTGGTCAGCTGGAAGAGGATCTTGTTTTTGACCTTCTGGAACTCGCGCGAGTCGATCTCGTAGTTCCCCGACCGCTCGTTCATCGAGAACGAGAAGAACTTGTGCTGCTGGCAGAAGTCCATGGTGAAGAACTCGTCGATGAAGGTGACGTCGTTGTAAAGCTTGCGCACCTCGAAGATCTTCTTGCGGCCAAGGCCAAGCCGCAGATCCCAGGTCCGCCGTTCGTCCAGGTTCTGGCACTCGTTCCACTCGCGCCCGAAGCGGCCCTTGTCCCAGCGTTCTTCGACGTGGCGAAGCAGTTCGATGCCGACCTTGTACGGGTTCCACTGCCCGGGCGCGGTGGCCAGCACGCCGGCGTTGTGGTCGGCGTAGTCGATGATCTCAGACGCCTTCAAGGCCCGTTCGGTCATGATCTTGCTGTGCCAGTACGCCGCCCAGCCTTCGTTCAAGACCTTGGTCTGGCGTTGCGGGGCGAAGTAATAGGCCTCGTCGCGGACAATTTCTAAAATGTCGCGCTCCCAGGTGTCTAGCGGCGCGTTCTGCAGCAAAAACAGAAGCACGTCGCGCTCTGGTTCTTCGGGGTGTTTCTTCGGTTTATCGCGCTCGCGTTCGATCTTCCTGCGCTGCTCTTCGATGTATGAGGGCGGGTTGATGAACTTGTCCATGTACGACTTGGCGCGGATGCGCGGGATCTCCGGCGTCTCGTCCTGCTTTTTTTCCTTCTCGGTGCGCTCGGGGGCGTGCCGCGTGATGAACGGCGACATCGGATCGATCAGGTTTTCCAGGCACAAGCACGAATCGATGAAGCTCTCGACCTTGTCGATGCCCAGCCGTTCCATGTGCCGGCGCACGCGGGTGGCGTGGTTGGCCATGCCGTCGATCATCCGGCGGTCGGTCTTGGAGAAGAAATAGTTGTTCTTGAAGAAGTCGACGTGCCCCAGCACGTGGGCGATCACCATCTTCTGATCAACCAGCGAGTTGCCTTCCAGCAGATAGGCGTACGCCGGGTTGTTGTTGATGACCATCTCGTAGATTTTCGAGAAGCCATAGATGTGGCTCTTCGACAGGTGCTCGAACTCCATCCCGAAGCGCCAGTGCGGATAGCGCACCGGGAAGCCACCGAACGCCGCCACCTCCTGCATGCGCTTGTAGTCCAGGATCTCGAAGTCGACCTCCCAGAAATCCAGACCGTAGGCGCGGCCGTGCGCTTCGATCTCGCGCTGGATGTCGGCCAGGTACGTGGGCAGGCGGGCGACCGTCTTCATGGCGCCTTATTTCCCTTTGCCCAGGAACTGGCGAATGGAATCCATGATCGATTCCTTGCCCTTGATCTCCGAGACCGTCAGGTTGTCGTCGCCGTCGAAGTGTTCGTTCAGGTCCTTGATGAACTGCCCCGACCCGTACGGGCTTTCCACCTGGCCGTAACAGAACAGGTTCACCTTGGGCAGGATGTGCGTCTTCAAGAGCTCGACGCACTGGACGGTGTCGTCGACCGACCAGTTGTCACCGTCGGAGAAATGAAATGGGTAGATGTTCCACTCTGACGGCGGGAAATCGTCCTCGACCATCTTCGCGCACAGCTTGTAGGCGCTGGAGATCATCGTGCCGCCCGATTCGCGCGTCTTGAAGAAAGTGTCGCGATCGACCTCCTTGGCCACAGCGTCGTGGATGATGTAGCGCGATTCGAGACCCTTGTATTGCGAGCGCAGCCAGGTATCAATCCAAAATGATTCGATGCGGACGATCTCCTTCTGTTCGTCGCCCATCGATCCCGAGACGTCCATGATGAAGATCATCACCGCGTTCGACTGCGGCAGCGGCGTGGTCTTCCACGAGCGATAGCGGCGATCCTCGCGCACCGGCACGATCAGCGGCGCCGCTGGGTTGTACGTGCCAGTCATGATCTGGCGGCGCAGCGCCTGGTGAAACGTCCGGCGAAAGTGCCGCAGCGATTCGGGCCCGGCGCGGCGGATGCCGACGTAGCGATCCTTCTGCGAGATGATCCGCTGCTTGCCTTTCGGCTCGATGCGCGGCAGTTGCAGCTCTTCGCCCATGATCTGGGCCAGCTCGTCCAGCGACAGCTCGACCTCCAGCACGTGATCGCCGGCCTGATCGCCCGCCTTGCCGGGCCCGTCCTGGTTGGGATCGCCCTGCCCCAACGAATCGCCCACGTCCCCTTCGCCCTGCCCGACGCCGCCCTTGTTCTTGCTGCCAAAGTGAAAGCGCGGGACGTTGATCTGCGGCAGCGGGATCGACACCATGTCCTTGCCCTTGCGCCCGATCAGCTCGCCCTGCGAGATGTACTTGCGCAGGTCTTGCTTGATCTTCCCGCGCACGATGTCACGGAAGCGCCGATGGTCGGGATCGATCCGTAAGGCCATCTCAGATCACCAGGTCCATGAAGCGACCGCTTTGCGGGTCGTACACCCCCAGCCGCCGCCCCTGCCCGCGCACGGCCAGCGCCTGTTCCAGCATGCCCAGGGCCCGCGTCAGCACCGCCATCGGCTGATCGGTGCCGAGATCAGCCATCAGCTTCACCAGCAGCTGCGCGGCCGTGCCGTTCATCTCGACCGTGACGGGCGCCGTCCTGTTTTCCATTCGCCGGCGCTCCTAGTCTTTAACGTCGCCCCTCGCGAAGATGCTGGCCACGAAGTTCAGCACGTCGGTGGAACAGATCTCGCAGTAGCCGTAGTTGCGGATCATGCGGTTCTTCACCACGTCGATCTTCTCCTGCGTGTCACGGTCGACGACGGCCGAAACCAAGCTGGTCAGCTTGATCGAATCCTTTTGATCTTCGAACAGCTTCAGCTCCAGGGCCTTTTGCAGCCGTTCGTTGGTCCGAAAATCGAACTGCCGCCCTTCGATGGCCAGCGCGCCGATGTAGTTCATGATCTCGCGCCGGAAGTCGTCCTTGCGCGAATCGGGGATGTCGATTTTCTCCTCGATCGAGCGCATCAGCCGCTCGTCGGCGTCCTCGTCCTGGCCGGTGTACTTGTTCTTCACCCGCTCGCGCTGGGTGTACGCCTTGATGTTGTCGATATAGTTGGCGCACAGCTTGGCGATGGCTTCCTCGTCGGCGCTGATCGCCCGCTGGACCTCGTTCTTCACGACGTCCTCGTACTCTTGCTTGACCAGGCCCAGCAACACGCCAAAGTGCCGGCGCTGTTCGTCGTTGGTGATGAGCGAATGATGGCGCAGCCCGGACTCGAGCTCGTTCATCACCATGAACGGATTCACGCAGCCTTCGCCCTTGTCGCTGACCAGGGCGTTCGAGATCTTGTCCTGGATGTAACGGGGCGAGATGCCGTCCATGCCCTCGCGCATGGCCTCCTTGCGCAGCTCTTTGATGTTGTCCTGGGTGAACCCAGGCAACGTCTTGCCGTCGTACAGCTTCATCTTCTGCACCAGCGTCAGCTGGTGCTTCTTCGGATCTTCCAGGCGCGTCAACACCGCCCAGGTGGCGGCCATCTCCAGCGTGTGCGGGGCGATGTGCTTGCCGCGAATCTTGCCGGTGTTGTAGTCCTTGGCGTAGATCCGCTGCTCTTCCGAGACGCGGGTGATGTACGGGATGTCGATCTTCACCGTCCGGTCGCGCAACGCCTCCATGAACTCGTTCGACAGGAGCTTCTTGTATTCGGCCTCGTTGGTGTGGCCCAGGATGACCTCGTCGATGTCGGTCTGGGCGAACTTCTTCGGCTTGATCTTGTGCTCCTGCGACGCGCCCAAGAGATCGTACAAGAACGCCACGTCCAGCTTCAGCACCTCGATGAATTCAATGACGCCGCGGTTGGCGATGTTGAACTCGCCGTCAAAGTTGAAGGCCCGCGGATCGCTGTCCGAACCGAACTCGGCGATCTTGCGATAGTTGATGTCGCCGGTCAGCTCGGTCGAATCCTGGTTCTTCTCGTCCTTGGGCTGGAAGGTCCCGATGCCGACCCGATCCTGCTCCGACAAGATCAACCGCCGCACCCGGATGTGCTTGACCGCGTCGGCCCAGCTGCCTTTGTAGTGCGCCATCAGCTCGCGGAAGATCAGGCGGCAGGCCGGATCCAGGTCGCCCTCGATCAGCACCGGCTGCTTGCCGGGAACGTTGATGCCCAGCTCGACCAGGGCTTTTTCGCGCCACTCGACCGGGATCAGGCGCAGCGGCTCCTCGTGCATCGGGCACTTGAAGCCACCCTGGCCACCCGCCACGTGGTGCAGGTGATCGGGCAGCACCCATTCGTAGGTGTAAAGCGCGCCCTCCGGCGTGCGTGAATACTCTTCCAGGCCGCGCTTGATCAAACGCGCGATGGTTGACTTCGAACTTCCCACCGGCCCGTGCAGCAGGATCACCCGGCGCTCGGTGCCGTACCGTTGCGCCGCGCTTTGCAAGACGGCCACCAGGCGCATCAGCGGGATGTCCAGGCCGAAGATGGCGTCGCGCCCGCCGTGGTGCTCGTCCTTGAAGAAGTTATAGCGACTGAGCCGCTTCTTGTTGTCGATGTACTCTTCCTGGCCGTACGACAAGATCATGTCGTAGACGCGCTGGAACGCCGAGCGCGTGACCGCCGGGTTCTTCCGCACCAGCGTCAGGTAATCCTCGAAGCTGCCGTTCCAATTTAGCTCGGCATACTCTTTGAGGTTCTGCAGCGCCGCGACCTTGGCGATCAAGGCCGGGATGTCACCCTTCGAAGCGGAATCTGATGCTGGCATCAGGAGATCTCCTTTGGCGGAAGCAGGCCTCGGAACCGAGAACCGGAGGGAAGGTTATCGACAGGCAATTTTCATCTTAGCACGCCCATCGCGCACCGACGCCATTCGCACCGTCGGGAAAAAAGCTAGTAGTGAGTGAGCGATCCGTCTACACGGGCGCGCCGGAAAGCCACCACGAACAATCCCAGGCCCAGGCCGCTCAGCACGACCGCGAAGATGGCCAGCGCCTGCAGCGACCCGCCCAGCTCGGCCGGCGATGATCCGCGCAGCAAGGCGCCACGCAGGACGGCCAGCGCGTGGGTCAGCGGCAGCAGCTTGCCCGCGCCCTGCAGCCACGAGGGCAGCACGGTGGTCGGGTACAGCACGCCCGAAAGAAAAACCGACAGCGTCCCCAGCACCACCGCCACCGGGTTCGCCCGCCGCACCACCATCGTCCCGGCCGCCGCCAGCAAGCCCATCCCGGCGAACGCCGCCAGCACCAGCGGCACGCCCACCGCCACCGATGCCGCGTTGACGTGCTCAAAGCGGACATCCAGCAGCAGCGCCGCCCCGACCAGGTAGATCAGCGCCCGCAACACCGCCCCGCCGAACGCGTACACCGGCGCCACGCCAAGAACAATCCACTCCGGGGCGGGCGTGGCGATCTCCGCCTCCAGCGTGCCCATCAGCTGCGACAGGCGAATCCGCTGCGCCAGCTCGGACAGGCCCACCTGCTGCAAATCGACGACGACCAGGCCAATCAGCGTGAACCCGAGATAGCTGCCGCCATAGGGTAGAAGGTGCGGGTTCTGCGCCGCGCCCACGAAGCGCGAAAAGAAAACCAGCGACACGGCGGCGAAAACAAAGCTGAGGCCGCGCAACAGGAACGACAGCCGGTATCCCGAACGGGCCAGGAACTCGCGCCGGGCGAACGCCCACAGCACGCGGGCAAACCACAGGGCGCCGCCCGGCAGCGACGACGACGACGCTGGCACCGCCGACAGGCCGGGATCGTCGCCGCTCACAGGCCCAGCTCCTGTTCGATGCGGTCGGGCGCGCTCTCGCCTTTCAAGCGGCCGGCCTCCAGAAACAGCACCCGGTCGGCCATGGCGCGCGCCTCGCCCGGATCGTTGGTGCACAGGATGGCGGTGCGCCCGCTGGCGCGCACCGCTTCGTCGCGCAGGAACAACCGCAGATCGCGGGCGCCGCGCGGGTCCAGGCCCAGCGTCGGCTCGTCCAGTAAAAGCACGCGCGGCGCGCCCAGCAACCCGCGGGCGATGGCCAGCCGCTGCCGCATCCCGCGCGAGTATTCGCGGTACCGGCGATCCGCCGCCGCGCCCAGGCCGACCCGCTCCAGCAGCTCGCCGGCCCGGGCCCGCCCAGCCACCGCCGGCAGCCCGTGCAGCGCCGCAAAGTAGTGCAGGTTCTCGCGCCCAGAGATCGTCCACTGAAAGCTGCGCTCGTCGCCGACCACGAACGACGCCCGCCGTCGCAGCTCGCTCGCGCTGCCGGCGACGCTGACGCCGTCGACGGTGGCCGCGCCTTCGGTTGGCGTCAGCAGGCCGCCCAGCATGCGCAGCAGCGTCGACTTGCCGGCCCCGTTCGGCCCCATCACGCAGACGATCTCGCCGGCGCGCACGGTGAATGAAACCGCCGCCAGCGCTGTCACGGGCGCCCCGAACAGCCGCCCGCGCAGAAGGTCGCGCGCGCTGCCCGGCGGCCGAAAGATCTTGGTCAGCCCATCGACGACGATGATGTCGCGGCCGCCGGTCATCGGTGGGCGATCACTGCGGCGCCGGCGACGGCGAAGGCGCCGCCATCGGGACGCCCCCGCGCTGGTACTTGACCACCGCGGCCTCGTGCTCGGCGATGGTCTTCGAGAAATGGTGGGTGCCGTCGTTGCGCGACACGAAGTACAGGAACGGCGTGTGGTCGGGCGCCATCACCGCCTCCAGCGCCGCCCGCCCCGGGTTGGCGATCGGCCCCGGCGGCAGCCCCTCGTGGGTGTACGTGTTGAAGGGGTTTTCGCGGTCTTCCAGCTGGATGCGCCGGATGCGCCCGTCCCATTTCAAACAGGCCGCCGAACGCGGCAGCCCGATG
>DASXQB010000531.1:0-21395 GCA_036493295.1 Polyangia bacterium | reverse complement strand
GCTACCGGCACCTGCTCCATCGGTGGTGCCACCTGCAGCTCCGGCAACGTCACGACCTGCGCCAAGGTCTGTCCCGATCACTCCACGGTATGCACCTCTGACTCCCAGTGCGGTGTCTGTAACCACGGCACCGGAGGATTGACCGGCGGCTACTGTTCAACGAAGAACGACTGCGCCAAGAGCACGTACACCTGCACCGTCACCAGCGGCTCGTGCAGCGTCAACAACAACAGCTGCACCTTGCCCCATTACACCTGCAGCGTCTCTCAGGCCAACAATCCCTGTCTCAACACCAACCCCTGCGTCGGTCCGGCCAACACCTGCGGAGCGCTGCCCACGAACAACTGTGTTCCTCCCACCGCCGGCGACGTGTGTAACGCCGGCGGGACCAGCACCACCGCCTCGCGCATGTGCCGCATCTCGCAGCTCAAGTGCAGTAAGGATTCGGACTGTAATACCTCCGGCGACGCCTGTGGCCCCGCCACCTCGCGCATCGTGATCGCCAAGCGCGTGCTGTCCCACATCATTGGTAGCAACAGCAACATCGCCAACTTCGGCTTGATGACGTTCTATCAAGGCAGCTACTTCCCGTACTACAAGCTGAGCGGCGCCAGCACCGTTACCAGCACGACGTTCTTGACCCAGGCCCGCCTGCAAGCGGCCTCCTGCTTCGATCCCACCAACGGCCCGGCCGCGTCCTGCACCGTCGACAGCGCCATCTACACACTGGTGGGCAGCAGCAACAGTCTCTACCAGATCGGCGGCACCGGCCAGCAGGTCGCCAACAGCTGGTGCGGGCAGTTCTGCGCGCTCAGCGGCTCTACCGGCACTTATCAAGGCAGCTATTACTCTTACACGACACAGACCGGGACCGTGACCAGCACCAAGAGCACGCAATCAACCTATCAAGGCAAGAGCATCACCGTCAGCGGCTCGCCCTATCGCTATTACGACTCGAACCCTGCTTACTACAACGGCGGCGCCACGCCGCCCGTCTCGACGGTGAGCTGCGGCTCGACCTGCGGCTCGACCTGCGGCGCGCGCTGGGACACGCAACTGGCGCCCTTCATGGACACCACCGACAGCCCAGCCGCCGCCAGCACGATGGCCGCCGCGATCCTGAGCCGCATGCAGCCGGCTTCCTACGGCGGCCTCATCGCTTACAACGGCACGCCCACCGGGTGCTCGCTGCGGAACGATGTCTCGGCAACGGCCAACGCCAGCGCCTACGACTACATGGCCCTGGTGAAGAAAAACGATACCGTCACCTGCCGGCAAAACTACGTCATGCTGATCACCGACGGCGAGGCCAACGGCCCCGGCGACAGCAACTGCAGCGCCAGCGCGTGCTCCGCCGCCGACCCGCGCGCCGCCGGCTGCACGTGCAAGGCGGTCCTGGCCGCTGAAGATTTGAAAGCCGCGGGCGTCAAGACGTTGGTGGTGGGTTTCTCTGGCGACGTGTCGGCGGGTACCGGCCGGATCACCAACGACAACATCGCCAAGGCGGGCGGCACCGACAGCGGCTCCGACGGCGTGGCGCCGTTCGCGTACAACGCCACCAGCGAAGCCGATCTGACGGCCGCCATTCAAAACGCGATCTACGACGCCGCCAAGGGCAGTTATTCGACGTCGCCGCCGGCGGCGTCGGCCGGCCTGCAGCTGCAAGGCAAGATCACCGTCGGGACGTACGCCCTCGACTCGCGCGTGGATTTCCCGTCGTGGAAAGGCCACCTCATCGCTTACGACACCTCGGCTGGATCGCCGACCATGGTTTGGGACGCGGCCGTTCAACTGGCCAACATGGACTGGAAGACCCGGCGCGTGTACACGTCCGATTCCAGCAACAACCTGGTGATGATCCAGGTGAACAGCAACGGCACCATCGCCAACAAGACCGCGCTGCACACGCTGGGTCTGGGCGCCTCCGACGACGAAGCAGAGAAGATCGCGCGCTTCGTGCTGGGCGATCCGACCATGGGCAACCCGGCCATCCTGGGCGCGATGGTCAACTCGACGCCGATCGACGTCGGGCAACCGGGCGCCGATCTGAATCCGGGCGGCATCGATTTTTCGAACAAGTTCATCAACCGGCCGCACGTCACGTACGTGGGATCGGACGACGGAATGGTGCACGCGTTCTATACGACGGCGACCGCGATCGGCGGCACCACCCAGCCCGCCGGCAGCGAGGCCTTCGCCTACCTGCCGCCCGAGATGCTGCCCACGGTGACCAAGATCTACGCGCAGGGCGGCCAGGTGCCGGATCCCACCGCGCACATCTTCGGGCTGGCCAGTTCGCCGAAGGTGAAAAATCTTTGCGCGTCCAACTGCACCGACAACGCCAAGGCGGCCTGGAAGACGGTGCTGGCGATGACCGACGGCTACGGCGGCAGCGAGACCTTCGTGCTGGACATCACCGATCCCACCGCCAGCCCGCCGTTCAGCCTGATCTGGCACTCCGCCACCAGCCCCACCGCCTCGACGTACAACAACATTCTCGGCCAGACCATCTCGGTGCCGGCGTTCTTTTATTCCGACACGCCGACGCTGGACGACTACCGCGTCCTGTTCACGTCGGGCTATCCAGTGACCGCGGCTGGCGCGAACGACCAGGGCCACTACATCGTCTCGGCGTCGGCGGCCACCGGGCAAATCCTCAGCCAGCAGAAGGTCAGCCCCGCCGGCAGCTGCGGCACCACGCCGGAGTTCACCATGCTCACCGACGTGGGCACGGCCCGCGATTATCAGGTGAAAAATCAGCTACTGGCCGGGTACGCCGGCGATACCTGGGGCAACCTGTGGCGGTTCACCCCGTCGGCGACGCCGTCGGCGGTCTTGAACCTGGGCTGCCAGCACCCGCTGCACTTTGCCCCCACGGTGGTGCAGCTGGACCGCGACGACGTAACCAACCTGCCGCACCAGATCTATTTGGTGCAATCGACGAACTCGCCGCTTGATGACGTGACCAAGAACTTCGAACCGTCGCACATCGTGATCACCCGCGACATCTTCAAGGACGGCGCGGTCAGCGCCGATCAAACCTTCGGCGTCAACGGCACCGTCTCGCTGAGCGTGGGCGTCAGCCCGCAGCTTTGCGGCGTCTCTGATCTGTCGGGCACCGTGTGCCAGACCCAGCTGCCGTCGAATGCGCGGCCCCTGGGCACGCCGCTGGCGATCTTGAAGCAGGATGGCTCGGGGTTCCTGATCTTGTCCAACTGGTACTCGCCCGATCCGCTCGGTTGCAGCAAGGGAACAACGTACCTGCAGATCCACCAGGTCAGCGTCCCGTCGGGCGTGGTGACCATGAAGCAGGCGCTGCAGGTCAGCAACGAACCGGTCAGTAGCCCCATCGTCGCCGGCAACAAGATCGTGATCATCACGTCGACCGGCCCGGTGGTGTTAAGCGGCAACGTCACGCAGACCTTCGTGGCGGGTCAGTCCAGCCCGTCGCTGGCCGGCTCGGCGGCGGAGCCGTTCAAGATCCTCGGGTGGAGCGAATCGTACTGAGACCGGGCGGCGGGCGCGGCTTCAGAAAGTCTTTCGTCGCTGCTGCCAGGCAGGCAAGCGATCCCCGGCGGCGGGCACCGGCGGCGAATCAGCGGCGGGCGCGACCGCGGGCGCCGGGCGACGAGGTGTTGTCGGACGGACCACTGGCCGAGGTGGCGGCGCAGGTGTCGGCGTTTCGTCGTCCCCGGACGCAGGGAAGACTGGATCCGGCGCGGCGATGGCGGCGCCAGCGTCCGATGCGGCCGCGGCGGCGCCCGCGCCCACCGCCGCCCGCCGCGTGCAGCGATGGTCGACGCAATCGAACCCCGGATCGCAATCGACGTGATCGGCGCAGGTCCCGGCCGCCCGGCGTCGACACGACAGCGACGGTAAAGTCAGCAACAGCCCAACGACGATCAGCAGGCGCACACGACGCACCCGGTGAGCTTACGCTGCTCGAGCGCAGCCGTTAAGAATCGGCTTCGATGTGCGCGGCCCGGGTTAGCCAGCTGGCCAGCCACGAAACGATGCTCACCACCAGCGCGCCCATGATCGCCGAGCCCAGCGACGCCACCGTGAACCCCGGCACCAGCGCCGCCGCGATCCCGAAGGCGATCCCGTTCACCACCAGATAGAAAATCCCCAGCGTGAGGATGGTGATCGGCAACGTCAGCACCACCAGCACAGGACGAACGATGGCGTTGATGAACCCCAACACCAGGGCCGCCACCACCAGCGCCAGACCCGAGTGCACGTGCACGCCCGGAACAAAGTGCGCACTGGCTGCCAACGCCAGCGCAGTGATCCCCAGATGCAGTAGAAATCGCGCCATGCGGGAAATCTAGCGCGACCCACGCCGGACGCCAATGCGCCGCTGATTCCCGGAAGGACGGCCAGATTACGGCTAGATTTCCGCCAGCATGCGGCGAATGATCTTCGGTCTCAACGCCAGAGCCTCGCGGCCTTTTGTCGATGCCGCCGCCTCGATGGCCGCCGACCGTTGATCGATGAGCTCGAAGAGGATGGCGCGGTTGCGCTCGTCGCGCGGCGTGCGCAGCTCGCGCTCCAGCGTCTGGCGCAGCACCGAAAGATCGTGCACCTCGCCCAGCATCGCGCCCAGCTCGGTCAGCGCAGGGCCCAGGCGCCGCGCCAGATCGGGCGCTTGCTGGCGCAGCACCGCCACTTCCATGGCCAGGCGCTTGACGGATTTTCGCAGACCGTGCAGGCGCTCGGCGCGATCGCCGCCGTCGACCTCGCGCAGGACGGCGTCGCGCATGCGACGGCGGGCCCGCTTGTACGCTGCCTCCAGCCCCTGGCGCAGGGCGCGACGGCCGTGATTGACCGGCCAGCGGCACACCCGGCGCCGCCCTTTCACCAGCGACGCCACCACGTCGTTGACCCGCGTCTCGATGGTGGTGGGCGACAGGCGGCGGCGCAGGCGGCTGCCGATGTCGCGCAGGCTTTGATCGGCGCCGGCGGCCACGCGATCCGGGTTCTGTTCCAGCAGGCGGTGCAAGGTGTCGGCTTCGACCGCGTGGTCGCGCGCCTTGGAGAGCGCGCGCGCCATCTCGCGCATCCAGCGTTCATCGCGGGAGGCGGCCGAACCCACCTGGTGATGCACCAGCTTGACCGCCGCGCGCGCCTTCTTGAGACGCGAGCGCACGGCGTGAACCCGCTCGTCGACGGACTGCGTGCTCTGGCGCCCGCCGGCGATGGCTTTTTTCAACTGTCCGCGCACGATACGACGCACGGCCTTGGCGACCGGTTCTTTGGATTTGATCTGGTAGGACACGGGATGGGAACGATGGCAAAACGACGCGCCTTTGTCACGCCGGGAAACGCGCCTCAGGCGGCGGCGCGCGCCGCCACCGCGGCCAGCACCGCGGCGTCGACGTTGCCGCCCGAGACGATCGCCACCTTGCGCTGACCCGCCACTTGCGGCAACGCCGCCACCGCGGCCGCGCCCGCGCCCTCGGCGATGATCTTTTCGTTCAAGGCCAGCGACGCCATGGTGGCGGCGATCTGTTCCTCGTCGACCAGCACGACGTCGTCCAGGCTGGCCGCGCACAGCGGCACCGTCAGCCGCCCCGGCCGCGCCACGCGCAGGCCGTCCGCCAGCGTCGCCGACAAATGTGACGACGCGGACGAAGGCCCAGGCTGCCCCAGCCACGCCCGGCGAAACACGTCCAGCCCGGTCACCTGAACGCCGACCACGCGCACGCCTCGCCGCTTGCACACCGCGGCCACGCCCGCCGCCAACCCGCCGCCGCCGATGGGAACCAGCACCACGTCGGGCGCAAACGACAGCAGTTCGACGGCGACCGTCGCTTGCCCGGCGATCACGTCGAGATCGTCGAAGGGATGCAGAAGGCCGGCGCCCGACGCCGCAGCCAGCACCTCGGCTCGGGCCAGGCACGTTTCCACGTTGTCGCCGCCGACGATCACCTGCGCGCCCAGCGCCTGGCAGCCGCGCACCTTGGCCGCCGGCGCACCAGCCGGCACGATGATGGTCGCCGGCAGACCGAAGTGCCGGGCCGCCCACGCCACGCCCAGGCCGTGGTTGCCCGCCGACGCGCACACGAGCGGCTGCCGCTGGCCGCGCTCCCAGCGCGCCGCCACCGCGTTGAAGGCGCCGCGAACTTTGTAGGCGCCGGTGACCTGCAAGTTCTCCAACTTCAGGAACGCGTCGCGCCCGGGGGCTGCGAGCAGCGGCGTCGGCCGCAACACGCGGGCGATGCGCGCCGCCGCCGCGGCGATGGCGGCGTCGTCCAGCGCAGCGGCAGCGGACGCAGCGGACGATTGATCCAGGCGGCAAGCAGACGCGTTCGTGGTTGCGGACATCGGGCAGCTCCTTTGGCGGCGCCGTCGCAACCCTGCCCTCGTCGTGTCGCGGGCATAAAAAAACCCCGCGACCTGAAGAGGTGCGGGGTTTTGAATCGGCTCTTGGTGACTAGCGCAGCGGACCCCCACCTCGTCGGCGAATGCCGATAATCGACATGAGGGAAATCAACTGGCGCGACATGACTGACCTACGTTGCCACAACCACGGACACAGTCAACCGGCGCCTTTTTTAAGCCGTCTGTCGAACACGATCACTTCCCGATCGCGCCGCCCGGCTGGCTGGGCGAGCCGTGCCCGGGACCCAGCACGTCTTTGAGGGCGACCGCAAAATCGAACGGCCCCTGGCTTTGATCGGGTGTGTGGCAGCCGAGGCAGACCAACGGGTCGACGTGCACCGACGTCCCTTCTTTCTTTTTCATCGACCGCACGTGCGCGGCGCTGGGCCCGTGGCACGCCTCGCAGCCGACGTCGCCAAAGTTATAGGCCAGCGTGTTCATGTTGGCGGTGCCGCCCGGCTGCATGAACGCAAAGCTGTGGCAGCCCACGCAGGCCGGATCGCGCTCGCGTCCCTTCTTCTGCAGCGTGGCCATGGCGTGCGCGTGGTCGGTCAGGTTCCACTGCTGGGCTTGCGCCGGGTGGCACATGGCGCAGGCCCGCGTGCTGGCATAGCTCCACACTTCGAAGACCTCTCGCTGCGGCTTGGCGTCGGGGTGTTTCTTGTCCGGCGTGGGAATGGTCAGACCCAGCACCGGCGTGGTTTCGGCGGTGATCAACAACTGAACGGCGAACTGGTTGCGCACCGTCGGAAAAAGAATCTGCAGGCGATCGTCGAAACGAAAATGCAGCGGCTCGCTGGGCGCGGGACGCAGATCGATGCGGCCGATCCGCGTGCCGCCCGCGCCCGCCACCAGCACCAGCGGCGGCCTGGGGTCGTGCGCCACCGCACCGCCGGCGACCGTCGGCTCGGCGTGGGCCGGCACCAGCAGATCGATCCCGGGTGCGGCGGCGGCGATGGCCCGCGCGCGGTCGGCACCGCCGGTCGCATGCACCAGACCCACCACCAGCTCGACGCCGGCTGCGCGCAGATCGCGCACCGCCGCCTGGGCGGCGGCCACCGGATCGCCGACGGTGAACTTCATTCGCTGCGCCAGCGCGGCAGCGTCTGGTCCGAGCTCGACCACGCCGAAGACGCCGATCGTGTGGCCCGCCGCCTGAAACACGCGCGTGGCGGCGAACAGCGGTTTTCCGTCGCTGCCGCTGACATTGGCCAGCACCACGGGCAGCTTGGTGTCGGTGAGCCACTTGCGCAGCGTCGCGCTGTCGACGCCCAGTTCGCGCTCGCCCAGCGTCACGGCGTCCACGTCCATGCGCTGATAAGCGTCCAGGATCAGCCGCGCCCGGCGTTCAAAAGCGGCCGGCGGGGCGAACGCCGGATCGTCGGCAGCCGGCAGAAAATCGCCGGCGTCGACCTCGACCACCGCCTTGGCGTCGAGGCGCGCCTGATCGACCAGCGTCGCCCGCCGCGCCAGCCCGCCCGGCGCGTTGGGCGGCGCCGCCGGCGGCGCCGCCGCCCCCTGCACGCCGGCCGTGTAGAAAAACGCCAGATCAGCGCCGGGCGCGAACGGAACATTGGACGTGGCCGCCGTGTTCGCCTCGCCGCCTGGCGGGCCGGCGCCGCTGGATTTGTTCGCGCGCGAACAGGCGCCGAAAAGCGACGCCACCATCATCAACACAAAGGCGCACGCACCGAGGGGCGGCCTCGCAACAACAGCCATGCCCCCATCTTATTACAAACGAATCACAGGTCGTACGAGATGCCGGTGTGCCCGCTGGCCGTCAGGCGGGCATTCAACGACGCCAGCGTCGCGCTGCCCGGCGCCAGCGCGGCCGCCACCTTCATCGCCGAATACACCGCCGCCTCTTGCAGGTCCATGCCGGTGGTGTACTGACCGCTGAAATAAAGACCGTTGCGCCCCTGCAACGGACGCAAGGCTCGCGCCGCCGCGATGGTGGTCTTGCTGATCAGCGGGTGCTGGAACGTCCGCTGCAGCAGGATCTGCGTGGGATCGGCCCGGCGCCGTTCGGCCCACGACTTGAACACGTCGACGGTGCCGCCGGTCGGCAGCTTTTCGTGGAAGGCACCCAGCCAGGCGCTGCCCTCGCATTCCAGACCGTCGACGCCGGCGTTGTAGGCGGACCAGTTGCTGCGGTCGTGCTGGACGTACGTCGGGTCGGTGTGAATCAGCAAACGCGATTGGAAATATTCGTAAACGTCCAGCAGCGCAGTCACGTCGGCATACGCCGGCAGCGGACGCAACAGCTCGCGGCCGGCCAGCGGCGGCGCATTCAGCACCACCGCCCGGTACGGACCCTGCCGCCCGGCCGGCGTGGTCACGAACCAACCGCTGGCGGCGTCGAACGACAGCGCCTGCGCCGGCGCGTTGACGAACACCTGCGCGCCCGTCGCCCGATCCAGCATCCGCTGCAAATTCCCTTGCAGTCCGATGGCCGAGTTGTAGGTGGTCGCGCCCTGGAAGATGTTCGCCGGGAAAGCCAAAGCGAACGTCTGCAGGATCGACCGCGCCGACGCCCGCAGCGCATTGGCCCGGCTGCAACCGATGAGCGAGGTGATCCACGGATAGAGGATGGTGTTCTTGAACGACTGGGTCACCGGCAGGCTGCGGATCCAGCTGTCCACCGTCACCTCGTACGGCATATTTCCCAGCACGGCCTGCCGGGCGAACTGCGAGTAGACGGCGAAGTCGATGGCCACGAACGGAGTGGCCAGCGGGTTCGTCGACGAAAACGTGGGCGCGCCGCCGGCGACCGGATAAATGCACAGGCTGCCGGGCGCTTCGATGGTCTGGTCGGTATCGGGATGATCAGGATCGTAAAGCCCCAGCTCTTCCAGAAGCGCCACATAGATGGGATGCGTGTCGGGATGAAAGAACTGCGCGCCCAGATCGACGGTGATCGGCTGTCCCTGATAGGTGATGGTGTGCGATTCGCAGTGGCCGCCGATCTGGCTGCGCGCTTCGAAGATGTCGACGCCGACGGTGCCGGACAGAAAATACGCCGCCGTGATGCCGCCCGCGCCGCCTCCGACGATGGCCACCCGGCTGGCCGTCGACAGGTTGTCGCCCACGGCGACGCCATCAGTGGGAAGGTCGCCACCCGAAGCCGCGTCGCAACCCAGCGCCGTCCCTGCTCCGGCTGCCGCCAGAGCGGCCGCGCCCTTCAGGACTTCGCGGCGAGTGATCGAACTTTCAACTCGATTAGATGAGGGAGAAGATTTTTTGCTAGCCATTGAACTTAGTTCAATAGATAGCAGACCCGGTTCGGCCGGCACAAGGGCGTAAAGGCCCTAAAAACCGAAAGCGCCGCCCAGGGCGAACGCCGCCACCGGTCGGTTGGTCACCGCGCCGTTCAGGCGGAATAACTCCAGCCCGCCGTCGATGGTGGCAGTGACGAAGGTCCGCGACGACACCCGCAACGAGGCCACCGCCGTCGCCGCGTAGCGAAACCCGAAGGAATGGTGAACCACGCCATCGTCGTCGCCGCGCTGCCGCACGAATGGCATGCCGACCGACGGACCCACCAGCAACCCGAAGGAACCGCCGCTGATCGCCGCCGCCAGCAGGTCCAGGGTCGGCGTCAGGCGCAGCAACGAGGAGCGATAGCCCGCGGTCTCGGCCGAGAATGACGACACGTCGCCGCGCAACCGCCCGGCCAGCCAGCGCCGGCGCAAGCTGTAGGCGAACCCGGCGCTGGTCAGCAGCGCGCCGGTGCCGTCGACGGCGCTGGTGCTGACGCCGACGTGCGCCTCCAGCGTCTGCGCGACGGCGTCCGCCTGATCGTCAGAGCCGCCTTTCTTGCGCATGCCTTCGTCGGCGCTGGCCACCACGGTGGTCATCTGGCGCGGGTCCAGGCTGACGCTGCCGCCGGCCGGCAGATCGACGGTGCGTTCCGACAAACCGGCCAGCACGCGGCGCACCACCCGGTAGCGCCCCGCCGGCACCGCCAGATAAAGTTCTTCGCCCGGGTTCGAGGCCAGCTCGGCGGTCACCTCGCCGCCGGCGAACACGCTGTACGTGGCGGCGCTTTCGCGCGGGAAACGCAGCTGACCGTCGCTGGTGCGTACGCGCGTCAGCACCACGTCGCCGGTGCCCGACATGCGAAAGTCGTACGTCGGATGCTGGCCGCCGGCCAAATTCGCGGCGGTGCTGGCCAGCGTGCGCCGGAACGAAAAGTCGTAAAGCTCGCCCAGCGTCACCTGCCCGTCACCCGACGCGTCGGCCAACCCTTGCAAGCCAGCCATCAAATTGTGCGAAAAATACGAACCCCGCAGATCATCTGATTCCTGTGACAGCTCGTTGGCCGTCGACGACGTCACCAGGGCCAGTCCTTTGACGTTGCCGGTGTCGGCCAGGCGCACGTCGTACCCGGCGGCGCGATGGCCACCCTTGACCCCGGTCAGCGCGCCCGATTGACAGGCGTCGACGAAGGCCACCCGCACATCGGCCGGCAACCCTTCCAGATACCCGCGCAGCGCGCGCAACGGCAACCGCGTGCGGCCCAGCTCCAGCGCTTCGTTGTCGCCGTGGCCGGTGTAATAAAACAAGAACAACGTCGGGCGGCCGGCCTTGCGCGAGGCGATCAAACGTTCGGACGCCCGCCGCAGCGCCTGTTCGACGCCGGCCCGATCGGCCCCGCGCAGAACATCGACCGCTTCGAAATCGCCAGAGCGTTTCAGCAGCTCGCCCAGACGACCAACCTCTTGCTCGGCATAGCGCAAGGTGCGCGCCGGTTCGTTGCCCTGGTTGTTTCCCAGCAGCAAGGCCTGACGCGCCTGCGTGGTCTGGGCCGCCGCGCCGGTCGCCCAGGCGGCAACCAGCAGCAGACACAGACCGGCAACACGGGCGCGCATCAAGGCCGCCGCAGCAAGTAGGAGACCTGTTCGGCGGGCACGGCCAGCTTGCCCACCCTGGTGATGTCGTGTGCTTCCGCCAGCGCGTCGGCCACCGCGCGCTTGACCGCGCCGGCATCGGCGGGCTGCGTTGACCACAGCGCGAATAACCGCTCCCACCCGTGGTGATTGTCGAGCTCGATCGAGCCAGGCAGCATCACCTTGGAACCGGCGGCGACCGGAACGCTGCTGAGGTTGTCGTCGCCGTAGTACGGGAAGATCTGGCCGCGATCGTCGACGCCGAAGATCATCAGATGACCGGCGGACAGCGCGCTGTAAGCAAAGCGCAGGCGATCGCCGCTGACGAACGAGCCGCCATCCTCGACGGGAAACACGCTGTCCTGACGCTTGCAGAACGCTTCCAGAACAAGCTGGCCTTTGGCCCGCACGCCGAACGACGACGGATCGCGCAGGCCCGGGACATCCGCCCGGCTGGCCGGCGGCGGCGACAGCGACAGCGACGATACTGGGTTGAAAAGCGCGGTCAGTTTGGGCGCCAGCAACAATCCCCCAGCGGCGCCCACCAAGACTGGAATGCCGAGCACTTGCCAGAATCGCCGCCGCCGAGGCCGCACCGCCGCCCGGCGCTGGGCGGCGATCGCCATCAACATGTGCGCGGCGCGGGCGGCCGCGGCGGCCGGATCGTCGTCGAGTAGCTCCCCTCGGGCGACCGCGATCTCATCCACCAGAGCCGCGCAATGCTGACAAACACGGGCGTGGACCAGCAGGCGCTGGCGCTCGGCGCTGTCGTCCAAGGTGCCCGCTTCCCACGCGGCGACGGTCAGGCTGGAAGGGCAGTCGGTCATGCCGACTCTTCACCGCGGCGGCCGCGCGCCGCACCCAGCAGATTGATGGCCAGCGTTTCCAGTTTGCGCAATCGGTTGAACACCGTGCGCCGGGTGATGGACAGGACGTCCGCCACCTCGACCTGCGTCATGCCGTCGACATAGTGCAGGACGGCGATAGCGGCGGAGGTCTCGTCGCAACGGTCCAGCAACGCGGCGGCGAACTGGCGATCGACGTGGCCGCGCTCGGGCGACAGCGGCTCGGGCGCGCGCGCCGCCAGCTCGGGCGTGGCGCGCTCGCGTACCCGCTGCTCGCGCAGCAGGTTGAAACAAACGTTGGTCGAGACGCGGTAAAGATAGTGCAGCCCTTCGTCGCCGGTCAGCACGCTGCGGCTGTGGGCCAGGACGCGGACAAACGTCTCCTGCATGGCGTCGCGCGCCGACACCTTCGAGTGCAACAAGCGATAGCAGCGCGCATAGATGGCCGGCGCATACGCCTGGTACAGCGCGGCCAACGCTTGTCTGTCTTTGGTCTCCGACTTGGGCGGCGGCGCCATCGGCGCTTCATCCTCCCGGTCGTCCTCCCGGTCTTTTGGCCGGTCTTCCGCGTCAGAGGCAGCCACAGAGACGGCGTATGCGGAGCCACGAAAGATAGACATGCCCAGATTGAAAACAATCGACCAGGGCCCGGTGGGAAACCCGATCTGAGCTGGTTGACCGATGCTAGCATTTCGTCGATGGGTGCTGTCGGTTTGCAGCGGGCATTAGGCGCCCTGCCCGCCCTGGCACTGTTTTTGTCGGGCTGCGGCGACGGCCTTTTCACCCGCGGCGCCACCGCGCCCGGATCGGCCGCTGATGGCGCGGCGATCGACGCCGGCGCAATGGTGGACAGCGTCGGTGGGGTCGACGCAGCGACGGCGTCGCTCCCCACCGACGGTGGCATCGACGAACTGGTGGTACCGATCGCCGCCGATGGCGGGTCAAGCGACGACGGCAATCAATCCGCTATTTACAACATGCCGGTGAAGGCCGGCGCCTCGGCGGTCGGGCAGTTGGGCGACGGAACACTGACCGTGCCTTCAATGTCATTCGATCAAGACGTGGTGCTGACGCTGCAGGCGGCCGCCGCGCCCATCCCCGGCCCCATCGGGCAGGTGTTCCGCCTGGAGCAAAATCCGATCGGCGTTCACTCTCGCAATGCGCTGCACTTCGCCCTCGACCTGGCGCCCGACCAGCAGACCATCGCCGTCGAGCTGCGATTGGCCACCTATAAAGACAAGGCGCCGACCGGGTTGTGGGTGGCGGTTCCCAAACAGGCCTACGACCCGACCACCCACACCATCGCCGCCGACTTCTTCGGGCTGGACAGCGGACCGCTCTATTTCGGCATCCTGCGCTTTTGCACCCAGCGCAGCGCCTGCGACGCGATCCAGGTCTGCTCCGGTCAGCTTTGTCAGTGACCGGCGATTGACCGCCCGGCACCGATCAGCCGATCAGTTGACCTGTAGACGACAGACGGGAATCAGCGGCCACATGTCGACGGCGGGCGTCCCCGCCGGCTGCAGATCGACATAGGCGCCCGCCCCTTTGCTGATCGCGCAGAAAGCCGAGCCGACCGGATAGTTGGTGCCCGCGCAATTGTGACCGGGCACTTCGATCGGGATCGGGCTCATGGCGATCACCGCCTTGGCCGGCGCGCTGTTGCCGTATTGAGCGGCGGCTTGAACCAGATAGTAGGCGTCCGCCTGATAATCCTTGTCGAACGGCTTGGTGATGTCGTTGTACTGCGCCCACGGCCCGGGCGGATTGGCCGTGGTGGCCGTCGGAATCATGAAGTTGATCGCCTTGACGATCGATCCGCCGGCAGCCGATTGATAGCTCCACAGATCGACGCCGGCGCGCTTGGCGGTCTCGGCCAGGTGGCAAAAAGCCGCGTTGTTGTAGCCGGTGTAGTGCCACGACGTGGTGCGGGCCAGCTCTTGCGGCATGCTGCCGTCGGCCATGATCTGCGGGTCGATGCGCTTTTGCTTGGACGCATTGGCGATGGCCGTCGCGCCCGCGCCGTCGCCGAGATAAAGATCGATCCCGGCCGTCAGCGCGTCGTACCAGGTGCCGTGATTGTTGGCGCCGCCGCCCTCCGACTGGCCCAGGGCGCTGGTGTGCAGCCAGCTCAAAAACTGGGTCATCCACGCCTTGAGGCCGGTCTGGTCGGCCGCCGTCCAGCCGTTCGCGCGCGTGTCCAGGGCCAGAATGGACAGCCCGTCCAGCGCGTCGATCATGAATCCACCCGACGCCTCGATGATGCCGGCGGCGGTGCCGTTGGCGCACGGCCCCGGGCGCTGCGCGTAGGTCATCTCGGGTTTCATCGAGGTGGCCGCATTCAGATACCAGGTGCGCGCAATCAGCTCGGCCTCATCGGCGTACGCCGGATCGCCGGTCAGGTACCAGGCCAGCGCCAGTTGCCAGATCGCCTCCGACCCGGCGTGCAGCCCGTGGCGATCGGTGATCATGTCGACGGTGGGGTTGCGAACGCCGTCGTGGTTCACGTAAGGACACCTGGTCAGCGTGCCGAGGCCGCTGGGCGGGTTGGCGTCCGGCGGCCACAGGTACGGGCCCCAGCTGACGTACAGATGCGGATCGTTGTTGATGACATAGGTCGCGGCCTTGGTGGTCACCGACCAGGTTCCCGCTTTCAGCGCCGCCTGCGCCGCCGCCACCAGATTGGCCAGCGCGGCTTTTTGCGCGGCGCTGCCGCCACCGCCGCCGGCCAGGGATTTTTGCGCCATCGCCAGCGCCGCGCCATCCATGTGCACCGTGGCCGGCGCACCGGCGGGCAACGTGAACCCGCCCGCGGCACCACCACCGCCGTTGCCACCGCCGCCGGCGGTGCCGGCGCCGCCCGCCCCACCGGTCCCGACCGCGCCGCCGCTGCCGCCGTCGTCGTTCGGGCTGCCACCGCTGCCGCTGCTGCCACCGGTTTGTTCGGGCGCGCCGCCGCTGCCGGTGACGCCGCCGCTACCGCCGCTGCCGGTCTGATTGGCGCCACCCGCCCCGCCCGAACCGGCCATGCCGCCGCTGGACCCGCAGCCGGCCACGAAAGCCAGCGCGCCACAACCCGCGAACCGCGACAGTCGTTTCAAAGACGCCAGCGAACAGGCTTTCATCGCGACACGTAGTCTTCGCGGTATGGCGTGAAGACGTCCAGCACGACGGCCGGCTCCAACGCCCAGGCTTGGTGTTCGACGCCGCCTTTCACCACGAAGCTGTCGCCCGCCTTCACCTCGAACACTTCGGGGCCGGCGCTGAAACGCAGGCGGCCGCTGATGATGTAGACCAGCTGATCGTGCGGGTGCGCATGCCGCGCGCCCGCCCACGACGCCTCCATGTGGTGCTCGACCAGCATCAGGCGATCGTTGTGGGCCAGGATCCGCCGCTGCAGGCCCGGCTCGGCGGTGAAGAATGAGGCGTCGGAATCCGCGACGCGCATCAGGTCGCCGAAAGCTTTACGACCGGTTTCCATCATTACCTGAAACACCCGGCGAACCTGATCTGGGAAGCGCCAGTCGATTTTAGGCCCAGAATCGGGGTTCGGCGGGGCCCAGTTCCCAGTTGGACGGCGCGACGTGTTCGATCGGGCAAACATCGCGTCGATTGTATTGGGAGGCCGCTTGATGTTGTCCCGTTCCTGGTCTCGATCGAGGTTGGTCTTGCTGGCGCTGACGCTGACGGGCGCCGCCGCGTGCGCCGGGTCCGGCAACGGCACGTCTTCGCCGGACGGCGCGATGCCCGAGGGCGGCGCGAGCGGCAGCGGCGGCGAAGGCGGAAGCGGAAGCGGAAGCGGAGGCGGAAGGATGATCGGCAGTGGCGGCGCTGAAACTGGCGGCGCGAATGGCTCGGGCGGCGACAGCGGCTCAGGGGGCGTCAAGGGCGCGGGTGGCGTGGTTGGTTCGGGCGGCGCCAGCGGATCGGGCGGCGCGGCCGGAAGCAACGACGGCGGCGGCTCCGGCGGTGCGGGCGCGATGTTCGCCGGACCGTTCCGCCATCCGGGCGCTGTGCTCAACGGCGATCAGATCACGTTACTGAAGATGCACATCACCGCCGGCGATACGCCGTGGAGCGCGTCGCTGAAACAACTGCAAGCGACGGCCTACGGCAAGTCGACGTACACCCCGGCGGGCAGCGCGCCGCCGGGCGGGATCGTCACCTGCGGCTACATCTCCAGTCCCGACGTCGGCTGCACCTACGAAAAAAATGTCGCCGCCGGGGCGATCGCCAACGCGCTTGCCTGGGTGCTGACCGGCACCAAGGCCAACGCCGACGCCGCCGTGCGCATCTTGAACGGCTGGGCGGCGACGATGAAGGGCCGCAGCACGCCCGCGGCGCAGGAGCTCACCGGCAACACCGGCGACGATTTCAACGGCATCCTGCAAAGCGGCTGGCAAGGGAGCACCATCGCCCGCGCCGCCGAATTGATCCGCGGCAGCGATGGCGGCGCCAGCGCCGCATGGGCCGCCGCCGACATCGCCAAGTTTCAAACCATGCTGCGCACGACGTACATCCCCTACGTCGAGAACGGTTATGTCCGCACCGCCGCCACCGATCCCGCGCGCCTGACCGGCGGCAACTGGGATCTCAGCGCCACCGACGGCCTTCTGCAACTGGCGGTGTTCCTGGACGACGTCGCTCTGTTCAATAAGGGCCTGGCGCTGTGGCGGCGGCGCGTGCCGGCGTACATTTACATGACCGCCGACGGTCCCGATCCGAACAAGGTGCCGGGCGATCTGGTGTCCTGGTACACCGCCATCACCACCGTCGATGGCTTGGCGGAGGAGACCTGCCGCGATCTCAGCCACGTGCAGTACGGCTTCGCCGCCATGATCAACGGCGCCGAAACCGCCCTCATTCAAGGCGTGAACCTGTACGGCGAGCAAGCGGCGCGCATCGTCGCCGGCCTGGAACTAAACGCCAAATATTGGCTGGCCGGATCGTCGCTGCCCGCGCCCTGCGCGAAGTCCGACGCCGCCAACTTCAGCGCGAACTACATCGCCCGGCCGACGTGGGTGATCGCCTATAACGAATTCGCCGATCGTTTGAAGATGTCGTTGCCCAACCTGAAGACGGTGGTCGGACAGAACACCCCGCCGACGGCGGACGACACGCACCACATCCAGTGGGAGGCCCTGACTCACGCCGGGGTCGGCGCGGTCGGCATTCGCTGACGGCGGCTAGCGTCGCCGTTTCGTCGCCGCGGGCGGCTTTCGTTTTGGATCGCCCTCGCCGGTGACGAGCAGGCCGCCCTGAAAGATTTCCGTGCGCGGATCTTTCGCCGGCGGCTCGCGCTTCAATATCGCCGCCGCGTAGAGCTCGCTGTTGTCCTGCGGGGCGAATCCCAATCGGGTGGCGTTGGCGTTGTCATAGAAACTGCGATCGTTGCCCGACACGCCGTAGACGATCTCGAAGTGAACCTTCGGGTGGTCGATCCCGATGCGCACCAGCTGGGCAAAGTCGCGCGGGCTGATCCAGTTCGACAGCCGGCGCTTGTCCACCGGCTGCGGCGTGACGTTGCCGATGCGCATGCAGAACACTTCCAGGCCGTATTTCTCGGCGTACAGAAAGCCGGCTTGCTCGCCGAACACCTTCGACAATCCGTAGCGAGAATCTGGCCGCGGATATACCCGGTGGTCGATCTTCTGCTGGCGCGGAAAAAACCCGGTGGCGTGGTTGCTGGACGCGAACAGCACGCGCCGCACGCCATTGCGCCGCGCCGCCTCGTACAGGTTATAGGCGCCGACGATGTTGGCGCGCAGGATGGTCGGCCACGACGACTCTTCGGGGAAGCCGCCCAGCGCCACCACCGCGTCGACATCCTTCACCACCTTCATCATCGCCGGCAGCGACGCCAGATCGCCCCGCACGAACGTTTCGCCCGACTGCTTGGCGACGATGGGCCGAAGGTCCGATAGCCGCAGCACGTACTGCCCGCGCAGCTCCCGCCTGAGATGCGTCCCCAGATCGCCGCTGGCCCCTGTAATGAGTACCGTCTTCATCAACGTCGCGTTTTTCGGGCCGGGCCCGCGGGGGGCCCAGCCCTCCCCCGCGCATTAGTGCCAAATTAGATTCGGCAACCACAGCGAAAAGGCCGGAACGTAGGTCACCAGCATCAGCGCGGCGATGAGCGCGCCGTAAAACGGCCAGATGGTCTTCATCACCGTGCCCACCGAGACGCCACCGATGGCGCAGCCCACGAACTGCGTGGTGCCAACCGGCGGCGTGTTCAAACCGAGCGCGCAGTTAATCAACATGATGATTCCGAATTGAATGTCGCCCATGCCGTACGCCTGACAGATGGGCAAAAAGATCGGCGTGCAAACCAGAATGGTTGCCGCCATATCCAGAAACGTCCCCAGCACGAACAGGATGACGTTCACCAGCAGGAAGATGACCCACGGCTTCGACGTCACGCCGGACAGAAGCCTCCCGGTCAGCGCCGGCACTTCATAAAGGCTGATGATGTAGCCGAAGGCGGCGGAGATCCCGATCAGCAACAACACCACGCCGGTGGTCTTCACCGCCTTGCTGGCCGCTTTCAGAAACTGCTCCCACTTGAGGGTGCGATACACGACGGCGCTCAAGAACAGCGAGTACAAGACGGCCACCGCCGCCGATTCGGTGGCGGTGAAGACGCCCGACAAGATGCCGCCCAGGATCAGAACCACCACCAGCAGGCCGGGAACCGCCGCCGCGAACGTCCGGCCGACCATCGGCCAGCCCGGGAACCTGCCGGCCGGGTAGCCACGCTTCACTGCCACCAGGTACGCCGCGACGATGTTGCAGACAGTGAGAACAAACGCCGGGATCAATCCGGCCAGGATCAACCGGGCGATGGACACCTTCCCGCCCGCTGCCAGCGTGTAGATGATCATGTTGTGGCTGGTGGGCATCAGGGCACCGACCAGCGCGGCGTGGGTGGTCACGTTGACGGCGTAGTCAGCGTGATAGCCTTCTTTCTTCATCATCGGGATCATCACGGCGCCCATCGCCGACACGTCCGCCACCGGCGAGCCCGAGACGCCGCCGAACAGCGTGCAGGCCACGACGTTGCTCATGCCCAGACCGCCGCGGATGTGGCCCACCACCGCCTTGGCGAAGTTCACGATCTTGTCGGCGATGCCGCCATAGAGCATCAGCTCGCCGGCGAAGATGAAGAACGGAATGGCCAGAAACGAGAACACGTTCATGCCCGACGTCATCTGCTGGAAGATGACGGCCATCGGCAGGCCTTCGTACAGGATGGTGGCCAGCGCCGACAGGCCGATGGAGAACGCCACCGGAACACCCAGAATCAGAAGGCCAAAGAACGAGACGCCGAGTATCGCTAGTGCCATGCCGGCTTGACTTCCTCGTTACGCAACAACGCGATGATATGTTCGATGGAGAAAAGGACTATCAAGACTCCCGCCAGCACCAGCGGCACATAGCGAAATGCCTCCGAGATGTGCAGCGTCGGGATCATGTAGTCGCGAACCGACATGAGCAGCTCGAAGCAGAACCAGGCCATCGACGCGCCGAAGGTCAGAGTCAAAAGGTGAATCAAGATCTCCGTCGGCTTTTTCCACTTTTCGGGCACCAGATCGCCGATCAGCTCCATCCCGATGTGGCCGGCGTCGCGCACGCCCACCGCGCAGCCCAGCATGGTCACGTACAGGACCAGCACCAGCGCCAGGCTCTCTGCCCAGGTGGGCGTGTTGTTCAGGACATAGCGGCCGAAGACTTGGTAGCCGACGGCCGCGATCAGCAGGACCAGGCCCGCAACGCCGAGTTGCAAGCACGTCCGGGCGATGCGGGCGCAGATCTTGGTGAACATGCTGCTTAGGTCTACTTGCTGTCCTGAATCGTCTTCACCATCTCGCGCGCCTTCGGGTCGGTGATGAACTTGTCATAGACCGGCTTCATCGCCGCCTGGAACGGCGCCTTGTTGACGTCGATAATCTGCGCACCGCCGGCCTTGACGATGCCCAGCGACTTTTCCTCGCGCTCGTCCCACAGCTTGCGCATGTACGGCACCGAATCCTTGGCCGCCTGCCGGATCGCCTTGTGGTCGCTGTCCGACAGCCCGTCCCAGATCTTCTTGGAGAACAGCAAGATCTCGGGCGCCATCGAGTGCTCGGTCTTGGAGTAATACTTGGCCACCTCAAAGTGTCGCGTGGACTCATATGAAGGAATGTTGTTCTCCGCACCGTCGACCAACCCGGTCTTGAGGCCGGTGTAAACCTCGCCAAACGGCATCGGCGTGGCGTTGGCGCCCATCGCCTCCATCACCGAGACCCACAGATCCGACTGCTGCACGCGGATCTTCATGCCCTTCATGTCTGCCAATGACTTGACCGGCTTCTTCGTGGTGTACATCGACCGCGCGCCGCTGTCATAGAAGGCCAGGCCGATGAAGCCCTGCGCCTCGCAGCTTTTCAGGATCTCGTCGCCGATGGGCCCGTCCAACACCTTGCGCATGTGCGCCTTCGAGTGAAACAGGAACGGCAGCGTCGGCACCACCGTGGTCGGACAGATGTTGTTCATCGGCGAGATGTTCACGCGGGTCATGGCCACGGCGCCGATCTTGGTTTGCTCGATGGTGTCCTTCTCGCTGCCGAGGGCGCTGTTGTTGAACACCTTGATGCCCAACTTGCCGCCGGTGGCCTTGCTCAGGGCCTGGCCCATGAACTTGACCGCTTCGACGGTGGGGTAACCGTCGGGCTGAACGTCCGTGGCACGAAAGTCCGCTGCGTGGGCGGCCATGCTGGTGGACAGCAGCAAGCCAACTGAAAGGCCGAGGATGGCTTTCATCAACATCTCCTTGAGGGAACGAAAAACGTTAAAGGAAAATCCGCCGTATCGGACGCGAGGACGCAATGGCGACCGCCGGAGGGCGGCGCGATTTTGTGACCAATTGACTGATTGTGTCCATCGTCTTCTTCATTTTGTTTCGTAGAGCGCGTCACTTTTCAAACACGACACGTCGCCACTCTGGGAAGTTCTTTTTTCGCTAACCATCGGTTTCGGCCGCCGCGCGCCTGCAATGGTCGCTTTGGACGCAAACCCACTCGATCGACCGGTGCCACCGTGGCCGAAATCGTGGGGTAAATGTCCTTGCGGACACGCCGCCCGCGGCGCCAGAATTTTGCCCATGAAACGCCCGCCGGCACCGCCGTCGCGCCGCCCACCGCTGCGCATCGCCCTGCTCGCCTATCCCGACGTGCAGGGGCTGGATCTCTCCGGACCGCTGGAGCTGTTCTCCCGCGCCACCCGTATCGTGCGCGAG
>DASXQB010000530.1:0-6504 GCA_036493295.1 Polyangia bacterium | reverse complement strand
CTGAAAAAGGGCGCTCCGCCAGGAGCGCAAACGCGCGAAAGCAACCCTCCCATCGGGTTGCTGACCTTCGCCCCGCGCGTAACGGGATCACCTCAGTACTTGGCGTCTTCGTCGGCGATGACTTTGTACATGTCAGCGTCGGTTGGCGCGTCCAGAAGACGGCGGCGAAAATCGGCGTCGCGGAACAGGCGCGACAGGCGGGCCAGCGCCTTCAGGTGCACGCCGGTCGAGCTGGCGGGCGCCACCAGCATGAAGATCAAATGCGTGGGTTTGCCGTCGATCGACTCGAAGTCGATGCCCTCGACCGAACGCCCCAGCGCGCCGACCAGCTGGCCGACGGCGTCCATCTTGCCATGCGGGATGGCGATGCCATCGCCGATGGCCGTCGAGGCCAGCTGCTCGCGTTCTTCCAGCACCTTACGCAGCGTCTCGGCGTCGACGCCGGGCTGGTTGGCGGCCAGGTGCGCGGCCAGCTCGGCCAGCACACCCGCCTTGGTCTTGGCGTGGATGTTCGCGACGATTCGTTCGGGCTTTAAGAAATCGATGACCTTCATCAGCGCGCCTCCGGCGCCCGGCGGTTCCTTACGAACCGGCTCCCGAGCGACCGGTCTCGATAAGACCGTAGTTGCCATCCTTGCGACGATAGAGGACCGAGATACCGCCGTGGCCGGCGTCCGTGAAGACCAAAAGCTCGTACCCCAAAAGGTTCAGCTGCATCACCGCGTCCTCCACCTTCATTGAACGGGTGGAGAAGGTTGCGTCTTTAATGACGCGGTAGCCGACCGTCGCTGCCGGCGGCGCCTGCGGCACGCCGGCGACGGCCGGGCCCACTGCCTGGGGCTCTATCTCTTCGAACGGGATGATCATCTCGCGCACCGACGACGCCGGGCCGCCGTGCGGCTTGTGGTCGCGGATCTTGTCTTTCCACTTTCGCACCTGCCGTTCAATGCGCGCCGTCGCCAGGTCGATCGACGAGTACATGTCCTCGGTCGTCTCCTTGGCGTTGATCAAAATTCCGTTCGGCAAGGTCAGGTTGATATCGGCGACGTGGTGAAAACCGCGTTCGACCGAGAACACCGCGTGCGCTGCGATGGGATCCTTGTTGAAGTACTTGCGGATCTTCTCCAACTTCTCAAGCGCATAGTCACGAACCGCCTGAGACGCGTCCATGTGACGAAAAGTGGCCGAGAGCTGCATCGCGGACAGCTTTTACCCCATTTTCCCGACGCTGGACAGGTGATTACAGCAAACGCAAAGACGTTTGGGTTCCGGGATGTAAAGCGCCTCAGGACCAGAGCGTGACGACGATCGATCGGCTGCCGCCGTGATCACGGTGCTCGCCGAGATAGATTCCCTGCCAGGTGCCCAGGGCCAGGCGGCCGTCGCGCACCGGGATGCTGACCGCCGCGCCCAGCAGCGACGCCTTCAGATGCGCTGGCATGTCGTCGTCGCCTTCGGCGGTGTGGACGAAGACGCGGTCGCCGTCGGGCACGGCGCGGTCGAACCAGCGCTCCATGTCGGCGCGTACGTCGGGATCAGCGTTTTCGTTGATGGTCAACGACGCCGAGGTGTGCTGCACGAACAGGTGGCAGATGCCGGCGCGGATGTCCTTCAGCATGGGCAGCGCGGCCATCACCTCGGCGGTGATCAGGTGAAATCCGCGTCCCCGCGGTTTCAGCCGAATGTCGACGTGCTGGACGGGCATGTGACCTTTGTCTCTAGCACGGGGCGGCGCACGGCGGCGTGCTGGCGCCTGGTTTTCCGCCCGGCCGTGACCACACCCACGCCTGGCGGGTCATAAGTTGCCAAGATGCCGCCAGGACCTAAATTATCTGCGGCTGCGGCTCGTCCTACAGCCGTAACCAGAGGAGATTGAACCATGAGACTTGGGTTTATCTTGTCATTGTCTATCGGATTGGCCGCCGTCGGCCTGTTGGCGTTCCCGACCGTCGCGCGGGCGCAAGCGCAGGCCGCCGCGGCTGAGAACGCGCAAGCCGCCCCGCCCGCGGGGGAGCCACAGCAGCCGCCGCCCGGCTATCAAGGACCGCCGCCGGGCTATCAAGGACCGCCACCCGGATACCAGTCGCCGCCGCCCGGCTATCAACCGCCACCCGGTTATCAACCGCCGCCCGGCTATCAACAACCACCGCCCGGCTATCAACAGGCCCCTGGCTACCCACCACCGCAGCCGTACTATCCGCCGCCGCGCCGCTATCGCGCTTACCCGCCTTCGTACTACCCGCCGCCGCCGCAGCTGTATCGGCACGGGTTGGTCATAGGCGGAGGCATCGGCTTGGGCGGGATCCACGCCAGCGGCTGCGACAATTGCGGCGCCGGCTTCGCCTGGGAATTCCACTTGGGCGGAATGGTGAACCCACGCTTCGGTCTGATGTTCGACGTCTCCGAGGTCATCCGCCCCGTCAACGACGGGTTCGGGGACGATCTGACCAACACCATTTACACGATCGCCGGCCAGTTTTGGCTGGCGGATCGTCTTTGGGTGAAAGGCGGCGTTGGCCTTGGCCATATTTCATTCAGTGGCGATTTGACCGGCGACGACACCGCGGGCGCCGTGATGGGCGGGCTGGGGATCGAGCTCGTGCAGAGCTACTGGTTCGCCATGGATCTGCAGGGCCGCGTCACTTACGCCGGGTATACAGAAGCCGGCGCCACCAACGGGCTATTGCTGATCGGCTTCAACTGGTATTGACCGCCGTCCGTCCACATGTGCGGCCCACTCCGCTGAACCGTCGCTGACAGCAGGCAGGTAAGAGCGCCCCGCGCACGAACCGACAGGTTCGGGCGGGGTTTTAGTGGTCGGTCCCAAGTGCCGATTGTTGGGATCGACGGCCATGCGTGTATCTGGGAAATTTTTTCCGACCGCTCGACGCCGTCACGCCGGCGGCTTCACGCTGGTCGAGTTGATGGTGGTGGTGATCATCATCGGGATCATGTCGGCGCTGGCCACGCCGCTTTTGACCCGCGATCAGCAGACCGATGCCGGTCGCATCTTCGCCACCGAGGTGGCGCGCGAATTACAGAAGGCGCGCACGGAAGCGATCAGCACCCGCATGGGCGTGCGCGCCTACGCCTTCGCCGATCGGGTCGAATTCCGCAGCTACAAATTGGGCGCCACACCGGGCGCCGCGCCGACCGCGCCGGCGGTGACCGATGGGCTGCTGGGTATGGTGCGGGCCAAGACCGGCGTCGCCATCTGGAACGTGCTGGCGCCGACCGCGGCCGCCCCTGGCGCCGCGACGCTGACCACGGCGGTGTCGGCGCAGCTTGACCTTCTCAATCGCGGCACCGCGCAGCTGATCGGCTCGCCGGTGCCGACCAGCGCGGTCTTTTATGTTCACAACACGAACCTGCCTGCCGGCAGCGAATACGGTTCGTACCGCATCGACGTCAATGCCCTGACCGGCTTCGTCACGGTGAGGACCAACTGATGCGCCGCTGGTTTCTCCAGCGCCGCCCGGCGCGCAAACCCAGCGGCGGCTTCACGCTGATCGAGGTGATGATCGCCTTGGTCATCGCCACGATTGGTCTCCTCGGCACGCTGGCCTTGCAGATGACGGTGATGAACGCCACCAGCAACAGCAACGACGCCGCCATCGCCACGCAGCTGGCCGGGCAAGGGTTGGAAGTGCTGAGCGCGCGCGTGGTCAGCGCCGGACCACCGGTGGTGGATCAACTGGCCGCCGCCGTCATCGACGGCTGGTCGACGCCCGTTTATCTGAACGCCCAGGGCCACGGCAACGCCACCCAGACCGCCGACTTCCGTTTCAAGCGCGAGAACAAGATCGTCAACCTGGGCTTCGCCAACCCATACGACGTCTCGGTGCGCGTGACCTACAATCTGGACAACGGCACCAACCGCACCGTCCGCCTGGATCAAGAGCGGAGGAAAACCTGGTGACGCCGGAACGTGCCTCCGAAACGCCGCGCGCGCCCGCACCGGCCCGCCGTCGCCGCACCGCCGGCCTGACGCTGGTTGAATTGATGATCACCCTGGTCATCGGCGGCCTGGTGGCCAGCGCGGCGTTCGTCTTCTTCGTTGGGCAGCGCCGGGTGTACTCGACGCAGGCGAAGATTCTCGATATCCAGCAGAACCTGTGGGGCGCGATGGACGCCCTCACCCGCTTCGTGCGGTCGGCGGGCATGGGGCTCACCGGCTGCGTGAAGCTGGGCGACCCGCCGCCCGGCAGCGCCACCGCGCCGCAGACCGGCCTGCGCATCTATCAAAACGGTCCGCCCGGCGCGGTGTCGCGCCTGGCCCCGCTATGGATCCTGAACGGCGCCAACGGCGCGCCCGACAAGATCACCGTGGTCTTTGGCTCCGGCTTCGGCACCTTCAGCGATTCCCAGCTGGGCGCGTCGGTCGCCACCGCCACCGACACCATCTCGACGCCCGCCAACAAGGGCGGGATCTTCCGCGCCGGCGACTTCGCGCTGCTGCTGGACGTGACGGCGGCGCCGCAGGGACCGCCGGTGGGCGATCGCGGCTGCACGTTGTTTCAGGTGACCAGCTCGAACGCCGCCACCGGCGTGCTGGGCCACGACAACACGTCGACCTGGAACCCGACCCTCAACATGGCCGGCTACATTCCTTTCCTCTACGCCGGCGGCTCCTCCGGTTCGGGCGGCATGCGCAACGTCGGTACGCTGAACTGGGTCGAGTTCTCCATCGACAGCACCGGCGCGCCGGCCGTTCCGCCCAGGCTGGTGATGCGCCGCCTGGATGGAATCACCGGCTCGACCGCGGCCGTCACCATGGCCGAGGGCATCGAGGATTTACAAGTTTCTTACGCCTGCGACACCAACCCCGCGCCGCCCAACGGTGACGGCATCTTCACCGAAGGCACCGACGCCGCCAGCATGCTGACCGACGAATGGATGTACAACGTCGCCGGCGACGTCCCCACCGTCGATTGCAACCGCCCGCAGGCCATCCGCATCACCTTGCTGGCCCGCTCGCACGATCCGGACACGCTGCTCGCGGGCGTGCACACCAACGCCAAGGCCGCCGTCGAGGACGGCGCCGCCGGCGCGCCCGACACCTTCCGCCACCGCGCCTTGACCACCACCGTCTTCCCGAGGAACCGATGATGAGTCTGCGTCCGCCAAGGAATTCCCAGCGCGGCGCCGTGCTGATCATCGTCCTCATGTTGATGATCACCTTGATGGGCCTGGGGATGCTGGCCCTGTGGCTGACCAACGGAAATCTGGAGGTCAGCGGCAACATCAACCAGCGCTCGCAGGCGCTGTACGTCGCGCAGGCCGGCGTCGAACGCGCGCGCGCCATCCTGAACGCCACCGCCCCCACGCTGGTCAGCAACATGCTGAAGGCCACCGGCAATCCGGAGGACGACGTTCCGACCAGCCTGGACGGCAACGGCAACCCGGTCGGTGCCGGCGCGATCCTGATCGACGGCACCACGCCGGTGCGCAGCATCGTCTACCCGCCGGCGTCGTTCGGGCGCACCGCCGGAACGGTGAACGCGCCACGCACGCTGGTGATGGGCAGCTATACGGTCTGGATTCGCAACGACACCGGCGAATGCCGGTTGGGCAATTACACCACCGACAGCAACGGCACGGTGGTGGTGCGCGCGCGGGGACTGGCCCCCGACAACCGCACCACGGTAATCATCGAAGCGGTGATGGGCCCGCTGCCGGCCGGTATCGACCAGGCCGGCAGCGCCACTTACTCGCCGGTGCTGTGCAATTTCGGCAAGGATGGTTGCGACGACAACAGCAACACGATCGGAGGGCTGGTTGCCAATTGAGCCGGCAGCCCCGCCCCGTCAGGTCCGCTTCCATGGCTCGCCTGGAAGTGCGTCATGACGTCCCGTCGCTGGTTCGCCCGCGTCTCGCTGTGTACAGCTCTGGCCTATTACGTGGGATTGGTGGCGCCGCTGGATCTGCCCGGCCTGCCCCGCGGCGTGGTCGGCGAGCGCGCCGCCGAGGCGCGCGTGAACCCGCTGTCGCTGATCGCCCGCCAGATCCACAAGCCGAACATCCTGGTGCTGCTGGACACCTCGGGCTCGCTGACCGGCGTGCCGGGCGGCAGCTTCGACACGTCTGACGAGGTTGGCGTCGACTGCGACGACGGCAACAACTGCCGGGGCGGCGGCGCGCTGGGCGTCTGCGCCCAAAGCGGCAAGGGCTGTTACTCCGACGATGACTGCGCGGTGGACGCCACCTGCAAGGTGGACGCGCAGTCGTGCGGCACGAACGCCGACTGCGCGGTCCTGCCCGGCGCGTGCAACCAACTCACTTGCAACGGCAGCAACCAGAACTGCTTGTACGCCGCCTGCTTCACCAGCAGTGACTGTCCCGCCTCGACCTCCGGCACCTGCGTCGTCACCCACAACGCCTGTAACCCGGTCAGCGCCTGTTCGGCCGTCTATAAATGCACCTACGGCAGCAACACCTGCAGCAGCACCTCCACGCCTTGCGCCGCCTACTCTGTCTGCCAGAACTCGTCGGGCGGCCTGTCAT
>DASXQB010000529.1:0-10280 GCA_036493295.1 Polyangia bacterium | reverse complement strand
TCCGCGCGGCGACGGCGTCAATTACTTCAAGAACGGCGTCTACACTTGCACGAGCTCGATCTGCAAAGACCACTACAAGAACATTCACCTCTACCAGAAGTGACGAGCGCCGGTTACTTCAAGCTCATCGTCACGGTGGCGCTGGTGGCCGTCCCGCAGCCGGGGCCGTTCGGTTCCTTGGTGGTGAAGACCACGTCGAATTGTTTCTCGGCGAGCTTCATGCCGTTCGACGAGACCGCGATGTCCAGGCGCGAAGGCTTGTCGTCAGCGATGACCACGCCGCCGAACTGCTCGGCGTGAAAAAGGCCGGACGCGCAGGCGATATCCGGCGGGGTAAGCGTGCAGTTCATCACCGGCACGATCTCCGGCGTCTGGGTCACCTCGCTGATGGTGACGTCGAAGGTCTTGCCGACGGTGAAGGAGTCATCGAAGGTGATCAACAATCCGTTGAGGGAACCGATCAACGTGCAGCCATGTTCGTCGCAACCGCCCAGCCCAAGCGTGCCCAGGAGCGAGAGAGCCAGCAAACCAAGTCGGTTGCGCGATCCGATCACGATGGCACCGTCGCGGTCTCGCCCGTTGTCGCCGGCACCACGTCGACGGCCACGCGGACGTCGTGAGCGCCGCCGCCCAGGATCACGCCGCGCATCGGCGTCACGTCGCTGAAGTCGCGGCCCCAGGCGACGGTGATGTGGTGATCGCTGGGGATGACGTTGTTGGTGGGATCGACGTCGATCCACCCGCCGTGCGAGTTGTAGACCGATAGCCAAGCGTGCGAGGCGTCGGCGCCCACCAGGCGCGGGCGACCCGGCGGCGGCGTGGTCATCAGATACCCGCTGACATAGCGGGCGGCCAAACCCAGCGCGCGCAAGCAGGCGATCTGCAGATGGGCAAAGTCCTGGCACACGCCGCGCCGGTGGCTCATCACCTGCGCCACCGGCGTGGAGACGGTGGTGGCGTGGCTGTCGTACTTGAACTCGCCGTGGATGCGTCCGGTGAGATCCAGCAGCGCCTCGATCAGCGGTCGGCCGGGGGCGAAGGATTCCTGCGCGTAGGCGCGCGCCTGCGGCAAAAGCTGGACCTGCGGCGATTCGAAGCTGAACCCGCAGGCGTCCAGCAGCGCAGGCGTGCGTGGGCGCTTCAGCGATTCGCGCACCTCTTCCCAGGCCGGCGACGACGACGGCGGCGCCGCCGGCGCCCGCACGTCGACGTTGAAGCGCGATTCCACGTGGAGCTGCCGGTGAGGCGCCTGCATCTCGATGTGCGTGCAGCGGTTGCCGAAGTAATCGACGCGCTCGCGCCAGGCCACCGGCTGCGGGGTGATGGTGATGGACTCGGCATCGGTGGTCTGGTTCAACGCCGGACGCGGCGCCAAGAACAATTGATGGTGCGACGTCGAGACCGGCTCGGCGTATTGATACTCGGTGACGTGAACGACGCGGTAGATCACCGTCGCGCTCCTCCGTCGCCGGCGTCTTCGGCCAGCTGCCGCGACACCGCCGCGTGGCTGAGATAGCTGGCGGACAGCAGGTCTGACAGCCGCGGCAGATCGCGGCCCATCTGTTCCAGCAGCGCCGCTAGCTGGGGCCGCTGGCCGTGGCTGTCGGCCGCGCCCAGCGCCATCAGATCGGCGGAGCGCACCCGATCGATCCCCACCGCCACGATGCGCTCCTCGCCGCCGGCGCCGGCCCGCGCTTGCCCGGGAAGGTGGCTCATGTGCGTGGCCAGCGCGCTCAATTGATAGGCGACCGCGCGCGGGTTGGTCTCGTCGGCCAGCAGCATGTCGATCACCGGCGTGACGTGCAGGCTGGCCAGGTATCGCCGCCGGTAGGTGATGCTGCTGTCCGCCACTTCCAGCACCGCCTCCAGCAGCGGGCCTTCGCGTTCGATGTTGGTGGTCAGCGCCGCGCGCATCAGGAAGACGACGTTGATGGCGCGTTCCAGGCGCCGGCCCATGTCCAGAAATCGCCAGGCCTGTCCGCGGGTCATGCTCTCCATCACCATCCCGGACAGCGCGGCCAGATTCATCACCAGGCGATCGAGCAAACGGGCCAGCCCCGAAACGTGGTAGCTGCCGGCGCCGCGATCGACCTCGCGGATCTCCTGATCCAGCGCGGTCAGCACGCGCCAGGTGTCGGCCGAGATGCGATCGCGAATGACTCCCGCCACCCGATGCGTCGATCGGATGGTGGCGCGCAGAGTCCCGGCGTGCTCGCCGTCGAAGATGGCGTCGAACAGCCGTTCCTCGGGTGGCAGCGGCGTCGTCGACGGCGGCGGGGCGTTCAGCGTGGCGTGCGTCTGCATGTAAAGCGCGACCAGCAAGGGCGTCAGCTCGGAGCCTTCGACCAGGCGCGGATCGGTCTGTTCGGACAACCGCAGACAGATGGTGCGCGCCAGGCGAGCGATGGCCTCGGCGCGCTCGGCGTATCGCCCCAGCCAGAAAAGATTGTCGGCCACGCGGCTGGGCAGATCGCCGCCGCCGCGGGAAAGCGCGATCGGCTGGCTGGACGGCGGCAGCAGGCTGAACGTGCTGACCGGGCCGCCGCTGACCACCCAGGTGTCCTTGCTGCCGGCCCCGGCCTGCATGGAGATCTCGTCCTCGTCGGGACCGCCGGCGATCAAGCTCAGCGCGCCCGGCATGACGTCATACCCGTCGTCATCGCCGCGGCCGACCAGAAAGCTGCGCATGATCATCTGGCGCGGGATCAACTGGTCGCCGTTCATCAGGGGCGTCGTCGACGGGAAGATGCGTTCCTGCGCCACGAAGCGCGCCGGCGCAGCCGCCATCCGGGCCAGCAGCTCGTCGCGCTGGTCGGCACTCAACGCTTCGCCAAAGACCGTCTGGCCATAATTCCCTGCCGACGCGTACGCCTGTTTGATCACCAGGTGATCGAGGTTGGCGCGCACGTGGGAAAGCGCCGCCGGATCCCCGCACCACCACGACGGCACCGACGGCATCATCAAGTCTTCGCCCAAAAGCCCGCGACAGATGGCCGGCAGAAACGGCACCAGCGCCGGCATCTGCAGGACGCCCGCGCCGAGCGCGTTCGCCACCGCCACGTTGCCGTCGCGCACCGCCTGGGTGAGGCCCGGAATGCCCAGGGTTGAATCGGCGCGCAGCTCCAGCGGATCACAGAACTCGTCGTTGAGGCGCCGCAGGATCACGTCGACCTGGTGCAGGCCGCCCAGCGTCTTCAAGAACACGCGCCCGTCGCGCACCGTGAGATCGGCGCCGTCGACCAGCATGTAACCGAGATATTGCGCCAGGAACGCCTGTTCAAAATAAGTGGCGTTGTACGGCCCCGGGCTGAGCAGGACGATGCGCGGGTTCTCGCGATTGTTCGGGGCCAGCGCCGCCAGCATCTGGCGCATGGAGCGAAAGAACAGGGCCAGCCGCTGCACGTTGCAGTCGCGAAACACGTCGGGGAAGACGCGGGCGATGATGATGCGGTTTTCCAGGGCGTAGCCGGCGCCCGATGGGGCCTGTGTGCGATCGGTGAGGACGTGAAACTGGCCAGCCGGCGCGCGCACCAGATCGCCGGCGTAAAAATGCAGGAACCTTCCTTGCGGCGGTTGCACGCCGTGGCAGGCGCGCAGAAATCCCGGGTGGCCCAGCACCAGCTCGGGCGGCAGCCAGCCTTCGACCAGACAGCGCTGCGGTCCGTAGATGTCGGCCAGCAGGCGGTCCAGCAAGTGCGCGCGTTGTTCCAGCCCGGCGGCGACGGCGGCGAATTCGTCGGGCGCGATCACCACCGGGATGGGGGAAAGCTGCCACGGCCGCTCCATGCCCTGCGCATCGCCGTAGACGTTGAAGCTGACGCCGTTATCGTGAATCAGCTGCTGGGCCTGGTCCCAGCGCGCGCGCAGCTCGACCGGTCCCAATCCCTCAAGCCGTTCCACGAAGCGCGCCCAGTGCGGGCGGACGGCGCCATGGGCGTCGATCATCTCGTCGAACGAGCGCCCCGACGGCGAATACTGACGAGAAAGCCCGCTGTCAAAGTCCAGAACGTTGGCCAGCGTGGACGAAGGAGGGCCAGGCATCAGTGATTCACCTATACGTTAGACTAACCGCGCGGCGAACGCAGCAACCAACGCGGCAACCCAACGCAGCAACGACGATGAGAAGCAACACGTAAACGCGACGTTTCGACGGGGTCTTGTTTGCGTAACGGGTGCAATCGTCATGGACCGAAGGCGGGGTTGTGCCGTAAATTTGCGCGGTGTTGGCCGACCAGCAGCGCTCGCTGCTCCTCGAAGGCTATCGACCTCCGGAAGGAACCTACGACGAGCTCGTTGACGCCAGCGGGCGACCGCGAGAGCACGGCGCCATCGCCGCCAGCTTGCTCGCCGGGCTAAGCGCTGAAGCCTTTGCCCGCTGCCAGGCCCTGGCCGAGCTGGCGCTGTCACAGCAAGGCGTGACGTTCTCCGTTTACTCCGATCAGCGCGGCGCCGAGAAGGTGATGCCGGTGTGCCTGGTGCCGAGGGTGATCGGCGCCGACGAATGGGTCGACGTCGAGCGGGGCCTGGTGCAGCGGCTGAAGGCGCTGGAGATGTTCCTGGACGACGTCTACGGCGCGCAGCGCGCCTTGAAAGAAAGCGTCATCCCCGGCGAGTTGGTCCATCGTTCGACCCAGTTTCTGCCCAAGATCCACGGACTGCGTCCGCCGGGCGGCGTGCGCCTCCACATCGCCGGCATCGATCTGATTCGCGATCCGGACGGCACCATGCGGGTTCTGGAAGACAACCTGCGCACGCCGTCGGGCGTGTCGTACGTTCTGGAAAATCGCCTGGTCACCAAGCGCGTGTTCCAGCACGCCATGGAACACATCGGCGTGCGGCGGGTGGACGATTACCCGTTGCACCTGGCTGATACCTTGCGTTCGGTGTCGCCGCACGATCCCGAGGATTCGACCATCGTGGTGCTCACGCCCGGGCCGTTGAACTCGGCGTACTTCGAACACAGCTTCCTGGCCCGATCGATGGGCCTCGAGCTGGTCGAGGCGTCGGATCTTTTTGTTCACGGCGACGAGGTCTTCGTGCGCACCACCAAAGGCCCGCGGCGGGTCAGCGTCATCTATCGCCGCACCGACGACGCCTACCTGGATCCAGAGTTCTTCCGCCCGGACAGTCTGCTGGGCGTGCCCGGGGTGATGCGCGCCTACGCCGCCGGCAACGTGGCCCTGGCCAACGCGCCCGGCAACGGCGTAGCCGACGACAAGGCCATCTATGCCTTCGTGCCCGACCTGATCCGTTTTTACCTCAGCGAAGAGCCGCTGCTGAAACAGGTGTCGACGTATGTCTGCGCCAAGCGCGAGGATCGCCAGTACGTCCTGGAAAATCTGGACAAGCTGGTGGTGAAGGCGGTCGACGAGGCGGGCGGCTACGGCATGTTGATGGGCCCGCAGTCGACGGCTGCCGAGCGCGACGATTTTCGCCAGCGCATCCTGGCCGATCCGCGCCGTTACATCGCCCAGCCACGCATCGAACTGTCGACCTGCCCGACGTGGATTGCCGAACGCCGTTGCATCGAACCGCGCCGGGTCGATTTGCGTCCGTTCGTCTTAACCAGCCGCACCGGGTCGTGGGTCCTTCCCGGCGGGTTGACGCGTGTGGCGCTGCGGGCCGGTTCATACGTGGTCAATTCCAGCCAGGGTGGCGGATCAAAAGATACCTGGGTGCAGGCGGCCCAGGCGGAGGTGGCATGATCTCTCGCGTGGCCGATCACTGCTTCTGGGTCGGCCGTTACCTGGATCGCGCCGAGAGCACCGCGCGCCTGTTACAGGTGACGCGCGCGCTGGCCTTCGACGGTGATCTGTCGGCGCTGCAGTGCTGGCGGCCGCTGGTGACGGTGTCGGGGCAGTACGAAGACTTCACCGAACGCTTCGGGGTGGACGCCGCCGGCCACGGCGAGGTGGTGCAGCAGTACATGACCTGGGCGCTGGAGAACCCGGTGTCGGTGCGCAACTCCGTGCGCGCGGCGCGCGAGGGCGCCCGCTCCATCCGCGAGGTCTTAAGCAGCGACATCTGGCAGGCCACCAACGAACTGTTCCTGTGGTTCGTCGGGGAAGAGGCCAGCACACAATTCAAGCAGGATCGCGACGGGCTTTATCGCAACGTCCGCAAGGCCACCCAGCTTTGCCTGGGCCTGGTGCGCAGCACGATGCTGCACGACACGCCGATGGATTTCTTGTGGCTGGGCGTGCTGCTGGAACGCCTGGGCCAGACCGCGCGCATCCTGGACATGCACCACCACATGATGGGCGGCTCGCCGGCCGGCGGCGAGCACCAGGACGAACACCAGATCGTGCAGACCGCGCTGTGGCTGTCGCTGCTGCGGGCCTGCTCGGGGTTCGACGCCTTCATGCGCCAGCACCAGGGCCGCGTCTCGCGGGCGGCGGTGGTGTCGTTCTTGATCTTCGAGAATCGCTTTCCGCGCTCGCTGCGCTATTGCCTGCGCTCAGCGCTGGCCATGGCCCAACGGATCTGGCCCGCCAGCGACGCCTGCGCCGACGGCGGCGCGGTGGAACGGCTGCAGGCGCTTGATCACTGGCTGGACGCCCAGCAAAAGCAATCGCCGCCCACGTCGATCCACGAGCTGCTGACCCACATCGTCGACCAAACCTCGCTGACCTGCCAGGCCGTGCAACGGGGAATGTCCGGACAGCCCGCAGTGGCGGCCGGCGCCACCGAAAAGACGCAGACCCAATCGCAGTAGCGGCCGGCCGCGGATCACGGTCGGCCGCCATCAATCAGATGCCAATGATATCGATGAACGAGATTTTATTGTTCTTCGACCAGGTGGTGTTGGTGATGGTGAGACGACCGTCGGAAACCACGATCTTGTTGGTGGCTTCGAACCACGGCTCGGTGGGATTGGGAATTCCAAAGGTATTGGGAATTCCCCAAGCGAAGGACACATTCTCGATGTTGAACGCGTACTGGGAATCGAAGGCGGCAGGATCGCCAGCGACCAAGTGAACCAAATAGGTTCCGTTCGGGACGGCGATCTCCCAGCGCGTCCCACCGGTGCCGTTCTGCATATGGGCCAAAGTGTCGTAGCGCTGATCGGGCGACTGTGCTGCATTCCGATCCCGCGTATTCACGGTGTTGGAAACGTTCCAGCCGTAAGAGAAACCGTTACCGCGCGTGCCGAACACGGCGCCCGTATCAGCTACGTAGCCTACTGGCACCGGACTGGTCGCGGGCTGAAAGTTGATGTTGGCGTGAAACAGCGGCGTCAACACGAATCCTTTCTGCGTATTGTCTTTGAGTCCAATCCCGGTTATCTGCCCGAGATCGTTAATTCCCGTGGCTTTGGAAAGAATCCATCCTGTGCCCGGGGGAATGAGAGAATTCAAGTTGGCAAGCGTTGGTCCGTACGTGTCCAGATAAGGTTGGCTGCCGACCCCGACACAGCTGGTCCCCACCAACTGCCCGGTGGCGTTGATAGCATTGAGACCAAAATTTGCTGGCTGGCACGGGCCGCCAAGTTCCTCAATCTGGTTCCCCTGGTTCCAGACCACTGCCGTTCCCGAGCCATCGGCAGCAACTGCCGTTCCAGCGACAAGGCCGTTGATGCTGATGGCGGCCGCCACGGCGTCCGCCCTCACAGTGTTGTTGTTGGTGGACAAGGAAAACCAACTGCCGTTCTCCGCGATGAACGCGCGAGGACCTCGGCTGTTGAGTGGTTCCGGCACGAAATAGCTTCCCACGATTTGACCAACAGCATTGATGCCGCTGGCGAAGGTGTTGCTGCTGTTGTTATTGATCCCCAAAATCGTCACCGTGCCGGGCTGCGGCCACAGCGCCGCCTTGCCGCCAAGAGAGCCGACCACTTCTCCGGCGGCATTCATTCCCGACGCTTGGGAGCCTGTGGCCGAGTTGTCCAGGATGGTCAGGGCGCCGTTGGTCCAGCGCACCGCTTTTGATCCGCCGCCGGGGGTCATCGACGTGCCAGCGATCTGACCGGCGTCATTGATCGCAGTGGCGATGCTGGTGTTGCCGGTCCCTGGAATTGTGCCGAGGTCATTGGCCGCGCCATTGGTCCACACGAAAGCGTGAGCCAGGGTTGGTGTCACGTCGTAGTCGCCGGCCACCTGTCCGGCGTTATTGATGGCGCTTGGCCGAACACCGGTTCCTGACCCGAAACCGCCGAGGTCGGTGATGGCATAGCGCGCCTGGGCCGCCGCTGGTCGCGGCACCGCCACAATCATTAGGCCGGCGACACTCAATTCAATCCAGGTCACATGTCGCGCGAGCTTTGAGATCTTGGATACTCTTCGGGAAGGACACACGCTGCAATTCGTCATGCCTCGGAGATAACTGTCTCCATCAGTCGAGTCAACATCACAGTCCTATCCGCGTTTACGTATGTAAACTGCGGGCCAAGGACATTGATCATTGTGCGGCCAAGAGAGCCGCGTCCCCAAAAGTGAGAGACTATTGGTTCCCGCTTATTGTCAGACAGTGGCCGTTGAAACATCCCAGGCGAAGCAAGCAGACGTTGCCGCAGCTGCCGCAGTTCACGGGATCTGTTCGGATGTCGACGCAGGCGTTCCCACAAGCCATCAAATCCTGATTGCAGCGACACTTCCCGCTTTGACAGGTTTGATCGCGCGAGCAGGTCAAGCCACAGCCGCCGCAGTTGTCGGCGTCGCTGCTCGTGTCGACGCAGGCGTTGCCACACGCGGTGAAGTTACCGTCACATTTTAGGACGCAGGTCTTGCCCGCGCAAACTGTCCCGCTGCCGCAAACGACGCCGCAGTCACCGCAGTTGGTCTGATTGCTGACAATGCTGACGCACTGATTTCCGCCGCACTTCTTGGTGTCGGTCGGGCAGGTGCAGACGCCAGCTACGCAGGACGTGCCACCCGAGCAGACCACGCCACAACCGCCGCAGTTCTGGCTGCTCGTCGTCAGGTCGACACAAGAGCCGCCACACAAGGTCAGTCCCGAACCCTGCTTGCAGATCGGCTGGCAGCTGCTCTGAAAACAGACCTGGGTGCTGGGGCACGACCGTGCGCAGGCGCCGCAGTTTGCGTGATCAGTGGTGGGATCGACGCAAATCCCTCCGCAACGCAAACGGCCTGCTGGGCAGGCGCAGGCGCCGTTGGTGCAGATCGCGCCGCCGGTGCAGACCACGCCGCAGGCGCCGCAGTTGTTGACGTTGGATTTCGTGTCCACGCAAACATTAGAGCAATTGGTGATGCCCGTCGCGCATTTGGTGGTGCATTTGCCTTGCATGCACTGCTGGCTGGTCGGACACACCGTGCCGCAGGCACCGCAGTTGTTCTTGTTGGTCTGCAGGTCCAGGCAGTGGTCGCTGCAGTTGGTCAGCCCCATCGAACACGCGCAAGTTCCGTCGGCGCACTCCATCGAGGTGGGGCAGGCCGTGGCGCAGGTGCCGCAGTTGGCGCCGTCGGATTGAATGTCCACACAACTGTTCGAGCAATTGGTCAGCGGCGCGGTGCAATCCTTGGCGCACATCCCTTGGTAGCAGACCTCTCCGTCCATGCAGCGGTTGGTGCAATCACCGCAGTACATAGTGCTCTTCAGGGTGTCGACGCAGACGCCATCGCAAAGTGTTTGCGTGGCATCGCACACGCACGATCCCTGTGAACAGATCTTGTCGGGGGAGCAGACGGTGTCACAGGCGCCGCAATGGGCGCTGCTGGATTGCTGGTCGATGCAATCACTGCCACACATCAGGAGGGGCAACGAACAGCCACGGCTGCTGCCGCCGTCGCCCTGGCCGTCGATGGTTGGGCCCAGATCGCCGCTGCCACTGTCGACGGGTGCTGCACCGACATAGGCGGGGTTGGTCCGCTGCCCACACGACCCGAGGGCCAACGCCAGGCAGACAACCCAAGTTAAGCGTGCGACCGAATACATAAGTCCCATTAGACAATCGTAGCCATCACTCAAACGTCACACAACCTAAGTTCCGCCGACGTTTTTTTGCCACAGCGGGTTCCCGGGCGGGTTTGGGCGGATGGGGGTTTCGGCGCGCAAACCCACACGCCACGCCACGCAACGTAGCGCGCGGGCAGCCGAAGAGTTTCTGGCGCAAATCATGCTTTATCCAGAGACCGTGAGCGCTTCGGCAAAGACTGACAGTGTGCGCATGGTCGCCGCTCCTGGCGTGCGCCGCTCCTTGACTCAGCCGGGTGACATTCGTTCCGACATCGACTTTCAAAATGATGTCAATCGCTTGCTGGCGCGGATGGAAGAGGCCCGCATGCCCTGGAAGCCGGCCGCCGAGCTGTGCACCTACGCCGTCG
>DASXQB010000528.1:0-12793 GCA_036493295.1 Polyangia bacterium | reverse complement strand
TGAGCCGCGGCGACCGCCGCGCGGTTCTCTTCTTTAGTGAGTGTCTGCGCTGCGCGCGCTTTTCGCGCCGTAAGGGAGCCAGTGATGAAAGTCTTCAGTGACTTTACCCGACCGAAAACGATCCTCTTCCTGACATTGCCTGCGTTGCTTCTGGCCGCGTGCTCTGGTGCGGTGGGCAACGGACCGTCAATGGGAAGCGGCAGCGGAAATAGCGGCGGTGGCAACAACACCGGTTCAGGTGGTGGGACCACTTCAGGGAACGGCGGCACGTCGGTGGTCGACGTCAGCGGGCCCATCGTCGGCTTGCCGGCACCGTCGTCGCGGTTGGTTCGTTTGAACACCAAACAGTGGGAGAACAGCGTCCAGGATCTGCTGCGTTTGTCGGCGCCGCTTGGATACTCCAGCGCCTTCGTCCAGGAGTCGCTGCAGACGTCGTTCGACACCAACGGCAGCGTTCTGGAGATCGACACCAACCAGTGGGCCGGCTACAAGCGCGCGGCTCTCCAGGTGGCCAGCAAGGTGTCGCGCGACGCGCAGCTGATCCTGGTGGTGGCGCCAGCGGCTTCTGATCCGACGACGCGCGCGTCCGGGTTCATCAAGACCTTCGGGCAGAGGGTGTTTCGCCGGCCGTTCAGCGACGCCGACGTCAAGCGGTACACCGATCTCTTCAACCAGGGCGCCACGCTGATCGGCAGCGGCGACGCCTTTGCCGACGGCGTGGAGATTGTGCTGCGGGCCTTCTTCCAGTCGCCCAACTTCTTGTACCGGATCGAGACCAGCGACACGGTCAAAAATGGCATGATTCCCCTCAGCGACTACGAGATCGCTCAGCGTCTTTCGTACAGCCTGACCAACTCGACGCCGGACGACACGCTGCTGACCGCGGCGGCGGCGGGCATGCTGCAGTCGCGCGACAACGTCAGCCAGCAGGCCCAGCGATTGATCGCCGCCGCCCCCGGCCAGGCCATGGTCTCAGACTTTCACTATCAGCTGCTGCAGCTGGAGAACGACGATCAGATCGCCAAGGACGCGACCCAGGTGCCTTTGTTCACCACCGATCTGAACCCATCGATGAAAACCGAGACGCTGTCGTTCGTGAAGAACGTCATCTATGACCAGAACAAAGGCTTCGGCGAGCTGTTGACTGCGCCGTACACCTTCGCCAATAGCCAGGTGGCCCAGGTCTATGGCGCCAAAGCGCCGGCCGGATCGCCCGACATGTTCGCGCGCGTCGATCTGGATCCCACGCAACGGGCGGGTCTTTTGACCCAGGCCGGCTTCCTGACGTTCTACGCCGACGCTGGCGCCACCACGAACCTCATCCTGCGTGGCGCCCGCATGGCGGTTGACTTCCTGTGCGTGGACATCCCGGCGCCGCCCCCCAACATCCCGCCGGTGCCGGATCTGGCGCCGAACACCACCAACCGCACGCGCATCACCACCATGACGAAGGATGCGCCTTGCAACACCTGCCACACGACGCTGATCAACCCGTTGGGCTTCGCGCTGGAAACCCTGGACGGCTATGCCCGCTATCGCACGACGGAGAATGGCCAGCCCATCGACGCCACCGGCCAGTACAACCTGGACGGAAAGTCGGTCTCGTTCAACGGCCCGGTCGAGCTGATGAAGTTGATCGGACCCAGCCAGCAAGCCAACGACTGCTATGCGCGCCACTGGGCCGAATACCTCTACGGACGCGCGGTCACCAACGCCACGCCGGCAGACGCCAGCCTGATCACGCAGGCCGGCGCGCGGTCCCGAATCAACCTGTCGGCCAAGGATTTGATCCTGAAGCTGGTCACCGCCGACTCCTTCTTGAATCGGGCTCCGTAAGGAGATGGCCATGAACCCCAAAATCAACGCCAAGACGAACGCCAATACGACGAAGAACGGCACCACAATCATGACAAGCAAAAAGACCTTCACCCGGCGCCGATTTCTCCGCGGGGCCGGTGGCGTGGCGGTGGGTTTGCCTGCCCTGGACATCTTTCAGCGGCGCGCCAACGGCGCGGCAGCACCGGCAAAGATCTATTCGGCGTGGATGTTACAGAACAACGGTCTCGTGCAAGGGCCGCACGCCGGCACCGGCGGCGGGCCGATCACCGCCGTGGTGGCCAACGCGCCGCCGGAGACGGACCTGTTCTGGCCCAAGGCGATGGGTCCCATCAGCGCCGCCGCGATGATGGGCGCTGACGCCGATCAGGCCACCAGCCAGCTGGTCGATTACGCCAGCAAGCTGATCTTCGTGCGCGGCACCAGCTTCAAGCATTCGTTCCAGCACGGCGGCGGTCCGGTGGCGGCGATGACCGGCGCGCCGGTGACCGGCGTGTACCCGCACCAGAACCCCACCTCGGAGTCGGCAGAGTTTTTCATCTCGCGCACGATGAACGGCGGCATGCCGCCGCTGACGCTGTACGTGGGCCGCAAGAACCAGTTCCGCGACGACTGCTTTTCCTTTGGGATGGGCGGAGGCAACCCACGGGTCGGAGAGAGCAATCCGTACAATGTCTATCAAGACATGGTCGGCCTGACCGGGATGATGCAGACCAACCCGGCGATGGCGGCCAAGGTGCTGGCCCAGGACAAGTCGGTCAACGATTTGGTGCGCGGCGAATTGAACGATCTGTTGGCCCGCACCGACCTCAGCATGGACGACCGGCGCCGCATCGATCTGCATCTGAGCAGCATCCGTGACATGGAAATCAACATGACCACCGTGACGGGCCCGATGGTCGACAGCGGCGCCCTCAGCATGATCAACGGCAAGCAAGAAGACGACGCCTTCATCGAACAGGCGGCGCTGCTGCAGATGGATCTGATCGCCTTTGCCTTCGCGTCGGACCGCTATCGAAGCGCTTCGCTGCAGGTGGGTGGCGCCAACGATCACACGCGCTACACCGTCGGTGGCGTGCTGGCACCGGCGTATCACCCGGTCTCTCACCGCAACAATTCGGACGGGCAGAACGGGACCCTCATCGCCAACGCCGTGCAGATACACCACGGCATCGACCAGATTCACGCCCGGATGTTCAAGCGCCTCTTGGACAAGCTGGCGGCGTACACCCTGCCCACCGGCGGCACGCTGCTGGATGCCAGCGTGAACGTGTGGACCAACTCGCTGGACGACGGCCCCACCCACGGCAGCAACAACATCCCGTACGTCATCGCCGGCAGCGGCGGCGGGTATCTGCGCACCGGTCTTCACGTCGTCATGCCGGCCGGCACGGCCAACAATCTGGTGCTGAACACCGTGGTCAGCGCCGCCGGTTGCCGCAAGGCCAGCGGCGATCCCGTCGACAACTTCGGCGACCCGATGTTTCCCGGCCTTCTGACCGACGTTATCGCTTAGGCGGACTCACGCGCCGTCGTCGTCGCCACTGTCGCCGCTGCTGGCAGGGCGCGTGCCCAGGCCGTGTTCTTCCAGCTTGGCGTACAGCAGCGGGCGGCCGATGCCCAGCAGGCGCGCCGCTGCCGAGCGATTGCCCTTGGAACGTTCCAGGGCGCGGGTGATCAAACGCCGCTCCAGGCGGGTGATGGCGGCGTGCAATGAAAGATCGTCGTCGGTGTCGTCACGGTGTCCACCCTCGCCGCGACCGCCGCCTGCGTTGGGTACGCCGCGCAGCGATTCGGGCAGGTTCACCACGTCGATCACCTCGCCGCCGCACAACACGGCGGCGCGCTGCAAGACGTGAAACAGCTCGCGCACGTTGCCGGGCCAGGCGTACGCCGAAAGTTGCGCCATCGCCTCTTCGGACACCGCGCGCGCGGGCGTGCCGCGCAAGGCGTGCGCGACCAGCACCGGGATGTCGCTGCGCCGGGCGCGCAAGGGCGGCAGCTCGATCTCGATCACCGCCAGCCGATAATAAAGATCTTCGCGCAACGCCGCCCCGGGCGTGCCGGGGCGCACCGCGCGGTTGGTGGCGGCGACCAGCCGAGCGCGGCTTGCCTGCGGGTCGTTGCCACCCACCCGTTCATAGCCACCTTCTTGCACCACGCGCAAAAGCTTGGTTTGCAGCGCCGGATCCAGATCGCCGATCTCGTCCAGGAACAGCGTGCCGTCGCCGGCGGTCTCAAAACGCCCGCTGCGGCGCGCGCTGGCCCCGGTGAAAGCGCCGCGTTCATGCCCGAACAGCTCGCTTTCGATCAGCGTCGGCGGCAGCGCGGCCAGATTCACCGCCACGAACGGCTGCGCCGCCCGCGGCGAGTAACGATGGACCGCTTGCGCCACCAGCTCTTTGCCGGTGCCGGTCTCGCCGGTGATCAGCACCGGCGCGTCGGACGCGGCGGCGCGCCCGATCAACTTCCACACCGCCAGCATCGCCGCGCTGGTGCCGATCAGATTGGCCGGCGAATCATCGCGCGGCAACGCCGGCGCCGCCGCTTGCAACAACGACCGCTGCTTGATGGCGCGTTCCACCGTCGCCCGCAGCGATGGAAGATCGAACGGCTTGGTCAGGTAATCGAACGCGCCGTCGCGCATGGCCCGGATGGTTCGTTCGCTGTCGCCGTACGCCGTGGCGACGATGACCGGGACGTCGCGCGCCGGACCGGCGCGCAGCTCGCGCAGAAAATCCAGGCCGTCGCCGTCGCGCAGGCGGATGTCCAGCAGCACGCAATCGAACGCCGTCCGCCCGTTGTCCTTACCGGCGGTGGTGCCAAGGGCGTGGCGCGCTTCGGCCAGCCCCGCGGCCGGCACCGCCTGCAAACCCATCGCCGTGATGACGTCGCAGAGCCCTTGGCGCAGGCCCGCCTCGTCTTCGATGATCAGCACCGCGCTCATGCGCCGGCCCTGACCTTCGCGGCGTCCGCGGCGCCGTCGCGGGGCAAGGTGAGATCGAAGCGGGTGACGGCGCCGTCGCGCCCGTAGGACACCTCGCCGTCGTGCGCCTGGGCGATGGCGCGCGAGATGGCCAGGCCCAGGCCCGTGCCGTCCGGCTTGGTGGTGAAGAACGGTTCGAACAACTCACCGGCGCGACCGGCGGGAAAACCGGCTCCGTGATCGCTCACCTGCAGACGGACGCGATCGCCGTCGATGCCGACGCTGACGTCAACCGCGGCGCCGTCGGGCGAGGCCTCGACGGCGTTGCGCAGGAGATTGTCCACCGCCCGGGCCAGTCGATCGGCATCCCCGCTGGTCACCGCGCCGCCGCCCGCTTCGTCGCTGACCCGCACCGTCACCTGGCGCAGCGCCGCCCACGGCGCCAGCGCCTCGGTGCGCCGGCGGGCCAGACCTCCGATGTCGACGGGCGCCCGCCGGGCCAGCGCTCGCCCCGATAGCGTCAATAGATCGGCGACCAGACCGTCCAGGCGGGCAATTTCGGCCGACGCGTGGGCGATGGCGGACGCGGTTTGCGGCGACAGCAGCGGCGCCGTGGCCGAGCCGCCGCCCACCGCCGACGGGGGCGACGCCGCCAGGTCAAGACGCAGCTTGATCGATGCCAGCGGGTTGCGGACCTCGTGCGCCACGCCCGCCACCACCCGGCCCAGCGCCGCCAGGCGTTCCTGGCGCGCCAGATCGCGCGACATGCGTTCTTGTGCCTGTCGCGATTCGGCCAGATGTCGAGCCAGGGTGGCGATGCCATCGCCGATGTCAGCCAGCTCGCGCACCGGCGGTCGCGGCACCGGCGCGCGAAGATCACTGGCCAGGGCCCGCGTCGCCGCTTGCAGCGAGCCGGCGCCGCGTTTCAACGTCACCAGCGAGATCAGCGCGCTGGCCACCAGCAACATCGCCGACACGGTCAGCGCGGCCACCAGGATGCGCCAGCTTTGCAGGTACGGCGACGGCCGCACCGCCGTCGCCACCCACGCCAGCCGGCCGCCGGCGATCGCCTGCACGCTGGCCACCAGGCGCGCGCCCGGGATCATCACTTCTTGATCGACGCGCGTTTGCTGCTGCTGGGCTCGCGCCCCCAGCGCGATCATCGGCGCGCTCCACGCGGTCGGGACGCGCGCGCCAATGACCGCCGGGTCGCCGGCCACGCCGCCGCGCATGCCGATGATGTTGGGGGGCGGCGCGTCCGCGTCGGGTGTGGCGGCGGCCAGGCGCGCCAGCTCTTCGGTGTTCGAATCGCGGGCGTGGTCCAGGCGCAGGGTGTTCGACACCGCGATGGTCCGGTACAGCGCCAGCACCGCCAGGCCGGACGTCATCACGCCCAGCACTGCCACCGTCAACAAGCCGTGGCCGATGGGTCGGCGAATGCGCACGACAGGCTTTCCTAGCAAGACGGGTTCCGACGTCATGGCCTGGCCGAAAGGACTGTCTCACCCCTTGCCGCTGCAACCAAACGCGACAGGTGTCGTCTTTCACGACAGGACGGCGGTCGATCGAGCGCCAGTTTCTGCGGCGCGCGGCTGGCCTGCTTGTTGCCCATGCGCAAGTTACTCGCCCATGAACTTGGTCTTCACATTGTTGTCCTGGGCGGCGCTGATGGCCGCCGATCCTCTGCCACCGCCAGTGCTGGCGCCACCGCCCGGGCCGGAAGAAAAACCGGTCGCGCCGCCGTCCGGTCCGTCGCTGACGCTGGCCCAGGCGGAAGAGAACGCCCTTCGCCACCAGCCCAGCATCCGTCAGGCGAACGGCCAGACCGAGGCCGCCGCCGGTCGGGTCGAGGAAGCGCGCTCTGGCTATTTGCCACAGGTAACGGCGACTGGCGCCTATCAGCGCACCACCGGAAACTTCGCCGTGCGCCCGGGCGCGACGCCGACGACCATGATGGCGCCCGCGATCATCTGGACGCCCAACTTTAATTACTGGAGCTTCGGCCTGGCTGGTTCGCAGCTGATCTACGATTTCAACGCCACCGCCGATCGCTGGCGTTCGGCGGCGGTCAGTCGCGACGCTGCCGCCACCACTGCGCAGGCTACCGAGGAGCAGGCTTTGCTGGCGGTTCGGCGGGCGTATTTTCAGGCCCGGGCGCAGCGCGATCTGCGCCGCGTGGCCGAGGAAGCAGTGACCAATCAGCAGAAGCACTTGGACCAGATCCAGGCTTTCGTCAAAGCCGGCATGCGCTCGGAGATCGATCTCGCCACGGCCCGCACGGCGCTGGCCAATGCCAAGGTGCAGATGGTAACCGGCGAAAACGCCGAGGCGTCCGCGCTGGCGGTGCTGGATCAGGCGATGGGGCTGCCCGGCAACCAGCCGTTCGAATTGACCGACAGCGCGCTGCCCGCCGTCGATGGCGAAGACGCGGCGGTACGCGAACTGACCGCCCGGGCCTTGCTCGCCCGACCGGAAGTGGCCGCCGCCGATCAAATGGCGCGCGCGCAGCAGCTTCAAGTGGCTGCCTTTCGCGGGAACTATGGGCCGGCCATCTCGGCGGCGGCGGGGCTGACCGATGCCGGGGTGCACCTGAGCAACCTGACGCCGAACTGGTTTGTCGGCCTCAACGCGTCGTGGGCGATCTTGCAAGGCGGTCTCACCACCGGCCAGGTGCGCGAAGCCAACGGCACGCTGGTTGCCCTGACCGCGCAAGCGGAGGCCGTTCGCTTGCAAGTCACCGTCGACGTCGAGCAAGGCCGCCTGGCCGTGCGGGCCGCCAAGTCCAGTATCGACGGCGCCGAAGAGGCCCTGGCCAACGCGCGCGAGCAGCTGCGCCTGGCCGAGGGACGTTATCGAACCGGCCAGGGCAGCGTCATCGAACTGGCCGACGCGCAGGTGGCGTACACGACGGCGGAGGCGCAGGAAGTTTCCGCACGCTATAGCTTGGCCAGCGCGCGCGCGCAGCTTTTGGCCGCATTGGGGGTTCGATGAGCTCGACGAAACGTGGCTTGTGGATCGCGATCGGTGTCGCTGCGGTGGTGATCGTGGCGCTGGTGTTTCGCGCGCACGAAAAAGGCAAGGCGGGAGAATCGACCGGCGTGCAGGCGCAAGGGCAAGGCGCGGGCGCGGGTTCAAAAGGCGGCGCGCGCGGCAACGCGGCCGATCGCCCGGTGCCGGTGCTGACCGCCAAGGCGGTGGCGCGCGACGTGCCCATCACCCTGGAAGGGCTGGGTTCGGTCACCGCGTACAAGACAGTGAACGTCCGCACGCAGGTCGACGGACGCCTGCAACGGGTGGTCTTCCGCGAAGGGCAAACCGTGAAGGCCGGCGAGCTGCTGGCCGAGATCGATCCGCGCCCGTTCGAGATCATGCTGCATCAGGGGCAGGCCGCGCTGGCCCGCGATCAGGCGCAGTTCCACGGCGCGCAGCGAGACCTGGAACGATATCAGGCGGTGGTCACCGAGAAGCTGATCCCGCAGCAGCAGGTCGACGACCAACGCGCCACGGTCGAACAGCTACAAGGCGCCGTGCAAGGCGACGAGGCGACGATCGAAAACGCGCGCTTGCAGCTGGATTACGCGCGCATCAAATCGCCCATCGAAGGCGTCACCGGCGTGCGGCAGGTCGATCCCGGCAACGTGGTGCACGCCGCCGACGCCAACGCCATCGTGGTGGTGACGCAGCTGGATCCCATCGCCGTGCTGTACACCCTGTCGCAGGACGAGCTGCCACGCGTGGCGCAGGCGCAGGCGACGGGCGCGCTGACCGTCGAGGCGCTGAGCCGCGACGGCGGTCAGGTGCTGGCCACTGGCAAGCTGGAGGTGGTCGACAACCAGATCAACCAGAGCACGGCGACCATCCGGTTGAAGGCGATCTTCCCCAATCCAGCGGCGCCCCAGCACGCGTTGTGGCCGAATCAATTCGTCAAGGCGCGGATGCGGCTGGCGGTGCGCAAGGGCGCGCTGGTGATCCCTGGTGTCGCCGTGCAACGCGGGCCGCAGGGCACGTTCGTTTACACCATCGGCGACGATGACAAGGCCGTCGTTCGTCCGATCACCGTCGACGTTTTGCAAGGCGACCAGGCGCTGATCAGCAAGGGCCTGCAACCGGGCGAGGCGGTGGTGATCGAAGGGCAGAATCAGCTGCGGCCCGGGGCCAAGGTGGTCTCGCGCGCGGGCGGCGGTGGTGGTGCCGGTGCGGGCGGCGCCGGCGGCGACAAGAACGGCGTTGGCGGCAACGGTGGTGGTCGCCGGCGCGCGGGCGCGGCGAGCATGAATGACGGAGCCGCCAGCGGCAGCGGCAACTCCCTGGGCGCCGGCCAGGCCAGCGCCGAAGGCACCACCGCGGGCAACAGCGCCGGGCATCCATGAGCATCTCGGGCCCCTTCATTCGCCGTCCGGTGGGGACGGCGCTGTTGATGGTGGGCGTTCTCATCGCCGGCTTCGTCGGCTATCGCCAGTTGCCGGTGTCCGCGCTGCCGCAGGTTGATTACCCGACCATCGTCGTGTCGACGCTGCTGCCGGGCGCCAGCGCGGACACGATGGTGTCGGCGGTGACCACGCCTCTCGAACGCCAGCTTGGTCAGATCCCGTCGCTGGCGCAGCTGACGTCGGTGTCCAGCGCGGCCAGCTCGCAGATCACGTTGCAGTTCAATCTCGACCGCGACATCGATTCGGCCGAGCAAGACGTGCAGGCGGCCATCAACGCGTCGTCGAACCTGCTGCCGCGCACGCTGCCCACGCCGCCGACGTACAGCAAGAGCAACCCCGCCGACGTGCCGGTGATTTCGTTCAGCGTCAGCTCGGACACCGTGCCGCTGTCGCAGGTCGACGATTATGCGGATTCGATTTTGGCCCAGAAGATTTCGCAGGTGTCGGGCGTCGGTCTGGTGACGTTGAACGGCGGCCAGCGGCCGGCGGTGCGTGTGCAGGTGGATCCAGTGGCGCTGGCCGGGCGCGGCCTGTCGCTGGAGGATGTGCGGACGATTCTAGCGGCGGCCAACGTCAACCAGCCGAAGGGCAACCTGGACGGCCCACGCCAGAACTATACCGTCGCGGCGAACGATCAGCTGGTTGAAGCCGCTGGCTACGCGCCGTTGATCATCGCCTACAAAGACGGCTCGCCGGTGCGCTTGGCCGACGTGGCCAAGATCGTCGACGGGGTCGAGAACGACCAGCTGGCCGGCTGGGCAGGGGCGCACCGCGCGGTGATCGTCAATGTCCAGCGCCAGCCTGGCGCCAACCTGATCGAAGTCGCCGAACGCGTGAAGGTGCTGCTGCCGCAGCTTTCGGCGTCGCTGCCGCGCGGGATCGACGTGCAAGTTCTCAGCGACCGCACCGAGACCGTGCGCGCCTCCGTCGACGACGTGCAGTTCACCCTGCTTTTGACCATCGGGTTGGTGGTGGCGGTGATCTATCTTTTTCTGCACAGCTTTCGGGCGACGATCATTCCCGGCGTGGCGGTGCCGCTGTCGCTGGTGGCGACGTTCGGGATCATGCTGCTGGCGGGTTACAGCCTGAACAACCTGACCCTGATGGCGCTGACCATCTCGACCGGGTTCGTGGTCGACGATGCCATCGTGATGATCGAAAACATCGCCCGCTACATCGAAGAGGGCGAACCGCCGCTGGAGGCGGCGCTGAAGGGATCAAAGCAGATCGGCTTCACCATCATGTCGTTGACCGTGTCGCTGGTGGCGGTGCTGATCCCATTGCTGTTCATGGGCGGGATCATCGGGCGCCTGTTTCGCGAGTTCGCCGTCACCCTGAGCACGGCCATCGTCGCCTCGGCGTTCGTGTCGCTGACCCTGACCGCGATGATGTGCGCGCACATCTTGAAGCCGCAAAAGAAGGGCGAAGAGAAGACCAACGCCGTCGCCCGGGTGTCCGAGAAGCTGTGGACCCGCGCCGTGGCCATCTACGACCGCGGCCTGCAGTGGGTGTTCGCGCACCAAGGCCTGACGCTGGCGGCGACGGTGGCCACGGTGATGTTCACGGCGTTACTGGCGGTGATCGTGCCCAAGGGGTTGTTTCCGCAGCAGGACACCGGGTTGCTTTTGGGCGTGACCGAAGCGCCGCCGGACATTTCCTTCGACGCCATGAGCGAGCGCCAGCGCGCCGTCGCCGACCTGGTGCGCGTCGATCCCGACGTGGCCAGCGTGTCGTCGTTCATCGGCGCCGATGGCACCAACCCCACGCTGAACAGCGGGCGGCTGTCGATCACCTTGAAGGCGCACAAGGATCGCAAAGCCGGCGCGCAGGAGATCATCAACCGCTTGAACGCCAAGCTGACCCAGATCGCCGGCGTCGATGTCTACCTGCAGGCGGTGCAGGATCTGCAGATCGAAACCCGCATCAGCCGCACGCAGTATCAATACACCCTGGAAGACGCCGACCCGGCCGAGCTGGCCGAATGGGCGCCGCGCTTGCTGGAGCGCCTGCGCCAGCAGCCCGAGCTGACCGACGTGGCCAGCGATCAACAGTCGGGCGGCTTGCAACTGTCGCTGGTGGTCGATCGCGACACGGCGTCGCGGCTGGGCGTCACGTCGCAGGCCATCGACGACACGCTGTACGACGCCTTCGGACAGCGGCAGGTGTCCACCATCTTCACGCAGCTGAATCTGTATCGAGTGATTCTGGAAGTGGCGCCTGCTTTTCAACAAGATCCGCAGGCGCTGGATCAGATCTATTTGCACACCCTCAGTGGCGCCGCCGTGCCGCTGTCATCGTTTGCCCACTACGAGCAGCGGCAGACCACCCTGTCCATCGCCCACGAAGGACAGTTCCCGGCCGTGACTTTGTCCTTCAACGTCGGCGGTCGCGCCTCGCTGGGTGAGGCAGTGAAAGTGGTGGGCAACGCCTTCGCCGGTTTGGGCGCGCCGGTGGGGTTGCACGGCGATTTCCAGGGTGCCGCCGCCGCCTTCAGCGATTCGCTGACCAGCGAACCGCTGTTGATCCTCGCGGCGCTGATCACCGTCTACATCGTGCTGGGCGTTCTTTACGAAAGTTACATCCACCCGATCACCATCCTCAGCACGCTGCCGTCGGCGGGGGTGGGGGCGTTCCTGGCGCTGATCATCTGCGGCGAGGAATTTTCGATCATCGCCCTCATCGGGATCATCTTGCTGATCGGGATCGTCAAGAAGAACGCCATCATGATGATCGACTTTGCGCTGGAGGCCGAGCGCGACCAGAAGAAGAGCCCGCGCGAGGCCATCCACCAGGCCTGTCTGTTGCGTTTTCGTCCGATCATGATGACCACCGCGGCGGCCCTGCTGGGTGGGCTGCCGCTGGCTTTGGGTCGCGGCATCGGTTCGGAGTTGCGGCGGCCGCTGGGGATCACCATCGTCGGCGGCCTGTTGCTGTCGCAGGTGCTGACGTTGTTCACCACGCCGGTCATCTATCTGTACATGGAAAGGGCGGCGGCCTGGCTGCAGCGCAAGCGCGGCGCGCGGCGGCCGCTGGCCGTAGCGACGGCGACGGAAGGGGACGGCGGATCGTGAGCGACGAGACGCCGAAGCCGCCACCGCCACCCGTAGGCGAAGGCGAAGGCGCTGACGCGAACGGCGAGGCCGCGGAAACAGAGGGCAGCGGCCGCACCGGCATCTCGGCGCCGTTCATTCGCCGCCCGGTGGCCACGTCGCTGCTGGCGGCGGCGGTGTTATTGGCGGGCGGGGCGGCGTTCCTCACCTTGCCGGTGGCGCCGTTGCCGAAGGTGGATTTTCCGACGGTGTCGGTGTCGGCGGCGCTGCCCGGCGCCAGTCCCGACACCATGGCGTCATCAGTGGCCACGCCGCTGGAACGGCGGTTCGGCCGCATCGCCGGCTTGACCGAGATGACGTCGACCAGCGCGCTTGGTTCCACCAACATCACGTTGCAGTTCGATCTGGACCGCGACGTCGAAGCAGCTGCGCGCGACGTGCAAGCGGCCATCAACGCCGCCGGCGGCGATCTGCCGCCCAATCTTCCCAACCGGCCGCGTTATCAGAAGGTCAATCCCGCCGATCAGGCGATCCTGATCTTGACGTTGACT
>DASXQB010000527.1:0-4818 GCA_036493295.1 Polyangia bacterium | reverse complement strand
CCGACGAGATCCACCAGTTCGGGCTGACCGAGGTGGCGCGCATTCGCGCCGAGACCGAACGTCTGGGCGGCGCGGTGCTGGGCACGACCGACTTCGCCACCATTCAACGCCGGCTGCGCGATGATCCGACGCTGCATTTTTCCACCCGCGCCGAGATCGAGGAGACGGCGCGCGCCGCCCTGGCCCGCGCCGCCGCCGCCGAGCCGTCATTCTTAGGCCACCGACCGCGCACGCCGTGCGTGGTCAAGCGCATCGAGGGCTACGAAGAACGCGACAGCACCATCGCCTACTACCAACCGGCTGCCACCGACGGCACGCGGCCGGGCACGTATTACGTGAACACGTCCGAGCCGGCGACGCGCCCGCGCTTTGAAGCCGAGGTGCTGGCCTTTCACGAATCGATCCCCGGCCACCACATTCAGATCGCCCTGGCGCAAGAGCTGCCGGATGTGCCGACGTTTCGCAAGCACCTGGGCGTCACCGCCTTCGTCGAAGGCTGGGGTCTCTACGCCGAGCGCCTGTCCGACGAGCTGGGACTTTACGGCAGCCCGCTGGCGCGCCTGGGGATGCTCAGCTTTGATGCCTGGCGGGCCAGCCGCCTGGTGGTCGACACTGGCATGCACGCCTTTGGCTGGAGCCGAGAGCGGGCCATCCAGTACCTGCGCGACAACACGCCGCTGGCCGACAACAACATCGTCAACGAGATTGATCGCTACATCGGCTGGCCGGCGCAGGCGGTGGCGTACAAGATCGGCCAGCGCGAGATCCTGCGGCTGCGAGACGAGGCGCGAACGCGGCTGGGGACGCGCTTTGATCTGCGCGCGTTTCACGACGTGGTGCTGGGCAGCGGCGCGGTCAGTCTGACCGTGCTGCGCGCACAGGTCACGGCGTGGGCCGCTGGCGTCGCGGCTGGCGGCCCGTAACACCTAGCGAGCGACGCGCAAACGCACGGACGACGGCGCTTCGACCGCGGGCCCCTGAGCTTCGTCGGCCAGCGCGTGAGCCAGTTTGGCCGTGGCGCAGACGAAAGGGTCGACGCCGGTGTAGCTGCCGCTGGCGTTGAAAGCGGCGCCGCGATCGCGCCCGCAATGCGCCTGGTGCGGGCAGGGCGCGCACTGCCCGTAGTCGGCGATGTGTAACCCGCGGATGCGCTGGAACACGGGTGAATCGGCCCAGATCGCGGCAAACGGCTGCCGGCGGATGTTGCCCGCCGCCATCGGTACCGACACACACGGAAAGACGTCGCCGCGCGCCGAGATGGCCACATTGCCGCGCGCGCAGTTGCACGGGAAGCTTTCCTCCGTCACCGGGCGAGCACCTTTGACGGCCAGATCGCGCAGCGGCCCGCGGTACAGGTCCTCCAGTTGTTGCAGCGTCACGCGCGTGCCCAGGCTGCTGGTGTCGCCGTCGTGGCGCGCGGTGATGGTGAGATCCATCAGGTAGGCGAAGCCGCGCTCGGTGGCGGCGGCGCGCATGGCCGCCGCTTCGTGGGCGTTGCCGCGCATGACGATCAGCTTCATCCGCACCGCCACGCCCAGCGCGCGTAGTCGTTCGGCGCCCTCCCAGGTTCGTCGCCACGACCCGGCCACCTGGGTGATGCCGTCATGCACGGCCGGCGTGGCGCCGTAGATGCTGACGCTGACGCCCAGCAAGTTGGGATAGCCGCTGAGGCGCTTGGCCATTCCTGGCCGCAGCAGCGTCCCGTTGCTCAGCAGCTGCACGGTCAGGTTCAGCTCGCGGGCGTGATCCAGAAACGAGAACAGCTCCGGGTGCATCAGCACCTCGCCGCCGGTCAGCGACAGGAACAGACAACCGGCGGCCCGCAGGTCGGTCATCACGTTCAAGATCTCGCCGGCGGACAGCTCGGGTTCGGCGTCGGCGGCGCAAAGATCTTTCTTGGTGTCGCGATCAAAGTTGTAACAGTGCTGGCAGCGGATGTTGCACCGCAGGGTGGTCTCGATGCTGGCGTTCAGCGGGACGATGTTGGCGTAGGCCCAGGATTGCACCTGGCCGATCAGTTGATGGCCGTCGGCGACGCCGCAAAGTTCGTCGTCCCGGCAGCGGCCGACCGGCGGGACGTCGCGCTCTGCGCCGCCCACCTTCAACGCTCCGACGGCGCGGCCGGCTGGGGCGCGCACAGACGCTTTTCGCTCATCTCGGCGAGAAACGCTTCGATCTCGGTGCGCAACTCCGGCGCCGGTGCTTCGAACTCTTCTTCCAGCGTCGCCACCAGCGCCGGCAGCGACAGGGCGCTGGCCAGCAAGGTCCAGATGCGGGCCGCCGTGGCGTTCAGCAGGTGCACCTGCCGGGTCCCCGGGTCGACGACGATGATCTCTTCATCCATCGCTTGAAAGGGCAACGCCGGATCTCGCCGCCACAAGCTGCTGTCGTCGAAGGTCGTCATCATCGCCCCGCCATTTTCAGGATCGGCATCGCCACCAGCGACCCGAACAGCCGCGCCAGGCTGCCCACGCGCCCCGGCATCGGCCAAGTTTTTCCATCACGCGCCACCGCCGACACCTTGCCCAGGATCTCCGACTGCCGGCCGTTCTCGAAGTGCTCGATGCTGCTGACCGCATCACCCTTGGTGACGATGCGGGCAGCGGCGCCGCCCAGCGCCGGCAAACGGCCGACCATGCGGTGACAGGTCAGGTTGTCGTCGTCGGGATTTTCGCCCGGGCTCCAGTAAAGCAGGATGTCACCGGCGCCGATCTCGCTTTCACCGGCCGACTGGATGAACAGCGAATCGCCGGCCTTCAGCCAGGGCCGCATGCTGCTGCCCTGCGGTTTGAAGGCGTACGTCTTGTTCTTTTTCAGGAACGATCGGAACTCGGAGATCATCTCGCGGGTGGTCTGCGGCTTGGATCGCCGGGCCTGGTTGGCACCGGCGTGCGGGAGCACCCGGCGCATGATCTCGGCTGCGGGGGTTTCCTTGCGCGACTGCACTTCAAAGCAGCGGGTCGATTCGCACAGGCCGGCGGCGATGGCCAGGTTGCGGCGCGCGGTCTCGGCATCGGATTGAAAGCAGACAAAGCATTCCAGCAGCCGCAGCGTCGCCTCGGCCGAGGTCAGCGGCGCAGCGCCGATCGCCTCGCCTTGCTTGAGAAAGCCCACGCCGCGCAACGGCCAGCTGCGCAGCGAGATGCCGCCGCGCTGAAAGTCGCCCCAGAACGGCGTTCCGTGCGCCCGCCACTGGCCGTCGTCGCCCTTGCGCAAGGCGACCATCTCGTCGCTGAGAACGTCGTCGGGATCATCCATCTTGCGCGCCAGCGTGGTCTTGCCGGCCTCACTGACGCCGGGGAAGACCAGCGCGCCGTCGCCTTGGCGTACGCCGCACGAATGAATCAAGGCGCCGCCATCCAGCGACAAAAACGTCGACCACAACACGCGCAGCAGCGAATCCAGGGCGAACGGATTCATCTCGCAACGGGCGGTGCCCGCCCAGCGCGCGCGCTTGCGAAAAGTCTCGGGCGTCAGCTTGAACGAGAAATCCCAGCGGCTGGCTTTGATCGCCCGCCCGCTGGTGCTGATGGTCAACGGCAGGGCGGCCATTTCGTCGGTGCGCCCGGCCGGCCGATTGGCCACACCCGGAACGAACGTCAGGCGCAGGGCGAAGGCGCGGTCGACCCAATCGGCGGGCGGCAAGCGAAAGGCGTCATAGCGCGCGGCGACCTGATCAAGGAACGCGCTCGGCGCCGCGCTCAACGAGACACGCCCGACCACGCCTCCAATGGAGAGAAGCAATTCGGTGGCGGTGGTGCGTTTGGGCGACATGGCGGCGGCGACTTACGACATGACGGGGTTTTGCGTGCACTGTTCGATCTGCGGGCCGTTCTTGCCGCAGGCCAGGCTGTTTGATTCGAACAGGTGTCCGCTCTTGATACGCGGGCTCTCCCACTTTTTTTTCTTGGCCGGCGGTCCCGGCTTGCGGGCGTTCTTTTCAGCCACGGGCGATCCTTTCTGGGTCGTCAGTGAAGGTCACATCAATCTCCCGGCTGCCAACGAAGCCGCCTCGCGCGTGTCCTTGATCGTCTCGCGCTTGGCCAGGCGGCGCAGCGAATGCAATGCCGGCTTGGCGGCGGCGCGTCCTTCGGGTGTGGTGGCCAGCTCGCCCAGGCCCCAGGCGGCGTTCATGCGCACGAACTGGCTCTTGTCGTCCAGCAGGCGGATGAACAGCGGGGCGCACGTTGGGTCCATGAACTTGCCCAGGACCCGGGTGGAAAAGGCCCGCACGCGTTCGTCGCCGTCGGTCTCGGCCAGGGTCATGAGGGCCTCGCGGAATTTTTTCGGCTCCTGACGGAAGATCCCGTCGGCGGCAACGACGGCGTCGGCGTCTTTGACCAAAATGCCGCTGCGCCACTGGGCCATGACGTTTTCCACTTGCTTGGCGGGCGACGGGGTGTCGGCGTTGGCGCGGGCGCCATTGCCTGCGTTGCCGTCGGCGGCGTTGTTGCCCGCGCCACCGCCGCCGTTGTTGCCGGGAAAATCCGTGCGCGCCGACCGACGATCATCGCCGGCGACAGCGCCGGGCGAGGGGCCACCAGGCGGCGCGCGTCTCGCGACCACCGTGACGATCGCGGCGACCGCGGCCGCCGCGCCGGCGATGAGCAGCCATCGTTTGTTCGCGCTCGACATGGATCGATTGCGGGCAACCGCCTCCGCGGCACCACGATAAGGCATCTCTCCATGGGGAGACAACAAACGCGGTCAGGTCGAAGCATGATCATGAGGGGATGGCTGGCAGCGACAGACGACGTCGCTCTTTCGGGCAGCCATCTATAAACATCGTCGGCCGCGATCGGCGCTTGAGGATCCTGG
>DASXQB010000526.1:0-3459 GCA_036493295.1 Polyangia bacterium | reverse complement strand
CCCCCCCCCCACACCCCACGCCCCGCCGCGCCTAGGTGCCTTCGTTCGCTCTGCTATGAGGACGCCTTTCGGATCCATTCGACGCAACATTTGGGTTGGAGAAACGGATCGGAAGCGCCGCAGGCGGAGTGAGCGGAGGGTTTCTCGGCGCGGGTGAGGACCGGGGGCTTGGTCGGCGGGGCGTTAGCGAAGCGCTGCGGCCGTCCGCGGCCGCTTGCCAGCGAAGCGCTCGAGGGCGCCATGGATGGCGCAGCCATCCGAAGGCGACCGTCCCCGCCGACCAAGCCCCCGGTCCTCGCCCGCCCCCAAACCGCAGCGAGCAGAGCCGCTCTCAACGCGATGCCGCTCCAGGCACCGCAACCAACCAACAAAAATAAAGCGCCCGTTCGATGCGTCTATTAAACAAGACGCCCCGCCGCCCCCAAGGTGCTATCCTCCGCCGCCTTATGCCGGCCATCGCGGTCAGCAGCATGCTTGAATTGATCGGGGGAACGCCCCTGGTCAGGCTGCGCCATCTCACCGACGCGTCGATGGCCGATGTGTTCTGCAAGTGCGAGCAGTTCAACCCGGGCGGCTCGCTGAAGGATCGCGTGGCCCTGTCGATGATCGAAGCGGCCGAGCGCGAAGGCCGCCTGCGTCCCGGTGAATCGGTGATCGTCGAGCCGACCTCGGGCAACACTGGCGTGGGACTGGCGCTGGTGGCAGCGGCCAAGGGCTATCGGTTGATCCTGACCATGCCCGACAACATGTCGCTGGAACGCCGCGCGCTCTTGAAAGCGTACGGCGCCGAGGTGCACCTGACGCCGGCGGCGGCGGTGATGCGCGGCGCGGTCGAGAAGGCGAACGAGATCTGTCGCCAGAACCCGCGCGCCTTCATGCCCCAGCAATTCAACAACCCGGCCAACGTCGAAGCGCACCGGCGCACCACCGCGCCGGAAATTCTGGCGCAATTGGGGACGCGATCGCTGCACGCGTTCGTGCACGGCGTGGGCACCGGCGGCACCATCACCGGCGTCGGCCAGGTGGCGCGGGCGCGCTTTCCCGGTGTGCGCATCGTCGCCGTCGAGCCGGAGAAAAGCGCCGTCCTGTCCGGCGGCCCCGCCGGCGAACACCGCATCGACGGCATCGGCGCCGGCTTCATCCCGGCGATCCTCGATCGCTCGGTGATCACCGACATTCGCACCATCTCGGAGATCGACGCCCAGCGCACCAAGCTGGAGCTGGCCCGCCGCGAGGGACTGCTGGTCGGAATCTCCGCTGGAGCGTCGGTGAAGATCGCCCTCGACGTGGCTCGGGAACTGGGACCAGGTAAGACCGTGGTGACCATCCTCTGCGACACCGGCGAACGTTATTTCAGCTCGGACGCGTACTTCGAAAAATGAGCAGCGCCAACAACAACGCAGGCAGCAGCGTGCTGATCGTCGGCGCGGGTGGCCTCGGCTGCCCGGCGGCGCTGGCGGCGGCAGCCGGCGGCGTGCGGCGCATCGGCATCGTCGACGATGATCGGGTCGACGCCAGCAACCTGCACCGGCAGATCCTGCACAGCGTGGCCACCGTCGGACAGTTCAAGGCCCCCTCGCTGGCAGCGGCGCTGAAACGACGCTTCCCCGCCGCCGAGGTCGTCCCGTACGTGGCGCGCTTCGACGCCGGCAATGCCGCCGCGTTGATCGCCGGCTGGCACGTGATCGTCGACGGCTCGGACAACTTCGCCACCAAGTTCGTGGCCAACGACGCCGCGGTGCTGGCGGGCAAGGCGCTGGTCCATGGCGCGGCGGTTGGCACCGGCGGACAATTGCTGACCGTGCCGGCGGGCGGCCATCCTTGTTACCGCTGCTTGTTCGAAGAGCTGCCGCCGCTCGGCGTCGGCCCGTCGTGCGCCGAAGCGGGCGTCGTCGGTCCAGTCCCCGGCGTCGTCGGCGCGCTGCAAGGAGCCGAAGCGGCGCGGCTTTGTCGAGGCGAAAGTCCCGCCTTCATCGGGCGCCTCATCCAGTATGATTCGCTGGGCATGATCGCCCGCGCCGTCACGTTCAAACCCAATCCGCTGTGCCGCGTGTGCGGGGAAAGCCCGCCCATTCGTCGGCTGGATCCAGCGGACTATCCGGAGGCCGGCTGTCCGGTCTGAGCAACAGGGAGCAAAAGAGGTCGTCGATGAGCACAGCATTGGTAGGAAGCAACGCGCAGGCATCGTTCGTTCAAGGGCTGCAATGCCGCGAATGCGGTAACCAGATCCCCAAGGCGCCGGTTCACGTCTGCGAGTTCTGCTTCGGTCCGCTGGAGGTAACGTACGACTACGCCGCCATCGGCAAGGTGCTGACCCGCGCCCTCATTGAATCGCGGCCGAAGACGATGTGGCGATACGCCGAGCTCTTGCCGCTGGACGGTCCCCCCGCCGTGGGCCTGGCCACCGGCATGACGCCGCTGCTGCGCGCCGATCGTCTGGCGAAAAAATTGGGCGTGCGCGAGCTGTGGGTGAAGAACGACGCCGTCAACTACCCGACGCTGTCGTTCAAGGATCGCGTGGTCTCGGTCGCCGTGTCCAAGGCGCGCGAGTTCGGCCTTGATGTGGTGGCCTGCGCGTCGACTGGCAACCTGGCCAATGCAACAGCCGCCCAAGCCGCCGCCGCCGGGATGCCGGCGGTGATTCTGATCCCGTACGATCTCGAGCCGGCCAAGGTGCTGGGGACGATCGTCTACGGCGCGCGCGTCTTTGCCGTCAAAGGCACCTACGACGACGTCAACCGGCTGTGCTCGGAGATCGCCGGCAAGTACGGCTGGGGTTTCGTCAACGTGAATTTACGACCATTTTACGGCGAGGGTTCGAAGAGCTACGGCTTCGAGATCGCCGAGCAGCTGGGCTGGAAGACGCCCGCCCACGTGGTGGTCCCGATGGCCGGCGGCGCGCTGGTCACCAAGATCGGCAAGGCCTTCGCCGAATTCGAAAAGCTGGGACTCCTGGCTCCCGGATCGCGCAAGGCGAAGATCCACGGCGCGCAGGCGGCCGGCTGCTCGCCCATCGTCGACATGGTGCTGGAGAACCGCGAACAGATCCGCCCGGTGAAGACGCCCACCAGCATCGCCAAGTCGCTGGCCATCGGCAACCCGGCCGACGGGTTTTACGCTCGCCAGACCATCATCGGTTCGGGCGGCTGGGCGGCCAAGCCCGACGATCCGGAGATCATCGCGGCGATGCGCCTTCTGGCCGAGACCGAAGGCATCTTCGCCGAGACTGCCGGCGGCGTGACCCTGGGCGCCACCATTCGCCTGATCAACGACGGCAAGATCGGCCGCGACGACGGCCCCATCGTCGTGTGCGTCACCGGCAACGGCATGAAGACCCAGGACCCGCTGGTCGGCCAGCTACCCGAGCCGGTGCAGATCGGCCCGCGGCTGTCAGATTTCGAAGATGCGCAATCCAAACTGAAGTCGTAACGAACCGAGGAGACCGGACATGCCCACCAT
>DASXQB010000525.1:0-15300 GCA_036493295.1 Polyangia bacterium | reverse complement strand
GATCCTCCTCGGCTACGCCGCGGGGACGCGTTTTCACATCGGCGCCACCGACGACGGATTGCTGGCGGCGGGCGTTTCGGGCCAGCAGCTGACCTGGATGGATGCGCGCGTCGACGGCCAGGTGATCACCCCGCGCATCGGCAAGCCGGTCGAGGTGCAGGCGCTGTGGTTGAACGCGCTGGCGGCGGGCGTGGCGCTGCAGACGCCGTCGGCGCCGCGCTGGACGGCGTTGCTTGCGCGCGGGCGGGCCAGCTTTGAACGGCGCTTCTGGAACGAAGCGCGCGGTTGCCTGTTCGACGTGGTCGACGTCGATCATCAGGCGGGTGCCGTCGACGGCAGCCTGCGCCCGAATCAAATTCTGGCGGTCGGTGGTTTGCCGCTGGCTTTGCTTTCGGGCGAGCGAGCCCAGCGCGTGGTGGACACCGTGGCGGCGTCGCTGCTGACGCCGCTGGGGCTGCGTTCGCTGGCGCCCGGCGAGCCCGGTTACTGCCCGCGCTATGAAGGCGGCGTGGTCCAGCGCGACGGCGCGTACCACCAGGGTACGGTTTGGCCGTGGCTCATCGGTCCGTTCGTCGAAGCGTATCTGCGCGTGCACGGCGGCGGCGCGGCGGCCAAGCGGATGGCGCGGGAAAAATTCCTGGAGCCGATCCTGCGCCATCTGGATCAGGCCGGCCTGGGCCACGTCTCCGAGATCGCCGACGCCGAGGCGCCGCACACGCCGCGCGGCTGTCCTTTCCAAGCCTGGTCGGTGGGCGAGGCGCTGCGGCTTGATCGGGTGGTCCTGGCGGATGACAAGCCGGCGCGGGACGGCGGCCCGCGAACGTCCGATCGATCGCCGTCGTCGCGGGCCGCGACGGAGCCGGCGTGAAAATGGCGGCGTGGGTGTTGGTGGTGGCGTTGTGCCTGGGCGCCGTCGCGGCGTGCGTGCCGGCCGCTCATGGCGCGGGGCCGGGCGCAGTTGATCGTCCGGCCGCCGGTGGGCGCACCGTGCTGGTCGAGCTCTTCACGTCGCAGGGGTGCAGTTCGTGCCCGGCGGCGGACGCGTTCGTGCGCGAGCTGCCGCGGCTGGGGTTCGATCGGGCCAAGGTGGTGCCGCTGACTTTTCACGTCGACTACTGGGACGATCTGGGATGGAAGGATCCGTTCGCCGCGCCCGGGTTCACCGAACGGCAGCGCCGTTATGTCGAGCGCGGCCGCCTCCGCAGCCCGGAAGGCGAAGACGGTTTACAAGGTCTCTACACGCCGCAGATGATCGTCGACGGCGCGGTTCATTTCTCGGGGCGGCGGCGCGACGTGGCGTTGAAAGAGATCCAAAAGGCGGCGGGGGCACCGGCGGCGATCGATCTCGACGGCGTGGCGGCGGTGCAGGGCGATCAAGCCACGGTCAGCGTGCGTCTGTCGCCGCGCGGGCCGGAGGCGTTTCGCCAGCCGCTGCAGTTGTTGGTGGCGCTGGCGGCGCGGTCGGCCCGCACGGCGGTCACGCGCGGCGAAAACAGCGGCGAAACGCTGGAAGAAGCGGCCGTCGTGCGCGCGCTGTCGGCGCCGGCGCGGGTGATCGCGGCGCCCGCGGGGCCAATCGCTGTGTCATTGGACAAGCCGGCCGCGCTGTCCTGGTCAGCGGTGGAAATAGACGCCATCCTGTCGTTGGAAGCGACCGGGCGGGTGGTGGCGGTTCGTTCCATCGCCCTGCCGGCGCCGTAACGAAGCGAAGCGATCGACGTAGCACCGCGCAGAGGGGAGAAGCCGAGATGAAAGACTATTACGCCGAACAGGGGTTGCCGGAGGCGGTCGAGCCGGCGTGTTCGATCAACAAGAGCTTGCCGCGCCAGACCGCCATCGTCACCGGCGCCAATTCCGGCATCGGCAAGGGCATCGCCGTCGCCCTGGGCCACGCCGGGGCCAACGTGGTGGTGAACTATGTGTCGCGCGAGGAGGAGGCGGCGAAGGTGGTCGACGAGATCCACCGCTGCGGCTCGCAAGCGATCGCGGTGCGTGCCGACGTCAGCAAGGAGGCCGAGGTGCAGGCGATGTTCGCTCGCGCCGTCGAGACCTATGGCGCGCTGGACATCCTGGTGAACAACGCCGGCCTGCAGAAGGACGCGCCCTTTCACGAGCTGTCGCTGGAAGCGTGGGACCTGGTGATGAACGTGAACTTGAAAGGCCAGTTCCTCTGCGCGCGCGAAGCCGTGCGGGCGTTTCGCAAGCAAGGCGTGCGGCGCGACGTCTCGTGCGAGGCCGGCAAGATCATCTGCATCAGCTCGGTTCACGACGTCATTCCGTGGGCCGGCCACGTGAACTACGCGGCGTCGAAGGGCGGCGTGATGATGATGATGAAGTCGATCGCCCAGGAAGTGGCGCCGTACCGGATTCGGGTGAACAGCCTTTCACCCGGCGCCATCCGCACGCCCATCAACCACGAAGCCTGGAGCACGCGCGAGGCGTACAATGCGTTGATGACGTTGATCCCCTACAAGCGCATCGGCGAGCCGTCCGAGCTGGGCCGCGCCGCCGTCTGGCTGGCGTCCGATGACTCCGACTACATCACCGGCGCCACGCTCTACATCGACGGTGGGATGACTCTGTATCCTGGGTTCGAGACGGGCGGTTAGGCGAGCGGCGCCCGTGCCCTCACCCGCCGGCCTTCGGCCGGCGACCTCTCCCAAAGGGAGAGATTTCAGAGCGTTTGAGACCCGGCTGACAAGCCGGCCCGTTGGCGTAGCCAGCGGGTCGGATCGTCAGCCGTCGGTCAATCGAGCAGCTTACTTCTTTTCTTCGGCGCCACCGGCGGCGACGGTGCCACCCTTGGCCTTGCAGCTCTTCTCGGACATTTCCTTCCAGCCTTTGCCCTTGCAGCCGTTCTGGCCCTTGCAGGCGTTGTCGGCGCCCTTGCAGCCGCCCTTGCCCTTGCAGGCGTTGACGCCTTCACAGTGGACCTTGGCCGCTGCGGCCGAGACCACTGCCGGAGCTCCTGCCAACAAACCGGCGGCCATCGCCGCGATCAGTGCACCCTTCGTTGTCATGGTCATGCTCATTCTCCTTGTCAAACCAGTCCCCCTGGGCGGGCTCATCCCGCCCAGGCATAGGGCCCGTATGGTACTCGTCCTACGCCCTTTGCGGCAGGGAGTTACGGCGCGCGGGTTTTTCACCCGCCGGCTGCCTTCACCTGACAAGGACGCGGTCGAGCTGGAACAACTTCAGCATGGCCAGCGGCTGCTGCTCGGCGCCCAGCACCGATAGCGCGCATCCGTTTTCGCGCAGCTGCGTATAAAGATGGGCGATGACCCGCACGCCGTGACCGTCGATGATGCGCAGGCGCGACAGATCCACCACCACCTGCGGCGGTTTGCGTTCGACCAGGCCGTCCAAAGCCGCCCGCACCTGGGGCACGGTCAGCACGTCCAGCACGCCTTCGATCCAGATGCGCGTCAGCGGTCCGTCGGTGGAGGCGGAGACGTTGCCGCTTCTCATTTCTGCCGCTGCTGCTGCCGTCTGTGTCGTCACCATGCGAAACCCACTGTGAAAAGCAAACCTACGCTAACCAAGGTTCTCCATTATCAGCGGACGTCAGCCGGATTGCCAGTTACATCCGTGCAACGTCCATCGATCGCTGCAGGCGGCGAATCAGAATCAGCAAAGTGAAGGCCACCCCCACCAAGATGACGGAAAGCGCCTGAGCGGTTCGCATATCGCTCTCCAGCGCGGAATAAATGGCCAGCGGCAGCGTTTGCGTTCGTCCGGCCATGTTGCCGGCGAACATCAAGGTGGCGCCGAACTCGCCCAGGGCCCGCGCCCAGCTCATTGCCGCGCCGGCCACCAGCCCGGGCCGGGCCAGCGGCAAGCCGACCAGAAAAAAAGCCCGCGCCGGCGACGCACCCAGACTGCGCGCCGCCGCCAGCAGGGCGTCGTCCATTCGCCCGAACGCGGCGCTGGCGGCGGTCAGATAAAACGGCGCCGCCACGAAGACTTGCGCCATCACCACGGCGGCGGCGCTGAACGCGACCCCCAGGCCCGCGCGATCCATCCAGGACCCCACCACGCCACGCCGCCCGAACGTCAGCAAGAGAGCGATCCCCGCCACCGCCGGCGGAATCACCGTGGGCAGCTGCACGGCGGTTTCGATCCAGCGCGCGGCCCGCGTGCGCGACCGCGCCAGCCACCAAGCCAGCGGTGTTCCACAAACCACGATGACCAGCAGCGCGATGCCGGTGGTGGCCAGGCTCAGCGCCAGCGCCGGTCCCACCAGCTCGTGCGAAAGACCAGCCAGCAGATTGGCGGGGCGCGTGGTGGCGATCAGCGCCGCCGTGGGCAGCACCAGAAACAAAAGCAGTGTTGCCGACAAGACAACAGCCACCGGCGCTGCCACTGGCCAAAGACCCACCCGGCGGGCCGTCACCTGGTCCGCCAGTGGCGGCGGCGTCACGGCTGGCGCTCGTTCCTTGTCTTGGGGTCGGGCGGGGCGCTGGCTGCTAGATCGTTGGCCAAGAAACCGGCCTTGGCCAGCACCGCGCTGCCCTCCGTCGACAAGAGCAGGTCGCACCATTGTCGCGCCAGCGCCGGTTGCAACGCGGCTCTCACCGGAGCCACCGCGTATTCAGCGACGACGTTGATGGTGGTCGGAATGTCGATGGTGTCGACGGAGCCCTTGGCGGCGGCGGCGTCGCTGCGATAGACCACGCCCGCGTCGGCCTCGCCCAGCGACACCTTGGCCAGCACCTGACGCACGTTCAGCTCGCGCGAGGCGATGTGGCTGTCCAGCGTCTTTCCGAAGGCGTCGCCGTAGGTGGCGGCGGCTTTCTTGAAGATGGCCAGCGTGTAGCGGCCGATGGGCACCTCGGGCGCGCCGATCACCACGCGCCCGGCCTTGGGCAGGTCGGCGAAAGATTTCAGGCCGGCGGGGTTGGCGTGCGGCACCACCAGCACCGGCAGGTTGCGGGCGAAGATGCGCGGCTTGTCGGTCAGCCCCGCCTCGGCCGCCGCGGTGGCGTGCACCAGATCGGCGCTGGCGAACACGTCGGCCTTGGCTCCTTGCTGCAGTTGAAAGCGCAGCTCCTGGCTGCCGGCCAGGTTGAAACGCACGCGCACGCCGGGGTGGCGCGCTTCGAACATCTGTGCCAGCGTGGCGAACGATTCGCGCAGCGATGCCGCGGCGAAGACGATCAACTCGCGCGCCGGCGCGGCGCCGGCTGGCTCGGCGGCGTGCGCACCGCCCGCGGCGGCGAAGGTTGGGGCGGCGAACGTCGCCAGCGCGGCGACGAGAATCGCCCGGCGGCCGCGCGCGCGTCCAGCCAGAGACGACCGCCCGGGACCCGTGTGATTTTTCATTTTTCCGCCTCGACTGTACGCACCGCCTTGGTCGCGTGCAACGGCGGGAACTGGCCGGCCGCCGACGACAGAGGTAGGAATATCCGAACGTGGGGCGCACGAAAGCGGGCCGAATCTTGCGCAGGCTGGGGTGGCTCCTCGCCGGGTTGCTGGTGGTGGCCGCCGCGGCGGTCGCGCTGCTGCCGACGATCGTGCGCGGGCCGCGCTTTGCGTGGGTGGTACGCCGGGTGCTGCCGCCGATGCTGGGGCAGATCAGCATCGGTGGCGGCCGGCTTGGCGCCGGGACGGTCTTCGCCTTGCTCACCGGCCGGGACTTCTCCATCGAGCTTGACGATCTGCGCGTGCTGGATCCGGAAGGCACGGTGGTGCTGGCGTCGGCGCATCTGTCGGCGCAGGTGGCGGTGCATCGCGATCCGGCCCGGCTGGTGATCAGCGACCTGCGCCCGGGGCGCGCCACCTGGCGCCTGGGACGGATGCAGCACCACCGCGGCATCGGCTTCGTGGCGGCGTTCCTGGCGCCGGCCCGGGCCGGCGGGCGAGCGCGCGGGCGCGCCGCGCCGGCCGAGCAGCCCTTCGTTTTCCAGATCGCCAACGCCGAACTGGATGGTCTGGACGCCGCCTTTGATTTTCCAACGTGGGGATTGGATCTCGGTAACGTCAAGGCCACCGGTTCGCTGATGGCCGACACCCGCGATCCCGACCACCACGTGTTCGGCTTCGAGGTGCACGGCATCGACGCCCGCAGGGGCGGCACGCTGCGCATCCTCGACGGTACGGCGGCGGCGCGGCTGCCGTTCGAACGCGCCCTCATTCGCCGGGTGGCCATCACGCCACAACAGCAAAACGATCTGCAGCTGGACGTCGAAATGGCGGCGACCGGGCAGTCGCGCCTGGGCGGCCAGGCGACTTTCGGCGGGGTGGTCGGCATCGCCGGCGCCGAGACAAGGCCGGGTCTGACCGTCGCCATCAGCCTGTCGTCGCCTGCCGAGGCGCTGGCGGCGTTGGGCGTGGGCACGCGCCTCGGCCCGGTCAGCGCCGTCGGCAGCGGTGGCGTGATCGCCTTGCGGCTCGGCGGTCCTTACGAAAAATTAACAGCGACGCTGACGGCGCACGATCTGGATCTGGCGTACGGTGGCCGGTCCGTGGGGCGGGCGCAGCTAGACGCCGCCGCCGCGCTGGGGCCGTTGCAAGCGGACATTCGCCGGCTGACCTTGACCGCGCCGGGCGGTGGCCGCATCGACGTGCGCGGCTCGCTGAACCAGGCGTTGGATCTGCTGGGCGACGTGCAGTTCCACCACGTGGTCACCGAAGGCTATCTGCCGCCGTATCTGCGTCGGGCCGGCGCGGGCATTCTGGACGGCGAGATTCAGATGAAAGGCGGCCTGGCCTCCGGCGCCGCCGCCATCTCACGCCTCGACGTCACCTGGGAGCGCCCCGCCGGCACACCGTCGCCGCGGGTGATTCGCCTCCGCAGCGGTCAGCCTGGCGCAGGCGGTCCCGCCGCTGGGCTGACGGTGAACGCGCCTGGGCTTGGTTTTTCGGACGGTGTGCTGACCTTGCGGCGTCTGTCACTGCCGGCGCTGGGGGGGCGGCTGTCTGTCGACGGCCAGGTGCGTTTTTGGCAAGGACGCCCGGCGAAGCTGCTCCCGTCGCCACAGCTGACATTGGAGGTCCGCGCCGACGGTGTCGACATCGATCAAGCGGGCCTGGCGCCGCTTATCAGTGGTCGCCTGGGCATGGCGGCCCGCGTGCGTGGCTCTCTGGAGCGCTTGGCCGTGCAGGTGCGGGTCGCGCCGTCGTCGCGGCTGATCATCCTCGGCGACGCCTACGCGGCCTCGGCGCCGGTCGACCTGCGCTGGCAGGACAATGCGCTGACGCTGTCGTCGCTGGCCTTGGCGCAGCCGGGCGGCGGCGGCTCGCGCGTTGAACTGGGCGGGCGCATCGATGCCCGCGGCGAGGGTGATGTTCACCTGACCGTCGCCGACCACGATCTGTTCGGCTTGCCTGGCCTGCGAGACGCCGGCCTGCCGATGCGCGGACGTTTCGATGCGCGCCTGCGCCTGCAAGGCCGGCTCAACGACCCGGCGCTGTCGGGCGAGGCGACGATCAAAGACGTGACCTTGAACGGCCAGCACCTGGGCGGCGGGACGCTGACGCTGGAGCCGGCCGGCCACCGCGGCGCGCATGTGCGCGGAACCTTGTTCGACGCCTTCTCCATCGATGGCGTGATGGTCGACACGGGCGGTGAGCCGCAGGTGGATCTGGCGGTGACGTTGCAACAGGCGAAGCTGGATCCGCTGGTGCCGGCGTTGCCGCCCCTGCTTTCCGTCGGGCGCGCCACCGCGTCGGGGCGGGTGTCGATGCAAATACGCAGCGGATGTCCGGTGGTCTTCGACGCGCACTTCGCCGAGCTGGGCTTGTCGTATCAGCTGCGCGCCCCGCTTCCTTCGCGCGCGGGGCGGCCGGCCCGTCGGGTGGGGATTCGCAGCGTCGGGTCCGTCGACGCTCACATGATCGGTTGGGGGACGGAGCTGACCCTGGCTGACGCCGGTTTCGACTTCGGCGCCGGCGCCCTGCGCGCGTCCGGCACGGTGAAGCGGGGCGTGCTGGCGGCGCGGGCGCACGGGCCGATCGATCTGGGGCTTTTGGCGCCGCTGTTCGAGGCGGTGGCGCCGGGACAGATCGATCGCCTCAGCGGCCAGGCCGAGGCCGACGTGCGGTTGGCCGGCACGCTGATCGCGCCACGGGTACAAGGCACGGTGGGCGTGGTCCGCGCCGTCGAGGTCGGGCTGCGCGCGCTGCCCGGGGCGCGCTTGAACCTGACCGCCGGGACGCTGGCCTTCGACGAGCCCGATGCGGTGCGCCTGGACGGCGTGGCGGCGTCGTTGCGCTATGACGATTCTGCCAGCTTCACCAAAGCCGAGGCGTCGTTGCGTCTGGACGCACGCCTCGCCCAGCTGCGGCGCCCCGAAGGACCGTCGCTGAGCGGCGAGCTGACCGTGGCGTCGGCGCAGGTGACGTCGCTGGCGCTGGGCGATACCGTGCGCGTGCGCGACGCGGATGTCAGCGTGCGCGACGGGACGCTGACCGTGCCGGCGTTGGAAGCGGACAGCGATCACCACGGCAGCCTGTCGATCGGCGCCAACGCGGCGATCGTTTCGACCAATCCGTTCGTGCTGGGCGCGGTGGACATCACCGCTCGCGGGCGCGGGATCGCCTACGGGCCCGAGAGCGGCCTGCGCATCGACGAGCTCGATCTGGACCTGCGCTTGCGCGGTGACGCTCGCCGGTCGCTGACCTTGAGCGGCGACGTCGGGCTCGACGCCGGGCGGTTTCAGGTGGACGCGCCCAAGCCGCCGCCCGCCACGGTCGGACGCGCCATTGGCCGCGCGCCGGCGCGGCCGCGCCCGCCCACTTTGCGCGACCGGGTCGCCCTCGACGTGCGCCTGCGCAGCGACGGTCAGCGCTTCGTCATCAAGCATCGCTTTCTTCCCGACCTGCGCGTGCGGCTGGATCTGCACGCTGGGGGCACCGTCGCCGCGCCGAAGGTCAGCGGCAACGCTGGCGCCACCGACGTCTATAGTTGGCTGGCGCTGCTGCTGGTCCGCCCGTTTCGCTGATCGCCCCGGTTCGAATCGGTGGTTTTCTGGACGCCTCCGACCAGCCGCCTAAAATCGGCTGCACGCGAGGCAACACCCGCGGTTCGGAGAACCCAATGGCCCACACGGAACGGCGGCAGCACATGCGCCTTGAGCTGAAATTTCCGGTGCGGCTTCACGTTCCCGGTCGAAAGAAACCGGTACCGGCCGAGCTGAAGGACATCTCGATGGGCGGCTGTTTCTTTTGGGCCGCGCCGCCCGCCGACACCAACCACGTCACCGTGTCGGTCAGCTTCCGCCGCCAGCCGCCGGTGATCTTCGGCGCCGGCCCCATCGTGCGCCGCGCGGGCGATCAAGGCTTCGGCGTCCGCTTCGACGACGCCAACCAGGACGGCGAGCACTTCATCAGCGCATTGAGCGCGGTCGCGCCGGATCTCCGCCTTGAATTCGCCGAGCAGTTTTTGGACCACGAGGTTCAAATCGGTTGAAGGGGCTGGGCCTTTTGTGGCGTGCGCCGGCTACGCGTGGGCGGGACCTGTCGCTGCGTTCGAGAGTCTAGACAGCCGCGCGTTTCGATTCGTGGCGCCGAGGGAGGCGGCCCCACGAGCCAACCCGCTGGGTCCCCTCCACTCGCGCCACCCGCCCACGCTATGCCGGCTGGCAACAAGAGCGCCGAACGTGAGTAGCGAAACGGATCCGGATCGGATCCGGATCTCCGGTTCAATCGTGGGTATAGGCGGAGCGTAGCGGGGGTGGGGTTTGGACTGGAGGGGGCGTGAGGAGCCGCTCCGGCCGCGCAGCGGCCGGTCGCCAGGCGAGGATCGAGGGGTTCCCGTGCGGCCGCTGGATCGGTTGAAGGCAAAGCTCACGCCCGGAGACCCGCACGAAACTTTTCCCACTCACCTCACCGCGGCCGCGTAAGAACCCCGTCCCCCGCCAGGCCAAACCCCACCCCCCGCGACAGCGCAGCCGGCGCGCGCCTAAACGTTCTTCCCGCGACCCATGCCGTAGTACGTGAAGCCGGCCGCGCGGAGTTCGCTCGGGCTCCAGATGTTGCGGCCGTCGAACAGGATCGGCTGGCGCAGCAGCGTCTTCAAGCGGTCAAAGCTGGGGCGGCGGTACTCATGCCATTCGGTGACCAGGGCCAGGGCGTCGGCGCCCTGCGCGCAGGTGTAGTTCGAAGTCTCGAATTCGACGCGGTCGCCGAAGATCTTGCGCACGCCGGGGATGGCCACCTGATCGGTCGCGCACACCGACGCGCCGGCGGCCAGAAGCTGTTCGATCAACGTCAGCGCGGGCGCCTCGCGGATGTCGTCGGTGCCAGGCTTGAAGGCCAACCCCCAGATGGCGATGCGCTTGCCGGCCAGCGAGCCGCCGAAGTGGGCGATGATCTTCTCGCCCATCTTTTTCTTCTGGCGTTCGTTGACCGCCACCACCGCGTCCAGGATCTCCAGCTTGTAGCCGACCTCGCGTCCGGTGCTGACGGCCGCGCGCAGATCCTTGGGAAAGCAGCTGCCGCCGAAGCCCGGCCCGGCGAACAAGAACTTCGGCCCGATGCGCCCGTCGCTGCCCATCCCGCGACGAACCAGCTCGATGTCCGCCCCCAAAAGCTCGCACAGGTTTGACAGATCGTTCATGAACGAGATGCGAGTGGCCAGCATCGAGTTGGCGGCGTACTTGGTCAGCTCGGCGGAACGGCGATCCATCACCAGCATGCGATCGCTGGTGCGCGTGAACGGCGCGTACAGCGCGCGCAAGGTTTCGACGGCGCGCCTGTCCTCGGCGCCCACCACCACGCGATCCGGTTTCATGAAGTCGTTGACCGCGTCGCCTTCCTTCAAGAACTCCGGGTTCGAGGCGATGGCGAACTCGTGCTTGGTGCGCTTTTTCACCAGCGCTTCGATCTTGTCGCCGGTGCCCACCGGCACCGTCGATTTCGTCACCAGCACCGCCCAGCCAGTGAGCGCGCTGCCCACGGTCTCGGCGGCCTTGAAGATGTACTGCAGATCGGCCGACCCGTCGGGGCCCGGGGGCGTGCCCACCGCCAGCAAGATCACCTCGGCGCCGGCCACGCCGGCGGGGATGTCGGTGGTGAACGTCAGCCGTCCCTCGGCTGCGTTGCGCGCCACCAGCTTGTCCAGGCCGGGTTCGTAGATGGGGATCTGGCCTTGCTTCAGGCCGTCTATTTTCTCGCGATCAATGTCGCAACAGACGACGTCGTTTCCCATGTCGGAAAATCCGGCGCCCGCCACCAACCCGACATAACCAGTGCCAATCACGCAGATCTTCATGGCTCTCTCAAATACCATGTAACCGTGTTATCTCCGAGTCCGCGCATGTTCAGATTGGGACGGCCGTCGTCGTGAACGTGATGCTGCTGGCCGCCGGCCGTTCGACGCGCCTCGGTCCGCTGGGGCTGGCGCTGCCGAAGCCGCTGGTGCCCATCTGCGGGTATCCGGCGATCGCTTTTGGGCTGACGGCGTGCGCGCGCGCTGGCCTGCGCCAGGCGGTGGTGAATGTGTTTCATCAGGGCGATCTGCTGCGCCAGACTTTGGGCGACGGCAGCGCCTACGGCGTGCGCTTGCAGTATTCCGTCGAGGCCGATCTGCTGGGCACCGGCGGCGGCATCGCCCAGGCGCGCGGGCTGTTCGGTCCCGGGCCGGTGCTGGTGATGAACGCCAAGGTGGTGGCGGATCTGGATCTGGCGGCGCTGCTGGCCGCGCACCACGCCGGCGGTGGGGTGGCCACCATGATGTTGCGCGACGATCCCGATCCACGCCGCTGGGGCGCCATCGGCGTCGACGAGAGCGGCCGGGTGGTGGAGATTCTCGACCACCGCTCGCCGATCGCGCCCGACGGCGCGGTCACCGCGCGCATGTTCACCGGGGTCCACGTCTTGGAACCGGCGCTGCTGGATCGGCTGGCCCCGCGCCCGTGCGACGTCATCCGCGACGCGTACATTCCGGCGCTGGAGGCGGGCGCGCGCATCATGGCCACGCGCCTGCCCGGGTACTTCGCCGAGCATTCGACGCCCGAGCGTTACCTGGCCGGGAATCTGGCGTTGCTGGCCGAGCCGTCGCTGGTGCCGGGGGCGCCGGGGCCGCTGGTGGGTGTTGATCCGGACGCTGCCGTCGCCGCGGGCGCGATCATCAGCCAGCCGGTGCGCGTGCAATCGCGCGCGGTGATCGAAAGCGGCGCCCACGTCGGGCCCGGCGTGGTGGTCGGCGCCGGCGCGCGCGTGGCGGCCGGCGTGCGTTTGCAGCGCGCCGTCGTCTGGGCGGACGTCGCGGTCAGCGCCGACGCCAGCAACGCCGTGCTGACCAGCGGCGGAGCGGTTTCGATCGACTAGCGGTCGCGCGCCGGAACCACTGCCAGCAGCTCCATGGCGCGCAGGCAATCGGCCAGCGTGCCGCTGGGCGCGGCGAAGGCGTACACCGGCGCGCCGCCGTCGATGCCGGGCAAACGCAGCGACAGCGCGTGCAGCGCCAGGCGATGCAGCCCGAAGCGTTCGCGGAAGATCCGGTTGTGCTCGCCCTTGCCGTAGTTGACGTCGCCGATCAGCGGGCAGGCGATGTGCTTCAAATGCCGGCGAATCTGGTGCAACCGGCCGGTGTGCGGGATCGCTTCCACCAGCGCGTAACGCTCCCAGGTGCCGAGGCGGCGAATCTCTGTCACCGCCGGGACGCGTGGGCCGTCGGGCTCGGCGGGGATCGGATGGTCGATGATCAGTTGTTCGGCCGGATGGCCACGCACCAGGGCCAGATATTTTTTCGCCACCCGCCCGTCGGCGAACGCCTGACCGACGACGGAGGCTGTTTGATCGTCCAGGGCGAACGCCAGCACGCCGCTGGTTCCGCGATCCAGACGATGCAGCGGCCACACGCGCTGGCCCAGTTGATCGCGCAGCGCCACCAGCACGCCGCCGTCGTCGTCGGCCCAGCCGCGGTGAACGACCAGGCCCGACGGCTTGTCGACCAGCACCAGCCGATCGTCGCGGTGAAGAATGGGGATGATCACGCGGGCGACACCTTCGCGCGGCGGCCGACGCGCCCGCGCCGCCGCTAGGGCTTGGCGGCTTTGACCGCGTCTTCCTCGGCGATGCGCTTCATGTTGGCCAGGCCCTTTTCAAAATCGTCGCCCACCATTTTGTCCATGTTCATCAACAGCGAGAACGCCTTGTGCGTGAAGTTCGATTTTCCCGCCATGGCCCAGTTGACGGTGGTCGCGTCGCCGGCAGCGTCCAGCGTGAAATCCGTCTGGTTGGTGGCCTGCCACGGCTTGAAGAACTCCAGCGTGAGGCCGAGGTGCGTGGTCGGCTGGCTCTCGGTGATGGTCATCCGTCCCTCGCCGACCTTCGAATTGCCGACCCACGAATAGACCGCCCCTTCGCCCGCTCCGGCGCCGGCGTAGGTGCGCTGCAGGTTGGGATCGCGTCCTTCCCACGGCGACCAGCGCGCCCACTGATGAAAATCGTTCAGCAGCGCGAACACCACGCCGGCGGGCGCGTTGATGGTGGCGCTGCGGGCGATGCGAAAAGAACTCGGCCGCGTGGCGATCACCACGACCAGCACCGCCAGCCCGGCGACCAGCAACAGAAGGATGGTCTTCAGCATGGCGGCGGGTCTTCGCTATTTGATCGACAGAAGCTCGATGTCGAAGACCAGCATGCCGGCCGGCGCGCCCGGCCGCGACGGCGTGTCGCCGTAGGCCATCGCGCCCGGGATCCAAAAGCGCGTCTTCTCGCCCACCACCATCAGCTGCACGCCTTCGGTCCAGCCCTTGATCACGCCGTTGAGCGGAAACGTCGCCGGCTCGCCGCGCGCCACCGAGCTGTCGAACATCTTGCCGTCGGTCGTCCAGCCGCTGTAGTGAACCGCGACGGTGCTCTCGGCCTTGGGGTGCTCCTTGCCGGTGCCTTTCTTCAGCACGCGATAGGCCAGCCCGGACTTGGTCTTCTTGGCGTTCTTGGGCGCGGCCGCCACGTCCTCGGGCACCTTGGGCGCCTTGATGACGCCCAGCAGTTCAACGTCGAAGACCAGCGTGCCGGCGGGCGCGCCCGGGCGGGTCGGCGTGTCGCCGTAGGCGAGGTTGCCGGGGATCCAGAAGCGGCGCTTCTCACCTTCGACCATCAGCTGCAGGCCCTCGGTCCATCCTTTGATGACGCCACGAAGAGGAAACTGCGCCGGCGATCCGCGATCGACCGAGCTGTCGAACTTGACGCCGTCGGTGGTCCACCCCGTGTAGTGCACGCGCACGGTGTCCGCGGCGGTGGGTTTCTCCGTGCCCTTGCCGGGCGTCAACACCTTCGAAGCCAACCCGCTGGCCGTCTTCTCGGCGTCGGCCGGCGCCGCCTTGACGTCGGCCGGCGCCTTCGGATCGGCGGCCGGCTTCGGCGGCGCGGGTGTCGGCGGCGGGGGCGTGGTGGCGGCGGGCGTCGGCGCGCTGGTCTCGGCCTTCTTGTCGCAGGCGAAAAGGCTCAACGTCAAAACCAACAGCTTGGCGGCAAACGGCTTGCTCATGGCGAACGGTCTAACACGGGCCACGCACCCGTCTCAAATCAGGCGGCGAGGTGCCTTTTCCCAAAGTGATCCCGTTACGCGCGTAAGGGGTTTGCCGGCGAAAATGCCGGCGGACGCCACAAGCTCAGAAAAGCGGAAGCAGCTCGCGCAGCGATTGCACCACCAGGTCGGGCGAGCCCCAGTCGGTCAGGTCGGCGGGCGGCGTCGGGCAGACCAGCGCGGTCCGGCAGCCGGCGCGGCGGCCGGCCAGGATGTCGAACTTGTAGTCGCCGACGGCCAGCGTGTGGGCAGGCGCCGCGCCCATCGCCGCGCACAGGGCCAGCGCGCCGGCCGGCGACGGTTTGGGCGGGCCGTCCTCGCGGGTGAAGGCGGCGACGAAACGCAGGTTGAACTTGCGCTGAAAGATCTCCACCACCTCGCGAACATTTCGGGTGAGGATCGCCGCCGGGATTGCCCGCGCCGTCAGGTGCGCCAGCAGCTCGACGCAACCGTCGGCCAGCGTGGCCGCTTCGATGGCCTGGCGTTCGTGGCGGCGCATCACCAGCTCGGCGCGGGCCCGCAGGTCGGCGTCGCCGGCTTCCAGTTGTTCCAAGATGGGCAGCCCGGGCACAAGACCGATCTCCGCGCGCATGGCATCGAAATCCAGCAGCGGTTCGGTCAGCGTGCCGTCCAGGTCGAAGATCACCGCGCGCGGCGCTGCGTTCATTCGCTGGCCTCGGGCGGGCCGCCGCTGCGGGCGACGTCGCCGGGGTTGATCTTCTCGACGTTCATCCCGCGGGCGCGCTTGGCCATCGACGGCAACAATTCTTCCAGGGGCGGCGGCTCGCCTTTCATGAAGCGCAGCGGGTTGATGCGGGCGA
>DASXQB010000524.1:0-8401 GCA_036493295.1 Polyangia bacterium | reverse complement strand
CGGCGCTGGACGCGATCGTCAACCAGGCCATGAACCTGGAGCCGACCACCCGTTATCCGTCGGTGCGCGAGCTCGGCTCGGCGCTGCTGGCGTACGCCGGACCCAGCGCGCAGATGATGTGGACCCCGTTCTTCGGCGTGCCCATGCCGGAGATCAACTTCGCCGGCAGCGGTCCCATCGAAGGCGCGCCGCCCTCCCACCGCAGGGGCGATCTTCTGTCAGACCCGGCCTTCGGGGCAACGCCGCCGCCCGGCATCGATCCGCCGGGGCGGCGAATCAGCGCCGGCGGGACCCGCGTCTTTCCGTCCACACCGTCGCCTGACGTTCGCCCCGGCGGCTCGCCACAGCGGCTGGAGAGCAGCACCACCTTCCGTCACGCCAGCGGCGAATCCACGCTGTCGTCGCTGCAGCCGCGGCGCTCGCGCTTGCCGCTGGTAGTGGGACTGGGCGTGGTAGCGGCGGTGGGCGCCGTCTTCTTCATCATGCGTCCCGATATCGTCGCGCCGCCGCGCCAGACCACGGCGCCGACGGTGCCGCCCGAACCGAAGCTGTTCCGGGTCGAGGTGGTCACCGAACCAAGCAGCGCGGTGATCGAGCTGGACGGCCAGCCGGTCGGCACCGGCGCCTTCGCCCGCCGCTTACCCATCGACGGCAGCGAGCACGAAGTGGTCGCGCACGCGCGCGGGTATCGCAACACCTCGGTGCGCTTCACCGACACGCCGCCGCCGCGCGAACTGGCGCTGGAAGCGATCGCCGCCCCGCCGCCGCCGGTGACCGAACAACCGCGGCCGCACGATCCGATCGTCGAAACTGCCGGCGCCAAACCCGACAAGTCAGGCCACGGACATCACCACCACGGCATCGGAAAACCCGGCGCGCCCGAACACGCCGACGACAGCAAGCCGCCGTCCACCAGGCCAACCGGCAAAGGCAAAAGCGGCGACGGCGCCCAGCTTCCCAACAACGCGCCCATCGTCGAGTAACATCCGCCGCCAGCGACGAGTAATCGCCGCCGGTTTGGCTATTGCGCACCTCGGCTGTTTGCTGGCAAGCTCCGGCGCGCGGGAATGGGTGCAAATCGCTTAGGATTCGCGGGATTGGGATTGGCGTCGGCGTTGGCGACGGGGTTTTTCACGTCGTCCGCCGGTTGTTCGCACACGCCGCCGCCGCCGCCCACGCCGTGCACCGCGCCCGAACCGTTTCGCATCAACGTGCGCGCGTCCGCTCGCCTTAACCCCGGCGAAAAAGGCGAAGCGCTGGCAACGGTGGTTCGCCTTTACCAGCTCAAGGGGATCGCCAACCTCAGCGGGGCGTCATTCGACGATCTGCTGGATCACGACAAGGACACCTTCGGCGATGATCTCCTGGCCCAGCAAGAGCTCACCATCAACCCCGGCGATCAGGCCACGCCGCCGGCGGTGCGGAACCCCGACGCCAACTATCTGGTGGTGGTGGCGCTGTTTCGTCAGCCGGTGGGAACGAACTGGCGCGCGGTGAAGAAACTGGGACCGCCCGATCCCGATTACTGTCACGCCGCCACCCGCGACAACAAAGGGCAGATGCCGCCCGATAACACCGCGCGCTTTTTTCTCGATGAAAACCGCATCGAGCTGCGCTGACCACGACCAGGACCAGACGAGGACGTAATGAAACCGCCCCAGAGAGTCGTGTGGTCCGAAGGCATGCTGGTCTCGCCCCAGCACTTGCAGCAGCAGGACCTGTACCACGAACGACTGCTGGACGAGCGCATCGCCGCGCTGGCGCCGTATCGCTGGGGCGTGGTGGCGGCGGAGATCGATGCCGGCGCTCTCGGCACCGATCAGCTGCGCGTCACCAAGTTCGTCGGCATCTTGCCGGACGGCCTGTTCGTCGGCGTCGAGAGCGGCGATCCGGAATGCCCGCCAGCGCGTCCCATCGGCGCGCATTTCCCCCCCACCCAGCAATCGTGCGACGTCTTTTTGGCGGTGGCCAAGGAACGCGAAGGCGTGCCCAGCGTGGCGGCCGAGCAGCTGGCGGCTGGCGGCGGCCCGGCCTCGACGAAGGCCGCGCGCGCCCGTTTTCGCGCCGCCAGCCGGGCCGTCGCCGATCTGACCGGCAACGCCGCCGATCTGTCCATGTCCTTCGCCCTGCGCAACGTGGTGGTCCTGTTCGGCGACGAGGCGCGCGAGGACTTTGACGCCGTGAAGATCGCCGAAGTTGTGCGCGACGGGCGCGGCGCCTTGATTGTAAATGAAACGTATATTCCACCCACCCCGCGCATCGACACCTCGCCGTTCCTGATGGGGCGGGTGCGCCACGTGCTGTCCATGCTGGTGACCAAGCAGCGGCAACTGGCCGGCGATCGCCGCCAGCGCGACGGCGCCGCCATCGAGTTTTCCGCCGGCGACGTCACCCGTTTCCTGCAGCTTTCCACGGTCAACACGGCCATCCCGCTTTTGACGTACGCGTCGTCGAACGGAGAGATCACCCCCAACCAGCTTTATCTCTTGCTGGTTCAGGTCGCCGGTCAGCTGGCGACCTTCGGGGACGTCGATCCCTCCAAGCTGCCGCTGTATCAGTACACCGATCTGCGCGCCACCTTCGAAGAGCTGTTCGCCCGGGTGATCAACCTCCTGCGCACCACCGTGCGCGAGGCGTTCATGCGCGTGACCATGGACGTCGTCGACGGCATTCACCTGGGCAAGCTGGACGACGATCGCCTGCTGGCCGCGCCCCAGTACGTGCTGTCGGTGCGCTCGGAGATCCCCGAGGCCCAGCTGGCCCAGCGCCTGCCTGGCCTGTGCAAGATCGCCGCGCGCACCCAGCTGCCGCAGGTCATCCGGGCCGCCGCCACCCCCGGCGTGCCGATTCAGGTGACCCACCGCCCGCCCGCGGAAATTCCCGTCCAAAGCGGCGTTACCTATTTCACCCTGACTTTGCAGAACGAATTCTGGCGCCAGATCGTCGAGGAACGCCTGGTGGCTATTTACTTGCCTCCGCCTTTTGGTCCGCAGCACGTGAAGTTGGAACTGCTGGCGGTGCCCAAAGGCGGATAAGGACCGAGGCAGCCATGGACACGCTGAACCAGATCACCGCCGAGTGCTTCAACGCCGTCAGCCAGTTCCGCGAGCTGGACGGCCCCATCGCCTCACCCGAGATGATCCACGACCGGCTGCGCGGCTACGTCGAGGCGATGCGCGAAAAAGCCCGCGATCAAAGCCTGTCGCAGAAAGACGCCGACGACATCGCCTACGCCATCGTGGCGCTGATCGACGAGATCGCCATGGGCAAGCCGGAACCGATGCGCGGCTTCTGGATGACCCGGCCGCTGCAGCTGGTGTTTTTCAACGAGACGCTGGCCGGCGAGGGTTTCTTCCAGCGCCTGACCGAGGTACGGAGAGATCAGCGGCGGGTCGACGTCCTGCGCGTCTATTACCAGTGCTTGCTGTTCGGGTTTCAGGGCAAGTACAGCATGCGCGGCGGCGAGATCGAGCTTATCCGCATGGCCGATTCGCTGCGGCCCGAGATCGAACGCAACATCGACGTCCCCGATCGCCTGTCGCCGGCCGGCGAGCCGCCCGACGAGCCGATGATCCGTTCAGGCGGGCGAAACCCGATCTTGTGGATCGCGCTGGGCGTTTTTGCGGTGGCCATCGCGGTCTTCATCTCGCTGCGCATCTCGCTGGATCGCGAAGTGTCCGGGCTGGCCGATCGGGTCGACCAGCTGAATCGATGAGGACCCGACGATGTTGAAATATGTTTTCTCCGCGATCTTCGTGGCCCTGGCCTGGGCCCTGGTGCTGGTTTTCCACGACGTGATGCCGCTGTGGCCGGCCGTCGTCGCCACCACCGTGATCGGCGCGGTCTTGGTCGGCCTCCTGGTGTATCGCATCGTGGCGGCGCGCAAGGCCGCCGCCGCCATCGAGGACGGCCTGCGCGATCAAGCCTCGCGCCAGAACGACGGCATGCGCCCCGATCTGCAAGCCGAGATCGCCGCCATGGAATCGGAGTTCAACAAGGCGGTCGGCGCGCTCAAGGGATCGAAGCTCGGCCGCAACGGGCGCGACGCCCTCGGCCTTCTGCCGTGGTACGTGATGATCGGACCGTCGGCGTCGGGGAAGACCACGGCCATTCGCAGCTCGGGTTTGAAGCTGCCGTACGGCAAGGGCGGCAAGGTGCGCGGCGTGGGCGGCACGCGCAACTGCGACTGGTGGATGACCAACGAAGCCATCCTGCTGGACACCGCCGGCCGCTGGAGCACCGACGACGACGACCGCGATGAATGGCTGGCCTTTCTGGATCTGCTGAAAAAGACCCGGCCCAAGAAACCCATCAACGGCATCCTGCTGGCGGTCAGCGCCACTGATTTGCAGAAATCGGCCGAAGAAATTCAGGAGCTGTCCGTCCGCCTGCGGGAGCGCATCGACGAGGTGATCACGCGCCTTGAGGTGATCGTCCCGGTGTACCTGATGGTGACCAAGTGCGATCTCATCTCTGGGTTCGTCGAGGCCTTCGGCGACTTGAAGGATCGCGAGCGCGGCCAGATCTGGGGTTTCAGTCTGCCCTTGGTCAGCGAAGCCACCGATCACGTCGACGAGTTCGCCGCCCAGTTCGACGTCCTGACCGAGGTGCTGGAACGGCAAGCGCTGGTGCGCATGGGCGAAGAGCGCCGCATCGACGCTCGCGAGCGCATCTATTCGTTCCCGCAACAGTTCGATTCTCTGCGCCAGGGCCTGGTCGATCTGGTGGCCAGCCTCTTCGACCAGAGCGTGTACCAGGACGCGCCCATCATGCGGGGCGTGTACTTCACCAGCGGCACCCAGGAAGGCCGCCCCGTCGATCGCATCATGGCCAGCATGGCCGAGGCGTTCGGCGTCCGCCCGCGCCTGGCCGCCGCCGCGCCCACCAAACCGAAGAGCTACTTCGTCAAGGACGTCTTCCAGCGCGTGGTGTTCCCGGACAAGGACGTCGCCGTGCGCAGCGCCCGCGTGCTGAAGCGCGAACGTCTTTTGCGCTGGGTGACGGCGATCGGCGCGCTGTCAGTTTCGGCGGCGCTGCTGGTGCTGCCAATTTCCTCTTACCTGGCGAACAAGAATTTCATCGCTGACACGCGCGGCTTCGTGGAGAAGCTGGTGCACGCTCGGGAAGATCGCCCGGCCCGCGGCCCGCTGGATCCGACCGCACTGGAAGCAGCGCTGCCGATGGCCGCCCGCCTGGCCAGGTTCGCCGCCAAGGGCCCGGAGGTCGGCCTGCAGTTCGTCGGTCTTTACCCGGGCGATCGCCTGATGGATCCGGTGCACCTCGCGGTCGAGAGGCTGGTGGTGCGCCCGCTGCTGGACAGCGACGACGCCCAACTGCAGGCCTTCGCCAAAGGACATGGCGACTTCGACGGCTCGGGCGCGATGAGCGGCCTTTTGCTGCACCTGCTGCTGACCCAGCCCAAGGCCTCCGATGAACCGTCGCCCGAGAGCGACGGCTGGCGCGACCACTGGGTGAGCGTCCTGGCCGAGACCGCCAGCGATCGCTTCGCCGCCATCACCGGATCGGCGGCGACCACCAAATCGCGTCAGAGCCTCGAAGGGGCGCTGCGCTTTTATGCGCTGAACATCGAGGTGGCCAGCGACCTCATCGACCGCAAGCCGGCGGTGGTGTCGCGCACGCGAGCGGCGCTGCTGGGCGCCAACGAAGGCGATCCGCTGGCTGATCTGCTGCGCGATCCGAACATGCCGCGCGACGTTCGCTTGATCGACATCGTCGGCGGCGCGGTGACGGTGTTCCAGGGCGGCGAACAACACCAGGGCGGCCCGATGGTGCCGGGCGCCTTCACGCCGGAGGGTTGGAAGATCACCAAGGCCCGCATCGAACGCCTGACCGCCGACCGCGAGCACGACGAAAACGCCTGGGTGCTGGGCGCCGCGCGCAAGCGCGAGGTCATCGACGCCGGCGCGCTGCAGATGGCGTACTTCCGGCGCTACGTCGATTCGTGGAAGGCGTTCTTGTTGTCGCTGTCGATCAAGGAGCCGACCAACATCGAAGACGTCCGGCGCCTGCTGAAGGCCTTCATGATGGACAAGCCGCTGGATTCGATCTGGCGCAACGCCAGCAAGAATCTGGTGTTCAAGGACGATTCGCTGATCGGATCGCTGACCAAGAAGGCGTCGGGCTCGCTGAGCCAGAAGATCGCCGACGTCAGGAAAAAGCTGGGCGGCGACGACGCCAACGCTGACGACAGCCGTGGCAACAACAAGCCGCGCAATGAAGAACCCACCTCGCCCGAGGATGTCGGGCGAGAGTTCGCCACCTTCCTGAGCTTCGGCCTCACCAAGCCGACCGGCCTGGACACTTACGGACAAATTCTGGCCGAGCTGAACGGCGCCGTCGGCGATCAGGGCGCGCCCGAGCCGCGCGCCTTTCAGACCACCATCAAGGCCCAGCGGGTGAAGCTTCAAACGCTGATCAACAGCTTTAATGAAAATGGCTGGGAGGCGGCGCTGCTAGAGAAGATCTTGATGCCGCCGCTCTTGGGATCCGAGGTGGCGGTCAGCGGCGCCACAGGCGATTCGGCCAACCGCAAATGGTGCGACAGCATCGTGGTGGTCTATGACCAACTGCTGGCCGGAAAATATCCGTTCTCGAACGGCAAGGGCGCGCGCGACGCGCGGGTGGCCGACGTGGAGAAGTTCTTCCAGCCGAAGGCCGGGACCCTGTGGCAATACTTCGGCGAGACGTTGCAAGCTGACGTCGACCACCCGGCCGGCACCACCGTCTTTCACGTCAAGGATCAGCCGAGCGTGAGGTACAAGCCGGCCCTGGTGGCTTTCCTCAAGCACGCCCAGGAGCTGACCGATCTTCTGTACGCGAAGGATCCCGGCAAGCTGGGCCTGACGGTGTCGATCCGCATCCGCCCGTCGGCGCCGTACACCAAGATCGTCTTCGACACCGGCGGCCGCAAGGTCACCTACTTCAACACCAAAGAGCGCTGGGACGAAGTGGTGTGGCCGGCGCGCGGGGCGCTGTTTCACTTCTTCCAGAAGTCGGGCGACGGCGAGATCGGCTACACCGACGGCGAGTGGGCGCTGTTCCACTTGCTCGAGGCCGGCAAGCTGACCACCAGCTCTGACGGCGAAGAATACCTGGCCGGCACCTGGGCGCCGCCCGTCGGCGATGGCCTCATTCGCGCCGACATCAAACCGGCCGTTCTGCTGCGCGCCTTTCACGGCTTCGACATTCCGCATTCCATTGTCCAGGGAGCGGGCGGCTGCGGCCGCTGAGGGGGGATCACATGAGTGGCGGCGGACAGAACAGCATCGGCATCTACGGCAAGGTCAGCAGCCAGCCCGATTTCTTGCGCGGCAACGCCGGCGATTTTTCGCAGGCCGGTTTCGACCGCTGGTTCCAGGACGCCGTCGAGACCCTGCGCAGTGAAGGCACGTCGCTGCCGGAAGCGCCAACCGGGTTTCTGATGGCGCCGGAGGGATCGCCCTTCGCTTTTGTAGGCGCCTTCGCCCCCAGCACGGACGCCGCCGGGCGCGCGTTCCCGCTGGTGGTGTTCGCCCAGATAGGCGCCGGCGCACTGGCCGATTCGTTCCCGCAGGTGGCGTTGCACCACGGCGCCTTCGTCGCCGCCGCCGGCAACCTGATCGCCGCCGCCGGCGCCGTCCCCGGGCCCATGCTGGTCGGCGAAGCGCAGGAGCTCGCTCCGACGCTGCCCGATTCTCCCGACGGTGGTGGCCTGGCGATATCGCTGGGCAATGAATCCGCGCAGCCGCTGCTGGCCGCGGTGGGCGGCACGCCTGCCGGGCTGGGCTACGCCTTGCGCACGTTCGCCCTGGCTTGCGACCAGGCCGCCAAGACCGGCCCCGGCGGCCGCAGCGGCGTCATCACCGTCGATGCCCCGGCGCCCAACGCCGCCGTCCGCGCCCTGTGGCTGGAGATCGCCCGCCGCCGTCTGCGCTGGCGCGACGCCGGCCCGTCGCTGCTGTGGACCGAAGCGCCCGTCGGTCGCCTGCTGGTCACGCTGGGCCAGCCAACGCCGGCGGCGCTCAGCTATCTGGCGAACCCCCGCCACCGCGCCCCGCGCTTCTGGCCACTGCGCACCGACGTGGTCAGCGCCCTCGACCAAGCGATGAAAGCGCTGCTGCCAGAGCAACGGCGGTTGGTGGAAAATCCGCGCGTGTCGCTGGGCGAGCTGGCCTCGTCGTTCGGTTAGGCAAGGCAGCGGCGGGCGGTGACCAGCAACCCGTCGACCGGAGCGCCGTTCTCGGTGCGCAGATGGGCTTTTTGAGTCGACAGGACGTTCAAGCCGGCGGCGGTCAGGGTGCGGCGGACGTAGTCCTCGCCGTGGGTGTAGCGGCCGTGCGGATTGATCTGGAAACCGGTCGACGGCTCGGCGGCAGCGTGCTCGACGGTGAAGATGAGGTGG
>DASXQB010000523.1:0-13364 GCA_036493295.1 Polyangia bacterium | reverse complement strand
AGCGGCACCGACGCCTGTTGATGGCGACGTGGGGGCGTTGTGGACCGCCCTTGACGACGCGGCGGTGGCCATCGCCTGCGCCGATGCGGATGGTCGCCTGACCGCGGTCAATCGCGTGCTGGTGGACTTGAGCGGATACAGCGAAGACGAGCTGCGCGGCCTGCCCTGGCGCGCGCTGATCCATCCCGATGACCAAGCGCTGGTGGGCAGCGACGTGGGCCGCGGCCCGCGCGAGGTGCGGGGCCGGCGCAAGGACGGCAGCGAGGTGCCGCTGCAGGTGAACGTGGTGCCGGCGGAAGCGGGCCCGCGCGCGTCCGACCGCCGCAGCCACTATCTTTTCATTCGCGACCTCGGCGATCGCAAGAAGATGGAGGAGCTGCTGGTGGTGGCCGGGCGCATGGCTTCGGTCGGGACCCTGGCGGCCGGCGTGGCGCACGAGATCAACAACCCTTTGGCCTATATCGTCGCCAACATCGACTTCGCCCGCCGCCAGTTCACCGCCGCGTCGGCCCGCATCGCCGAGCTGTCCGGCATCCAGGGCGAGATCAGCCTGGGCCTGCACGAGGTACACGACGCCCTGACAGAGGCGCGCCAGGGCGCCGAGCGCGTGCGCAGCATCGTGCGCGACCTGAAGATCTTCGCCCGCGCTGACTCCGACGGCGCCGGCCCGGTCTCGCTGCGTCGGGTGCTCGAGTCGTCGATCAACATGGCGTGGAATGAGATCCGTCACCGCGCCCGGCTGGTGAAGGACTTTGGCGAGGCGCCGCTGGTCGACGGCAACGAATCGCGCCTGGGCCAGGTGTTCCTGAACCTGCTGCTCAACGCCGCCCAGGCCATCGCCGAAGGCGCGTCGGAGAGCCACGAGATCCGCGTGACCACCCGGACTGACGGCGCCGGTCACGCGGTGGTGGAGATCCGCGACACCGGCCACGGCATCCCGCCCGAGATCCAATCGCGCATCTTCGATCCGTTCTTCACCACCAAGCCGCCGGGGATCGGCACCGGGCTTGGCCTGTGGATCTGCCAGGGCATTCTTTCGGGCATGGCCGGCGCGATCGAGGTCTCCAGCGAGGCCGGGCGTGGGGCGACGTTTCGGGTGACGCTGCCGGCGGTTCGATTGGACGTTCCCGCCGTCGTTTCTGAAGCTCCGCTGGCCGAAGCGCCGCCGCACGGCGGACGCATCCTGATCATCGACGACGAACCGATGATCGTCAGCGCCCTCCGCCGCGCGCTGGTCGGCGATTATCACGTCACCGGCATGGTCGACGGGCGCGAGGCGCTGGCGCTGCTGGCGCAAGGCCAGCGTTTTGACGCCATCCTGTGCGATTTGATGATGCCGGCTTTGAACGGAATGGATTTCTACGACGAGCTTTCACGGTTGGCGCCGGGCCAGCAAGAACGAGTGATCTTCGTGACCGGCGGCGCGTTCACCCCGCGGGCCCGCGATTTTCTTGAACGGGTGACGAACCCGCGCGTGGAAAAGCCGATCGACTTTCCCAACCTGCGCAGCCTGATTCGAAACGCCGTTCGATGACGGCTCCGGGCGCGGACTGGTTTCGGGATTGCGTTCTTGTTCCGCCGGCCGATGTGCGCCACGATAACCGCGGCCATGAGCGGTTTTGATGCGACGGCCTTCGGCGTCGGGCGAACGGTGACGCCGTCCGGCCCGGCTGTCGTCGGTCCGCGCCGGTCGACCGGGTGGCGGCGCGCGCTGCCGTTCGCCGTCGGCGGCGTCCTGGTACTGGCGACGGTGGTGGCGGTGATGGTGCTGGCGCGGGCCCAGGATGATCGCGACACCGAACGATTTCGGCGCGAGGTGCAGGTCACCCAGGATCGCATCGTCGGCCGCATCGACACCTACGTGAACATCTTGCTGGCGGCGCGCGCCTTGTTCTCGGTCGTCGATCCCGGCGACGTCTCGGTGCTGCGGCGCTGGATCGACAATCTGGACATCCAGCACCGGCACCCGGGCGTGCAGAGCATCGGCTATCTGCAAGCGGTGCCGCCCGGCGATCGCGGGCGCGTCGTCGATGCGGTGCGCGGCCGCGGTCAGGTCCCGGCGGACTTTCACATCTGGCCCGGCGCTGCCAGCGACGCCGCCTGCGCGGTGACGTTCGTTGATCCGGTGCAGACGAACAAAGCGATCATGGGCTTCGACATGTGCAGCGCAACGGTCCGGCGCGCCGCCATCTTCGAAGCGCGCGACAGCGGCATGCCCACCGCATCGGATCGGGTGCGGCCGGCGCTGGCCACCACGTCCGATCAGAGCCGGGGCGGGTTCTTGCTGTTCGTGGCCATCTATCGCGGCGGCGGCGTCCCCGCCACCGTTGAACAACGGCGACAAGATCTGCTGGGGTTCGTGTACACGTGGTTTCGTGCCCGAGAGCTGTTTCAGGGCATTTCCGGCGCTGATCAGGATCGCGGCCTTGGTTTGCGCATTGACGACAGCGGCGGACTGGCCGGCCAGCCGCTGTACGTGTCGGACGCGAGCGACGATCCGCACAACGTGATGCGGCTGGCGATGAACGTGACCGTGCCGGTGGCGGGCCGCAACTGGGAGATGCGCTTTCGCGGTTTGTCGGCGCCGAACGCGCTGTCGCCGCGCGGATTCGCCATCGCGCTGTTGCTGGCCGGGCTGCTGATCAGCGTGGTGGTCGCGCTGGTGGTGCGCGGGCAGCAGCGGGCGCGCCAGATCGCCGAGCACCGCGAAGCCTGGAGCCGCCTTCTCACCGACACCGCCGACCAGCTGGGCGCGTCGCTGGAGTCAGTGGCCCTGGCCGAGGCGATGGCCCGCTTCAGCGTGCCGATGCTGGGCGACTGGTGCACGATCGATCTGATCGATCCAGACAACGATCAGGAACAGCCGACGCGAATGATCTTGGCCCACGCCGATCCGGCGCAGGCGGACCTGGCAGAAAAGCTGCGCGCTTATCCGCCGCGGGGCCAGTCGTCCCCGGTCGTCCGGCGAGCGGTGGCCGAACGGCGTGGCCTGCGCAGCGCGGTCACCGATCAGCTGATAGCGGCCATTGCCGTCGACGAGCAGCATCAGGCTTTGATGAAGCAGATGGGCGTGCGCGCCGCGCTGGTGATGCCGCTCATCGCACGCGGCCACATGCTGGGCTGGATGACCGTCGCACGCGTGCCGGACTACAGCCTTGCCGACCTGGCGTTGATGGAAGACTTGGGCCGGCGGGCGGCGATGGCGCTGGACAACGCCCGCCTTTACGCGCAGGCCCAGGAGGCCGTGCGTTTGCGCGACGCCTTCGTCTCCGTCGCTTCGCACGAGCTGAAGGCGCCGCTGACCACGATGCGGCTGCAGTCGCAGAGCATGCTGCGGGCGATCGAACGGGGCGGCGCCGAGGCCGGCGATCAGGCGCGGGCGGCGTACCGGGTGACAGTGATCGAACAGCAGACGGTCCGCCTGGCCAAGATGATCGACGATCTGATGGACGTCTCGCGCATCTCCGCGGGACGGATGTCGTTCGACGTCGAGGACGTCGATCTCGGCGAGGTGGTGCAAGAGGTGGTCGAGCGCCTGGAAGACGAGAGCGCGAAGCTGGGAACGGCGGTCGAGGTCAACGTGCCCAGCGCCATCGTCGGCCGCTGGGACCGGGCGCGCCTTGATCAGGTACTGACCAATCTTCTGTCGAACGCCATCAAGTACGGCGGCCAGCGGCCGGTGTCATTGAGCGCCGAATCGACAGAGGGACTAGCCCGGGTCAGCGTGCGCGATCAAGGGATCGGCATCGCCCCGGAATCTCAGGGTCGGATCTTTCAACGCTTCGAACGCGTGGTCTCCGAACGGCGGTACGGCGGTTTTGGGCTGGGCCTGTGGATCACGCGCCAGATCGTCGAGGCGCAAGGCGGCCGCGTCACCGTCGAGAGCATGCCCGGGCAAGGATCCACTTTTGTGGTCGAGCTGCCGACCGGGCGCTGATGCCCGGCGGTGGTTGCTGGTGCTGGCGGCCTGCTTGGGCGGCGCCGGGTGGGGCGCATCAGCGCGCGCGGCGGGGACGGCCCTGACGGCGCCGGCGACGGCGTTGCCCGGCCCGTGGTGGTTCCGGCAACTCAACGCGGCGGCGCCGGCGGCCAAACCCGTTGCCGCCGACTGGTTGCCGGCGATGGTGCCGGGCTGCGTGCACACCGATCTGCTGGCCAATCACCGCATCCCCGATCCGTTCGCCGGCACCAACGAAAAAGATCTGCAGTGGATCGAGAAGGCCGACTGGGAATACAAGACCACGCTGGTGACCGACCCCGCGCTGCTGGGCCACGAACGCGTCGAGCTTTGGTGGAAGGGCCTCGACACCTACGCGGAGGTCTTCGTCAACGGCGCGTCGGTCCTGACCGCGAACAACATGTTTCGGCAATGGGCAGTCGACGTCAAAGCGCGCCTGCACACCGGCGATAACGAGATCGTGGTGCGCTTTCGCTCGCCCATCGCCGCCGTCAAGTCGGCCTACGATCGTCTGGGGTACGTGCTGCCGGCGGTCAACGATCAGGCGCCCGAGATGGTCAGCATGTTCACCCGCAAGGCGCCGTATCACTATGGCTGGGATTGGGGCCCGCGCTTCGTCACCAGCGGCATCTGGCGGCCAGTGTTAGTGCGCACCTGGGACAGCGCGCGCATCGAAGACGTGCAGGTGGTCCAGGATCGCCTGGCCGACGATGCCGCCGCGCTGACCGTCGACGTGACCGTCCCCGCGACGCGCGCCTCGACCGCCGAACTGACCGTCTCAGTCGACGGGGCGCCGGCGGCGCGGGCGACGAAGGCGTTGCAGCCGGGCATCAACCACGTCGTGGTTCCAGTCAGCATCGCTCGCCCGCAACGGTGGTGGCCGAACGGCCTCGGGCCGGCGCGCCTTTACGACGTCGCCGTGGCGCTGTCGACCGACGGTGAACCGCGGGGCGAGGCCGCCACCCGGATCGGCCTGCGCACCGTCGAGGTGGTGCACCGCCGCGACAAGGACGGCAAGAGCTTCACCATCAAGGTCAACGGCGTGCCGGTGTTCATGAAGGGCGCTAATTACATTCCGTCGGACAGTTTTCCCAGCCGCGTGACGCCCGAGCGTCTGCGCGCGCTGGTGCAAGCGGCGGCCGACGCCAACATGAACATGCTGCGCGTGTGGGGCGGCGGCGTCTACGAAGACGACGCCTTCTACGCTGAGTGCGATCGCCTGGGGATCCTGGTTTGGCAGGACTTCATGTTCGCTTGCAGCATGTACCCCGGCGACGACGCCTTCCTGGCCAACGTTCGTCAGGAAGCGATCGAGGCCGTCCGCCGCCTGCGCAACCATCCTTGTTTGGCCTTGTGGGCGGGCAACAACGAGATCGAGGCGGCCTGGCAAGGCTGGGGCTGGGCGTGGAAGTTTCACCTGTCGCGCGCGGTGCAGGACAAGCTGTGGGCCGACTACCAGCATCTGTTCCACCAGCTTTTGCCGTCGGTGATCGCCGCCGAGGATCCAGGCCGTTTTTACACACGCAGCTCGCCCAGCGCCAACGAGGACGCGGTGCCGGCGAACAAGCAGGGCTGGGGCGACATGCACTACTGGGGCGTGTGGCACGCCGAGGAGCCGTACACCAAGTACGCCGACAACGTCTCGCGCTTCATGAGCGAATACGGGTTCCAGTCATTCCCTGAACTGTCCACCGTCAGCCGCTATGCCGGTCCCGACGAGCGGCGCATCGATTCGCCCGTCATGCTGTCGCACCAGCGCCACCCGCGCGGCAATCAGCTGATCCGCACGTACATGGATCGCGACTTTCGCCCGCCCAAGGATTTTGCCTCGTTCCTGTACGTCAGCCAGGTGCTGCAGGCGACGGTGATCAAGTTCGGCGCCGAGGCGCACCGCCGGCGCATGCCGTACAACGCCGGCAGTCTGTACTGGCAGCTGGACGATTGCTGGCCGGTGGCGTCCTGGTCGGGCATCGACTATTTCGGGCGCTGGAAGGCGCTGCACTATTACGCCCGGCGATTCTTCGCGCCGGTGCTGGTCAGCCCGGTGATCGAAAAAGGTAGCGTGCGGGTCTACGTCGTGTCCGATCGCCTGACTGACACGCCGGCGCAGCTGTCGTTGCGCCTGATCGATTTCGACGGGCACGAGCGCTGGCGCAAGGACACGATCGTCACCGTGGCCAGCAACAGCAGCCGCGTCTATCAGACGCTGTCCAAGCGGGATGCCTTGCGCGGCGCCGATCCCAGCCAGGTGGTGCTGGTGGCCGAGCTGAGCCAAAACGGCCAGCGTTTGTCGCGGAATATTCTGACCTTCGTCAAGGCGCGCGACCTGACGTTGCCGGGGCCCGAGCTGACCACCGCTGTCGAAGGGCACGACGGCGCGGCGGTGGTGCGGGTGACGGCGCGCCACCTGGCCAGTGCGGTCTGGCTGCACACCGACGGCGGCGACGGCGCCTTCACCGATAACTTCTTCGATCTGCTTCCGGGCGAGACCGCCACCGTCGGCTGGCGCCCATCGGCCGGCGGCGCGGTGGACGTCGCCGCGCTGGGCCGCACCCTGCGCGCCACGTCGCTGCGCGATTCTTATTGAACAGAGTTCAAGAAAAAGCGACCGGCGCTTTGGGCCACCTCTTGCCTTGGTCTGGCCTCGCCCAATATTCGGGTTCATGAGCGAACCGCAGATAAAGACGACCAGCGGGCAGAGGAAACCCATCGCGGCGCTGCTGCTCGGCGCGGCCGGGATCATCGCGGCGGCGATGGGGATCGGCGCCTGCGACAGCGTCGCCACGGCCTACGATTGCCAGCAGGTCTGTCAGCGCTATGCCGACTGCTACAACGCCAGCTTCGACGTGGGGAAATGCCGCGACATGTGCCGGGCCAACGCCGAGGACGACGCCACCAAGATGCAGAAGGCCGACGCCTGCGAGAGCTGCATCGGCGACAAATCCTGCCTCTCGGCGACCTTCACGTGCGCGGGCGATTGCGCCGGCGTGATCTCGCCCTAGATCCGCGGCCGGCGTCTCGGCCCTTGCCAGGACTCGCTGCGCTGCGCATGCTCGGCTTCTTCACCGAGGAGGTCCGAGTGTCCACGCATCCGCTGGCGGGAAAGCCCGCGCCCCGATCGATCCTGGTCAATGTTTCGCGTTTGGTCAGTGCGTATTACGCCACCAAACCTGACCCGGCCGAGAGCACGCAACGGGTTGCCTTCGGAACCTCCGGTCATCGCGGATCGTCGCTGAACGCCGCCTTCAACGAAGACCACATTTTGGCCTGCACGCAGGCCATCTGCGTCTACCGCAAGAAAGCCGGCATCGACGGTCCGCTGTTCTTGGGTATGGACACGCACGCGCTGTCCGAGCCGGCGTTCATCAGCGCGCTGGAAGTTCTGGCCGCCAACGGCGTCGAGGTGATGATCGATCGTGACGGCGGCTACACGCCGACGCCGGCGGTGTCGCACGCCATCCTGGCCGCGAACCGCGGCCGTTCGTCCCACCTCTGCGACGGCATCGTCATCACCCCGTCGCACAACCCGCCCGAGGACGGCGGCTTCAAGTACAACCCGCCGAACGGCGGCCCCGCCGACACCGACATCACCGGCGAGGTCGAAGCGCAGGCCAACGAATTCCTGGCGGCGAAGAACCGCGACGTGCGGCGCGTACCGTGGTCGACGGCGCTCAAGGCGGGGACCACCCGCCGCTATGATTTTGTCGGCACGTACGTCGACGATCTGGGCAACGTGATCGATCTCGACGCCATCCGCGCCGCCGGCCTTCGCCTGGGCGTCGATCCGATGGGCGGCGCCGCCGTCGCCTACTGGGCGCCCATCGCCGAGCGCCACCGCCTGAACATCGAGGTGGTCAACGACGTCGTCGATCCGACTTTCGGGTTCATGACCGTCGACAAGGACGGCCGCATCCGCATGGACTGCTCGTCGCCGTACGCCATGGCGTCGCTGATCAAGTTGAAAGATCGCTATGACATCGCCTTCGGCAACGACACCGATTGCGATCGCCACGGCATCGTCACGCCCAGCGCCGGCCTGATGAACCCCAATCACTATCTGGCGGTGGCCATCTCGTATCTGTTTCGGCAGCGCAGCGGCTGGCGGGCGGACGCCGCCGTCGGCAAGACGCTGGTCAGCAGCAGCCTGATCGATCGAGTGGCCGCCGAGCTGGGCCGGCGCCTCGTCGAGGTGCCGGTGGGCTTCAAGTGGTTCGTGCCCGGCTTGCTGGACGGCTCGCTGGGCTTCGGCGGCGAGGAGAGCGCGGGGGCGTCGTTCCTGCGTCGCGACGGCGGCGTGTGGACCACCGACAAGGACGGGATGATTCTGGATCTGCTGGCCGCCGAGATCACCGCCCGCGAAGGGCGCGATCCTGGCGAGTTGTATCGCCAGTTGACCGGACGCTTCGGCGATCCGGTGTACGAACGCAAGGACGCGCCGGCCACCCCTCAGCAGAAAAACGTCCTGAAAAAACTGGCCCCCGAGCAGGTGAAGGCCACCACGCTGGCTGGTGAGCCGATCGTGGCCAAGCTGACCCGAGCGCCAGGCAACGGCGCGGCGCTGGGCGGGTTGAAGGTGACCACCGAGAACGGCTGGTTCGCCGCCCGCCCGTCGGGGACCGAAGACGTGTACAAGATCTACGCGGAAAGCTTCAAGGGCCGCGAGCATCTGCAGCGCATCCAGGAAGAAGCCCAGGCCATCGTCAGCGCCACCTTGGGCGCGGCCGGCTAGATCGATCTTCGCCTCCTGTGCGCACAGCGTCGGGTTGACGCCGTCGCCCTACAGCCGTGCCGTCCATCCGTCGATGGGGTACCGAGGCGTGTGGAAAGGTCCGTCTTGAGACAAACGGCAGCACCCGGACTGATCGCGTTGGTAGGTTGGATGATCGGCTGTGCCGGCGCCGAGCACGCCGGTGCTGGCCTTCTGCCGCCTGACGATGGCGGCGCCAATGACGTCGCGGCAGGCAACGATCTGGTCAACTCGATCATCGATGGTCCGGTTGAATCCACCCTGGCGGCAACCGGAGCCGCTCGCTTGCGCAGCACCGACTGCACCAGCGACAACTGTGTGGAAGGGATCTGTTGCAACAGCCCCTGCACCGGGATGTGCGTGACCTGCGCGGCGCCGGGAAATCTGGGGCGCTGCCAGCCCGCACCCGTGGGCAGCGACCCGCGCAACGACTGTCCCGACGACGGCTTGCTGTCGTGCGGGCGCGACGGGTTCTGCGACGGCGCCGGCGGCTGCCGTCGCTATCCGGCGGGCGCCATCTGCGGCCAGCCGACCTGCGCCGGGACTTCGCTGACCACCGCCGCCGTTTGCGACGGGACCGGGACCTGCCTCATCGCCGCGCAGCAGTCGTGCGCGCCGTTCCTGTGCGGGACCGATGAGATGTGCAAGTCCAGCTGCGCCACCGACGCCGACTGCCTGGCGCCCAACACCTGCCAGGCCGGCACCTGCGGCCACAAAGCGCCGGGCTCCGCTTGCGCTGCTTCGTCCGAGTGCGCGTCCAACGTCTGCGCCCAGGGCGTGTGCTGCAACGCTGCCTGCGACGGCATCTGCCGCTCGTGCGCGCTGGGCGGCTCGCGCGGGACCTGCAGCAACATTCCCGCGTCCCAGGAATCGATGGGGACCTGCGCGCTGCCAGCCACCTGCTCGGCCGGGGCCTGCGGCGGTCTCATCGGCACATACTTCAACATGGAGGATCTCACCGACCAGGCGCTGGTGCGCACCGACGCCAACGTCGACTTCGACTGGGGTCAGGCCTCGCCGGATCCGCTGGTGCCCATCGACGGTTTTTCCATCCGCTGGACCGGCACGGTGACGCCGCGCTTTTCCGAGACGTACACGTTCTATACGTTCGCCGACGACGGCACGCGCCTGTGGATCAACGGCCAGCAGCTGATCAACGATTGGGCGGTTCACGCCGCCGCGCCACAGTCCGGGAGCATCCCCTTGCAGGCCGGCAAGCCGGTCTCGCTGCGCCTCGAATATTTCGATGACAACGGCGCGGCGCTGGTGCACCTGTCATGGTCCAGCGCCAGCGAATCGAAGCAGATCATTCCCACCTCGGCGCTGCATCCGTAAGACGCGTCGCCGCTTCTGCGCGCGCCTCACGGCAGATCGCAGCCGGGTACGCCCACCGCCAGGCGCTGGTGGACGCCGCCGCACGCGGCGGCCGGATCGTCGTTGACCCCGGCGATCAAGGCGCCGCAAGGGAACGCGTGCGTCGTGGCGTCCCACAGTCTTGCGCTGGTCAGCAGGCCGTTTTCATAGCGCAGCAGAACGCTGGCTCCGACGTCGACCGCGCCCACGCCCGCGCCACGCAGCGGGCTTTGCGCCGGCAAATAGACCAGGCACGGGCCGAGTCCCGGATCGACGGCCAGCGCGCCGGTCACGTGGGAGTCGTTGGGAACGAACGCTGCGCCGGCGCCGCCGAAGCTTGCGCAGTGATCGAACGACCACTGGTCTTCGCCGCTGGACTGAAACCCCGCCTGTTGTGAACCGACCGCCAGCGCATTGACCGTCGACGAGGTGGCGGCCACTCCGGCGTTTTGCGGATCGCGCCCCAGCAGGACGCCGGTCGCGGCGCCAATGACGGTCAACTGGCTGATGCGCGTCCCCACCGCCCCAGCCGACTGCACGCCGGCGGCGCCGCCGATGACCACATCGTTGTCGAGCTCAGTGCCGACCACCAACCGCGGGCGATCAAGACACGGTGTTTGGGCCAGACAGCGGCTGTCCAGGTACGCGCCGCTGCGTGCCGGCCGCACCACGATGTTACCCAGCAGCCGATTGCCGTCGATCGGATCGTCGACGGGTGGCGGGGCATCCGACGGCAACCCTTGATAGCGCCCGACGATGCCGATCCCGTCGTGCACCGATTCGATCACGTTGTTTTCGACCAGGGAAAAGCGCGTCTCTTCGAGGAAGAAGGCGAAATCGCCGCGCGCTGGATCCTCGGAGACATAGCCGCCGGGGATGTCGGGCATCTCGCGCGAGTTGACGTAGTTGCGACGGAACACCACCGCCGTCGTGCGCGAGGTCTCGAAGGCGTTGTGGTGAAAATCGTAAAGCTCGCACTCTTCGACCACGATGTCCGACGATCCGTCGCCGATGCGCAGGCCGTGCGCGTGGCGATAGCGGTTGGGGTGGCGCCCCAGCAACCGGTGCAAGGTGATGTCGTGGTTGTCGCTGCCCAGGACGAAGATCGAACCGGCGTCGTCGGTGTTAGGGGCGTCGGGGAAATCGTCGGACTCCGCGCGCAGGCCATCGATGATCCAGTGGCTGCAGCCGGTGATGGCGAAAGGTGGTCCGCCGTTGTCGCCGCGCAGAAACGCCGCGCGTTCGTGATCGGCGCGTAAGACAATCGGCTGATCGGCCGTGCCGTTGGCGATGCCGTCGCCACCGCCGCAACGAATGTTCGGATAGCCGCTGCCGGTTCGATCGTAGGTGCCGTCCAGCAAGATCAGCGATTCGCCGGGTCGCAGAAAGGGCAGGGCAAAGGCGAACGTCTTCCACGGACGCTCCCGCGTGCCCGGGTTCTTGTTGTCGCCGGCCGGCGAAAGGAACACCGCCGTGGCGGTGTCGCTGCCGATCAGGATCGCGCTGTCGCCGCGGCAGCCAGCGGCGAACAGGCCGGTGCCGGTGGCCGCCGCCAGCAGCGCAGCGGCGGTCGTCGCAGTTCGCAGCACCGGCTCGCCCAATCACCGCTCCGGTTTTATCAGACAGGACGAACGAACGCGCGATGACAGCGGCGAGTGCGGGTGCCGCTCGATAAACCGCCGGGCGGCCTCGACGGCGCCGGGGCTGGCGGCCTGACAGCGGGCGATGATGCGCGTGGCGCCTGTCTCCTCGCGTAGGGTTCCCGACGGAAACCGCCGATCGTAATCGTCCAGCAAGGCCAGGCCGGCCCCGGTGTCGCCGGCGCGCAGGGCGGCATTGGCCCGAGCCAAAAGCGCCGTTTCGTCCTGCAGGCTGTCGCTGGGCGGGGCAGCCGCCGGCACATGGCGGGCGGCGATCGCCGGTCGGATCGGTCCGCGCTGCCAGTGGTGCGCCCGCAGCGGTGGAACCGGTGCTGCTGCCAACGGTTCAGGCGCGGGCGTCGGCGGCGCAAAGACAGGGACCACCGCTGACGGCGCCGCGGGTGTCGACACGGCCGCAGCCGTCGTTGGGGAATGAGTGGGCGCTTGATGCTTGGCCTGCCACCACACGCCGCCGCCCACGCCGCCGGCCAGAGCCAAGATCACCGGCACCATGATCTTCACCATCGGCACGGCCGCCGCGCTCGCTCCGGTCGACAGCGCGGCCGCCGTTCCGGCCGCGGCGATGCGGGCCAGCACCGCGCGCCGCGCCCGTTCGCGCGCGGCGTTGGTCGGGTTGTCCAGCTCGCGCCCGGCATCGAGAACGGCGCGAGCCTGATCGCTGAGGTCGTTCATTTACGTGGCCGCCTTGGCGGCGCGCAGACCGGCCGCCGCTTGCACGCGCGCCACCGCTTCGTTGAAAGCGGCGCGCGCTGCCCTCAGCCGCGAGTACGCGGTGTTGAGGTTGATCCCAAGCGACTCGGCCGCCTCGGGTACGGACATCTGTTCTAAGTCGACGGAGACCAGCATGGCTCGCTTGTCGTCGTCCAGCTCGCCCAGCAGGCGATGCAAAAGCTCGCGCGCCTGGCGCTTGGCCACCAGCTCCAGCGGACCGTCTGCGTCGGGACCGGGCACTGATTCCAGCGGCACAGGCGCGGTGTCCGCGATGCGCTCGCGGCGGCGCTGCACCGATCGCCGGTACGTCGCGGCCACCCGCAACAGGATGCCGAACAGCCAGGTCCTCATTTGCGACCGCTCTTCGAAATCGGTAAGGCGGCGGTGCACCACCAAGAAGACGTCCTGGACCGCGTCGTCGATGGACGATTCGTGCACCCCCAAGCGCCGCAGGTTACGCCACACAAAATCCATATGCGCGACACAGATCTCCTCCACGCCCTCCCGGCCGGGAGCGCGCTCCACGTCCGGTTTCCTAGCCGCCACAGCCACCATCTTGTCGCTGCGCCGCGGCCGGCTCGGTCCGCGGCGTCGCTGTCCTTGAAGACAGTCTGTGGCCGCTGCTGGAGCAATCCGTGATCACGCCCGTCCGATTTTAGCGCCTTTTTGCGGCGGCGGGCCGTTCCAGCCCACAATTCTCGCTAGTTCAAAGACTTACTCCGACAAAGAAACCGGCAGCCCAGCTGATCGCGGGCACGGCGAAGACGTCCCCCACGTTGCCCAGGCGAAAGGTGGGGTGATACGGGCGACCGGCAAGGCCCGCGTCCAGCCCCACCTCAACGCGGCGGGCAATCAGTCCAATGATCGCGGCGTCGATGGTTCCGGCGCCGATGGTCACCCCATTGCTAGTCGGGGCGCTGACCCCGAAGCCGCG
>DASXQB010000522.1:0-10967 GCA_036493295.1 Polyangia bacterium | reverse complement strand
TCACGATGTCGACCGGCGCTTGATCAGCCTGCGCCACGGCGATGATCCGATCGCCGGCCTTCAAAAGCCCACTGCGGGCGGCCGGCCCTCCCGGGATAAGCTCGCGGATCTTGCAATAGCCGTCGTCGCTCTCCAGCGAGGCGCCGATCCCGAACAGAGAGAGGTTCATCGCGATCGACAGGCTCTCCATCTGTTCGTGCCCGAGATAGTCCGAGTGTGGGTCGTAGACGTGGGCCAAAGCGTCCAGGTAGATCTCCAGCACCTCATCGTCGTTGAGGGCCTTGATGGTCCGCAGCTGCTGTTCGCGCCGCCTGGTCAAGGTGCTCACGATCTGAGCGGGCGTCGGCTTTTTTTCACCAAGCTCTTCATCCAGATATTCGGCCCGCAGCTGTTGCCGCCAGATCACCTGAGCCGCGGCCAGATCGATCGGGCGAGGCGCGTGCTGTCGATCGTACGAGTAGACGTCGTGTTTGGAAAAATCGAACGTCGTGGTGCGCAGCAGATCAGCGACGTAGGCCGTTTGCTGCTGCAGGCGCTGTAAGTACCGCGCGAAGATCACGCGCGACGCGCTGGTGTCGCCGGTCGTCTTGGTGGCGCTGGCCAGCGTCGCGCGATAGGCGGCAAATTCGTCGACGTCCGATTGCAGGAAGATCGAATGGCTTCCGTCGAGCGCATCCATATAACGATCGAGCAGCCGGCCGGCCAGCTCAACATCAAGAGGATGATGGGCGAACTGCGATCGCCCCAAGATTTCCGTGGTCAGCCGGGTGATGTTGGCGTCGGTGCTGAGGAGATCCGCGGGCCGCACCGCCGGTTGGCCGGCCAGCGTGAGACCAGCCAGGACGACGACCAGCGCGGCGGTGGTGACAGAGGCGATCAATCGGGTGGGCAGCTTCATGGTTGGCACTGTGTGCACCGTCGATGACCGCCACCTTGCGGGGTGATTACAACGTTGAAGGAATTCGCCCCGCCGCTTGGTTAGGCGACCGGCGCGCCTTGAAACATTACGCCGAAGACATGATCGCGAAAGGTGCCTGAAAGCCGAGGTGCACATGCTGTTTCCACGTTCGCAACCGCCAAGGAGAAACAGCCCATGTCAAAGCCCGATCGCCAGCCTTCACCTTCACTGCCCGGACCGGCCACGCCGTCCGCTCCACTGTTCATGGAAACCCGCCTGCGCGTGCCGCAAGGCAGCCCACCCGCGCGGCTGGAAGCGGTCGAGCGGCAAGTTCAGGAACACGCCCAGTGGGTGCAGGCCGTTCGCCACGAGATGGCGCAGATCATCGTCGGTCAGACCACGCTGGTCGATCGTTTGCTGGTGGCGTTGCTGGCGGGTGGCCACGTCCTTTTGGAAGGCGTCCCCGGGCTGGCCAAGACGCTGGCCTTGAAGACGCTGACCGGCGCCATCGACGGGACGTTTCAACGGATCCAGTTCACGCCCGACATGCTTCCGGCCGACATCGTCGGCACGCTGATCTACAACCCGCAGCGCGGGACCTTCGAGACCAAGCGCGGCCCGATCTTCGCCAATTTCATCCTGGCCGACGAGATCAACCGCGCGCCGGCTAAGGTGCAAAGCGCGCTGCTGGAGGCCATGCAGGAAAAACAGGTCACGCTGGGCGACCACACCCACCCGTTGCCGTCGCCGTTCCTGGTCCTGGCCACCCAAAATCCGATCGAACAGGAAGGCACCTACCCGCTGCCCGAAGCGCAGATCGATCGCTTCTTGCTGAAGGTCAACGTCGGCTATCCGACGCCCGACGAGGAGCTGCGCATCCTCGACGCGATGGCCACCAGCACCCCGCAACTGGAGGTGCGGCCGGTGGCCTCGCCGGAAGAGATCCTGGCGGCCCGGCAAGTGGTCGACGCGATCTATCTCGACGAGAAGATCAAGCACTACATCGTCAGCCTGGTGGTGGCGACGCGCGATCCGCGCGCGCTGGGACTGTCGCTGGACGGAATGATCCGCTATGGCGCCTCACCGCGCGCCACCATCGGCATCACGCTGGCGGCCAAGGCGTGGGCGTTTCTGCGCGGCCGCGGCTACGTCACGCCGCAAGACGTGAAGACCGTCGCGCCCGACGTGCTTCGCCACCGGGTGGCCATCACCTACGAAGCAGAGGCCGAGCGGCTGACCGCCGACGGCGTGGTGAGCACCATCTTGGACCACGTCCCCATTCCTTAATGGCGGCGCAACGAGCGGCACCAAAAAGCGCACAAGGAAAGGTTGCACCATGAAACCTCAAAGTCGTTTGACCGAGCCGTCCGAACGGCAGCGCATCCAGCGCGTGATGGAGAAGGTCCGCCAGATCGAGATCCGCACCCGCCGCCTGGTCGACGAGACGCTGGCCGGTCGTTACCACTCGGTCTTTCGCGGGCGCGGCATCGACTTTGATCGCGTTCGCGAATACGTGCCGGGCGATGAAGTGCGCACCATCGACTGGAACGTCACCGCCCGCGCCGGCCGGCCCTTCGTCAAGCAGTTCCACGAAGAGCGCGAGCTGGTGGTGTGGTTGCTGGTCGACGTCTCGCCCTCGGGAGACTTCGGTTCGGTGGCCACCACCAAGCGCGAGCTGGCGGCCGAGCTGGCCTGCGTGCTGGCGCTGTCCGCGGTGCGCAACAACGACAAGGTCGGCCTGCTGATGTTCAGCGATCGCATCGAGGCGCATCTGCCACCCGCCAAGGGACGGACCCACGTCATGCGGGTGGTGCGCGAGATCTTGACCTGCCGCCCGACCGGCGTCGGCACGGACATCGCGGCGGCGCTGGACGTTGTCGGTCACAGCGCCTTGCGCCGGTCGGTGGTCTTCTTGCTGTCCGATTTTGAAATGCCCGACGACAAGGGCGCGGCGCTGGCCGCGCTGGAGCGGGCCGCCCGCCCGGTGGGCACCCGCCACGACGTGGTGGCGTTCGAGATCCGCGATCCCCACGAACGCGCCCTGCCCGCGCTCGGCCTGGTGACGCTGGAAGATGCCGAGACCGGCGACGTCGTCATGCTGGACACTGGACGCAAGTACGTCCGCGACCGGTTCGCCGCCCTGGCCGCCACCCGCGACGCCGACACCCGCCGGACGTTGCGACGCGTGCACGTCGAAACCCTGCCGCTGGAAACCACCCGACCGTATCTGCCGGCGCTGCTCGGCTTCTTCGAATCGCGAAAAAGGAGGCTGGCGTGAGTCCTCACGCGGCCATGGCGTTGATGCTCGCTTTCGGCGGCTGGCTGGGCAGCGCCGGCATTCCCCTGGCGCACGCGAGCCCGTCAGCCGCGCCGCCACCAACGCCAGTGACGTCAATGAGAACGCCCGGCGCCGGCCCGCCTCGCGCCATCGGCGCCGGCGAAGACATCCGCGACATTCACGGTCCGATCGCCGTCGCGGCGCCGCGACCGCTGGGGTGGTTGATCGCTGGTGCCGGGGCGCTCTTGCTGGTGGCCGCCGGACTGGCGGTGGCCTGGCGGCGCCGGCGACCGTCGCTGCCGCCGCACGAGCGGGCCCTGCGCGCGCTCGCCGCCCTGCAAGCCGCCGAGCAAAGCGATGCCCGCATCTTCTCCTTCACGGTCTCCGAGATCGTGCGCGTCTACGTCGAGGAGGCGTTCACCGTGCGCGCCGCGCACCGCACGACCGAGGAGCTGCTGGCCGATCTGATGCGCGACCAAAGCCCGATCGCCGCGCATCGGCCGGCGATCGCCGAGTTCCTGCACCACTGTGACCTGGCCAAGTTCGCCGGCTGGTCGCTGTCGCCTGCCGAGATGGCGGCGATGCTGGCCAGCGCAGAGACGCTGGTTCGCGCCACCGCGCCCGTCACCCACCGACACCGTTTCGGCGCCGCCGCATTTCGCAAGGAAGGACTCGCATGATCACGTTCGCTCACCCGCATCTGCTTTGGTTGCTGCTGGCGCTGCCGGCGATCGCCTTCCTGCGCTCGCGCCGCGGACGGCGGGCGGCGGTTCGTTACGCCAGCGTGGCCACCGCCCGCCTGGTCGGTCGCACCACGCGCGCCCGTCTGGGACAGCTTTTACCGTATCTGCGTTTCCCGGCCGCCGCGCTGCTGATCGTCGCCCTGGCCCGGCCGCAGATCGCCCACGCCAGCACCAAGATCGAAGCCAGCGGCGTCGACATGATGCTGGCGCTGGACGTCTCTGGATCGATGCAGGCGCTGGATCTAAAACTGGATGACCAGCGCGTCGCTCGGCTGTCGGTGGTGAAGTCCGTGGTGTCCAAATTCATCGCCGCCCGTCCCAACGATCGAATGGGCATCATCGCCTTCGCCGGCCAGCCGTTCCTGGTCAGCCCGCTGACGTTGGATCACGACTGGCTGGAAAAGAGCCTGTCGCGGGTGTCCATCGGCAGCGCAGAGGACGGGACGGCGATCGGCTCGGCGCTGGCCGCGTCGGTCAATCGGTTGCGCCACAGCGACGCGAAATCCAAGATCGTCGTGCTGCTGACCGACGGCATGAACAACGCCGGCAGCGTCCAACCGGCGATGGCGGCCAAGGCCGCCGCCGCGCTGGGCATCAAGGTCTACACCATCGCCGTCGGCGCCGAAGGCCGCGCGCCCATCCCGGTGGTCGATGACGCCGGCCGCAAGCGCATCGTCATGGGCCAGGTGGAGGTCGACGAGCAGACCCTGCGCGGGATCGCCGACACCACCGGCGGCGCGTTCTTCCGGGCCACCGACACCGATTCTTTGACGGCGGTCTATGCGCGCATCGACTCGCTGGAAAAGACCGTGCGCACGATGAACCGCTTCGAACATCGCGAAGAACGCTTCGCCTGGGCGGCGTTCCCGGCGATGGCTTTTTTACTGACCGAGTTGGGCCTGGGCGCCACCGCGCTCCGGCGCGTTCCGTAAACCAGACATGACGAAAGCAATGACGATGATGCACCTTCAATTCGCGCACCCGCAGTGGTTGTGGCTGGGCGCGCTGGGCTCCGCCGCCGTCACGCTTCTTTTCGTTCGAGCGGCGCGCCTGCGCCGGCGCGCTGCCAGCCATCTGGCCGGCGCGCGCTTTGTCACCACCGTCAGCGGGACACGCCGCCTCCTCAAGCAGACGCTGCTGGTGCTGGCCGTCGCGGCCGGCTTCGTGGCGCTGGCGCGGCCGCAGGCGGGATTTCGCTGGGAGCAATCGCAGCGCGAGGGGATCGACCTGATGTTCGCCGTCGACACGTCGAAGAGCATGCTGGCCACTGATCTGAGGCCCGATCGGCTGACCCGCGCCAAGCTGGCGGTCAGCGATCTGCTGCGCGAATTTCCCGGCGAGCGCGCCGGCCTGATCGCCTTCGCCGGCGACGCCTTCGTGCAGGCGCCCATGACCATCGACCACGACATCTTCGGCGAGGCGCTGGATGCGCTGGACACCGGGATCATCGCCCGCGGCGGCACCAACATCGCCGCGCCCATTCGCGCCGCCATCCAGGCGATGGCCACCGAGCCCGATCGGCGCAAGCTGCTGGTGATCGTCAGCGACGGTGAGGATCTGCAGGGACAAGGCCTGGCGGCGGCGCAGGAAGCGGCACGCGCCGGCCTGGTCATCTACACCGTCGGCGTGGGCACGCCGGCGGGCGATCTGATCCCGATCATCCGCGACGGCCAGCAGCAGGTGATGCGCGACGACGCCGGTCAGCCGGTGCGTTCGCGGCTGGACGAAGCGACGCTGCGCAAGCTGGCCGAGACCACCGGCGGCGCATACGCCGCGCTGGGCCCGTCCGGTCGGGGATTGGAGACGCTGTATCGCCAGTATCTGGCCCACCTGCCTCGCCGCACCGTCGCCGAACGCCTGCACAAGGTTTACACCGAGCGCTTTCAGTATCCGCTGGCGCTGGCCATCGCTTGCCTGCTGCTGGAGCTGGTCCTGTCCGAACGCCGACGGACGACCGCAGCGCGCGTTTCAACGTTGAAATCGCTGGGCCGCGCGGCAGCAGTGGGGGCGGCCTTGTTCCTGGTCGGCGCCGCCCGGCCAGCGCAGGCGGCGACTGCCACAGCGACACCGACACCGAAGGCCACCAGCAGCGTGTCGCAATACAACGACGGAACCGCGGCCTACCGCCAGAAGGACTTCCCGGCGGCAGAGCGCCAGTTTCAAGGCGCCACCCGCACCACCGACCTTGGTGTGCAGGCGGACGCCTATTACGACCTCGGCAACGCCCGGTATCGCGTCGGGCAAGCGTCGTTGGCCAAAGATCGCTCGGCGACCATCGACGCCTGGAAAAACGCCGTGGCGTCTTATGACGGCGCGCTGGCCTTGCGGCCCCAGGACGTCGACGCTCGCTTTAACCGCGATCTGGTATCGCGACGCCTGGCCGTTTTGGAACAGCAGCAGAAGCAAGATCAGAAGCAGAACCAGAAGCAATCGGATCAAAAGCAGCAGCAAGGCGCGCAGAAGCAGCCGGATCAGAAAAACCAATCAGGTCAGAAAAACGACAAAAGCGCGGGAAAACAGCCGCAACAATCGTCGGCGGGCAGCGGTTCGTCCGGGCAACAGAACAACGGACAGGGACCAGAGCCAAAACCCGGTCAGAAAACCGGTGATCAGAAAAGCGCCGACGCGAACACTCCGCAGCCGCAAGCCGGTCAGTCGCAGAGCGGTGGTCCGGGCGTCGTTTCGGGACAGGCCGGCCAGCCCGACGAAAAAGATCGCGCTCCGGCCGCGCGACGCGAACCGGGTGCGCTCAGCGCCAGCGAAGCGGAGCAACTTCTCAATTAAGTGTCCGGCGAAATGCGGCGGCTGCCAGTCACCAGCGCTCGCCGCCAACAACCAAACCACGACGACAGTCCCTTCAAGGATTGGTGAACGCCATGACCAACAAACCCGCTCTCTCTTTTTCGCTGGCCGCCGCGCTGGCCGTGGCCAGCGGCGCCGCGCCGGCCTGGGCCCGCGCGACCACCACCGCCACCGCCGCCACCACCACCAGCGCTTCTGCCGACGGGCTTCGCGATCCGGCGCGGGCGTTCATCAAGATGGACCTGCACCTTGAAAAAGGAACGCACGGGGTTTCCGTCGGACAGTCCGTGCCCGTCACCATTCGGGCCTTCTTCCTGGGCGGCACCGGCGTGACCCTGAATGGACGACCGACGGTCGCTTCGGACGCCTTGCTGCTGTCGGACCTGACGACGGACGCCAAGCAGTCATCGGTCCAGATACGCGGCTTACCGTACACCGCGCTCACCTGGAACGGGATCCTGACCGCGGTCAGGGAAGGCGCGGCCAAGACCGAGATCGAACTGCCGGTGCAGCTTTCCTATCGCGAAGCCCCCCGCGCCCGCGCCCTGCCCGGTCCAGGCGCTTCCGACCCATCGGCGCAAGCGGAAGACGACGATGATCAGGGTGCCGCGAATCCGTTCGCGTCGTTGCTCCGCCAGTCGCCGTTCGCGTCCGATCCGTTTTTCGCGCAGATGTTCGAGGGCGGCGATCCGTTCAAAGGAATGTTCGACGATCTGGCGGGCACGATTCGCCAGCGCGACGTCACCCTGCGCGACAACGCCGGAATCCTGACCGTCGCTGCCCTGCCACTTCATGCGCCGCCCGGATTTTCCGGCGCCGTCGGATCCTTCACCATCAGCGCAACCCTGGACAACGAACCCCTGCGCGTCGGCGAGCCGGCGACGCTGACCTTCATCGCGCGCGGCCGGGGAAGTTTCTCACGCTTGTCGCTGGCGGGCCTCGCCCCCAGCGACGAGCTGAATACGTACGGTGTCACCTCCACTTTCAAACCGGGAGCCACCGCGCTGACCGGGGAAAAAGTCTTCACGCAGACCATCGTGCCTCGCCAGGGCGGCGCCCTCACGGTGCCCGCGGTGGCGTTGACGTACTTCGATCCGAACCAGCGACGGTTCGTGACCCGTCACAGCGCACCCATCACCGTCGCCGTCAGGGGAAGCGCGGGCGACCATCCGGCGGCGATCGCCTCGACCGCGCCGGCCACCGTCGAACCGGCCGGCACGCTCAAAACGCCGTCATCGGTCGTGGCCACCGCTGTTCCCGACGGCGCGCCTTCCAGCTTGACGCCCGTGATTCAAACCCGCTGGTTCTGGAAGTTCGCCGCATCGATCGCGATCGCCGGGGCTGCGCTGTCTATCGCCGGCTTTGCGCACGGCAAGGGCGCGTTCAAAACCGCCGGTGCCAACCGGCGGGTCCGACGCCAGGTGGCGGCGCAACGTCGCAGGATGAAGACGGCCGTCGATCGCGGTGATGCCGTCGCCTTGTTCACGGCGGCGCGCACGGCCTGGCAAACCCGCCTGGGCGCCGCGTGGGGTGTGCCTTCGCAGGCGATCGCCGCTGCTGATGTGGCGACCCGCCTGGGCGCCAGCGGCGATGTCATCCGCGAGATCTTCGAACGCGCCGATCGACTGACCTACGCCGGCGGACAGTCCGCCGGCCCAGACGATCTCGAACACTGGCAAAGCCAGATCAGCAACGAACTGGGAGCATGGGAGGCGACGTCATGATCAAGCACTTGGGGCGAAGTTCAACCGGCGCGACCGTCGCTGTTCTGATCGCGGCGGCGGCGATCGAGCTTTGCGGCAGCCGACTTGTGTTCGCGGCCGACGCCACGACATCCGTCCCCGCGCCGGCCGCCGCGATCGATTCACCGCGAACGCTGGTGTCGAAGGCCGAGGCCGCCCTGGCCGCCGGCCACCCGGGAGCCGCCATCCTTGCCTACGAAAGAGCCCGCCTGGAAGCGCCACGCGCGCCCGCCATCGCGGCGGGGCTGGCGCGCGCCCGGGCCGCGGCGAACCTTCCGGTGGTTGAACAAAGCCGTCTGCTGCGCGCGGCGGATCTGTTGCTCGCCGACACCTGGGCATTCATCGGCCTTGGCGGCCTGGTGGCCTTCGCGCTGGGATTGGTGGCGCTGGCCTGGGGTCTGGTCCAGCGCCGGGGCTTTTTTGTGCTGGCGATCGGATCGGCGCTGATCGCCGGTCTCGGCTTCGTGGCTGGCCGGCAAACAGCGCCGCCGCCTGGTCGCGCGGTGGTGGTCGCCGCCAACGCCGTCGCCCGCATCGCCCCGTTTGCCCAGGCAGACCCAGCCTTCGCCCCTGCAGAAGGCACCGAAGTGTCAATCGAGCGCGCCCATGATGGTTACACGCTGATCAACACATCCGAAGGCGAAGGCTGGGTGCCCAACAATGCAGTCGAGACCATCGTACCCACCGGGGCGCATCACTCTTGAACCGTCGGGGCACCCCTGCTGTGATGCGGGGATGCGCCTCCTGCTCGTCGAGGACGACCAGAAAATTGGCGCCTTCATTGAAAAGGGCCTTCAACAAGAGGGGCACGCGGTGGACTGGGCTCGCACCGGCCCCGACGGGGTGGCTGCCCTGGTTGACGGCACCGCCTACGAAGCGGCGATCGTCGACGTGATGCTCCCGGTGCTCAGCGGTCTTGACCTGATCCGGACCGTTCGACGGAAACGAATCGCCACGCCGATCATCATTCTGTCCGCGCGCGACGCCGTCGCCGATCGAGTGGCCGGCCTGGACGCGGGCGCCGACGATTATCTGACCAAGCCGTTCTCGTTTGCCGAGCTGGTGGCGCGCCTCAACGCCCTGGTCAGGCGAGCCACCAACGTCAGAGTCGGCGAGACGCGCCTGTCTTACGGAGGCGTTTCGCTGGATCTGCTCAGCCGGCAGGTCACCCGCGATGGCGCCGTGGTGACCCTTCAGGCCAAGGAACTGGCCCTGCTGGAATACTTTCTGCGCAACCCCGAGCGCGTGCTGAGCAAGACGATGATCTTGCAACAGCTGTGGGATTACTCGTTCGATCCGCAGACCAACGTCGTCGACGTGCTGGTCTGTCGCCTGCGCAACAAGATCGATCGCGGCTTTCAACGGACGCTGATTCAGACTTTGCGGGGAGTCGGTTATGTCCTCCGCGAGAAATGAACCGCCGAACGCCCCGTCGGCCAGCGCCGCGCCATCGCGTTTTCGGACGCTGACGTTTCGCCTGAGCGTCTGGTACGCCGCCACTTTGTTGGTCGCCCTGGCGTTGCTGGGCGGACTGGCCCTGTACGCCGTCCACCGCGCGGTCGTGCGCGACGAGGACGTCGTCGTGCACCAGCGCCTGGAACGTCACACCGCCGTCTTGGATCGGATGGGACTTTCCGGCTTCGAGAAAGCGATCAACGCCGCCACCGCGCTGGAGGGCGAGCCAGGCGCGGTTCGGGTGCAGGACAGCGCCGGGCGCACGCTGTTCAACCACGGCGATGTCGAAAGCTCGACCATGGTGGTGTCGACGTCGGTCAGCCAAGATCTTCGCCTGGAGGTCGCCTCGCCCGCCGATCCCTGGGCGCGCATCGGCGGCCCGGTGAAGGCGGCCGTGCTGGCGCTGCTGGTCGGCTGTCTTCTCTTCGGCGTCGTGGGCAGCGTGATTCTGACCCGCCGGGCACTGCGACCGGTGGCCGCCCTGACGGCGACCGCCCAGGCGGTGATTCAGTCCGGCGATTTGTCGTCGCGGGTGGACGTCAGCCGCGGCAGCGGCGGTGAGCTGGACCAGCTGGCGCTGCTGGTGAACCGCATGCTGGAGCGCAATCAGATTCTGGTACGCACCATGCGCGAAGCGCTGGACAACGTCGCCCACGATCTGCGCACGCCGCTGACCCGGCTGCGCGGCATCGCCGAGGTGGCGCTGCGCGCTGACAAACCCGAGCAGGCGCCCGAGGCGCTGGCCGATTGTATCGAGGAATCGGATCATGCGCTGGTCATGCTGCGCACGCTGATGGACATCTCGGAGGCAGAGGCCGGGATCATGAAACTGGATCGAACCCAGGTCGATCTTCATCTGATCGCCGCCGCGACCATTGAACTGTACGAGCACGTCGCTGACGAAGCCGGCATTTCGGTGGTGCTGTTGCCAGGCGGTCCAGTGGTGACGTTCGCCGACGACAACCGGTTGCGACAGGCGGCGGCCAACCTGGTCGACAACGCCATCAAATACACGCCGCGCGGCGGGCGGGTTCAACTGGACACCGAGA
>DASXQB010000521.1:0-11121 GCA_036493295.1 Polyangia bacterium | reverse complement strand
CTGGAAGCGGTGCCCGGCGTCGCGGCGTCGCTGCTGGTGTTCGACGCCGCCGAGCGCAAGCTGGTCGAATCGCGCGGCCGCGGCGACGAGCGGGTGGCGGTCCGCAACGTGAAGATCCCCACCGGCGAGCCGCAGCTTTACGTCGTTGTGCGCACCGACGCGGGGCGCAGCGATTCCGTGCGATACGATCTGCGCCTGCGCACCGAGCTGCCCAAGACCGGCAGCGAGCTGGAACCGAACGACGATCCCGCCCACGCGCAGACCATCACCGACGGCGAGACGCTGGGATTTCTCGGCCGCGGCGATGTGGATGTCTACCGCTACGCCGCGCCGCCGACGCCCACCGAATTGGACCTCGAGCTTGCGCCGCCCGAACGGGTCGACGCCAAACTGGAGGTGCTGCGCGAAGCGGACGATCATCAGATGGGAACCCTGGGAGGGTTCCCCAACCCTCCCGCGACGGACTCCGCTCGGGCTAAGCCCGAGCTCCGTCCACGCGAGTTGCTATTGGTGCGCGCTGACGCCGGCAGACGCCACGAAGCGGAACGCATCCCCAACCTTTTTTCACCGGGCGGCGGCGCGCTGCTGATTCGTCTCTCGGCCGGTAAAAGCGACGGCAACACCGACGAGCCCTACCGCCTGACCATCAGCAGCCGGGCCGCCGAACCGGGCGCCGAGCGCGAGCCCAACGCGACCACGGCCACGGCCACCGCGCTGCCCGCAGGCCTTCCGGGCAACGGTTTGATCTTTCCGCGCGGCGACATCGACGTCTGGAAAACGCCTTTGCCTGCCGGCGTCCCTAACGCCACCGTCACGGTCACCGGCGTGGCCGGCTTGAATCTGGACGTACGCATCCTCGCCGGCGACGAACACGAACTCGGGCGCTTCAAGGTCGTGGGTGCCACGCCGACGCCAACCGTGGTCGCCACCGGCGGCGCCGCCTGCTGCCTGGTGCAGATTCGCGATGCCTCCGGCAAATCGGTGGCGCCCAACCCGCGCGATCGCTACACGTTGACGGTGGCACCGTGAGCGGTGGTGGTTTTCGCCTCGCCGCCAGCCCGATGGCCGCGATCGTTTTTCTTTGCGCCGCCGGCTGCGCCCATCCGCCGCCCGGGCCAGCCGCCAGCGTGGCCGCCTTCGCCGCCGCCGTCGATCGACGGGACTATCAAGCGGCGTATGCCCTGACCTCGGCCGACTATCAAAAGCGCGTTCCGCTGGTGGCCTTTCGGCTGGAGCTCGACGCCCGCGCGGTCGACGGTCGCCCGCTGGTCGAGCGCCTTGCCCCGCGGACGCCCGGCGTCCCGCGCGTGACGCTGGAGCTGAGCGACGGCGAGACGATGCCGCTGGTCCAAGAGGGCGGCACCTGGCGACTGGATGCGCCGTCGCTGGATCCGTTTCCGCGCCGCACGCCGCGGGCGGCATTGCGATCGTTCGTGCGCGCACTGGAGCAACGGCGTTATGACGTGCTGGTGCATTTCGCGCCCAGCCGCTATCGCGTCAACTTGACCGCCGAAAAACTGCGGCAGATGTGGGAAGGCGAGCACAAAGCGGACAACCAGAAGCTGCTGGCCGCCCTGCACGCGAACCTGGAAGCGCCCATCGTCGAGTTGGGTGACGAGGCGCACATGCCGTATGGCGACCGCGTTGTGCGGTTCATGCGCGAGGACGGCGACTGGACCATTGCCGATCCCGACTGATCGTGTCGAATCGCCGGTAACCCGGCGCTGCCGCTGGGAAACCCCATTTCTAATGTTTGCTTTCTGAAATGCCGAACTTGACTATAGGTCGAGGATATTGCACGCATTTAACTAGAGGTTTGTTTCGATGCTCGAGCCCTGGATCATTGAACAGATCCGACGCCGCGAGGAAGAAGAGCGGAGGCGCAGCGAGCGACCGCAACTGGAAGTCCCGCTTCACGACGAACGCTGGAAACGCCCCGCGGCCGAGGACGAAGAGAAAAAAGACGACGCCAACGACGAAGGCGAGCGTGGCGTCGTGATCATCGATTTTTAGGTTCGGGTGGTGGCCCTTCGGGATGTTGGCCCGACGGACTGGCTCTGCTGTATAGCCTCACCAATCCGTCCGCATCGCTGAGATGGGCGGCCCGTACACCAAGCGCGTCCGCGGAGGTTAGTTCCGTCAGCGGGATTTCGCGGCCCATTCCGCTGCTGTATTCGAGGTGGATTTTTTGCCAGGGGCTGACGCTGACCCAGCCGTCGAAGTCGCGCGCAAAGGCTGCATCCTTGGCCTCCGAGTCAACCACCGTCGCGACCGTAGCGACCACGACGACCCCGACGACCACGGCCGCCACTATTTCTGCCCCGTGAGACCCATTGAGGTTGAGTCCACCCAGGTGCGAGCCACCGTCGCCATCCGACGGGGGTGAAGGCGCTCGCGGTGGTGCTGCGTATCCAATGGGCCTGGCCACCTGCAGGCCTCGAAACGAACTTGCCGTCGGCGGCCGTGCCGTGAAGGGAGGCGAGGGGACGTCGGACGGCGGGTCTTCCCAGGCATCTGTTCTGCCCATGCTGCGCGTGCCGAGATCGACGGCCGGTGCAACCGCCGTCGGCGGTGGTTGTGTTGCCCAGGGGACCACCCGCACTCTCTGTCCCCGGTCGGTGGGCGGCAGTTCGGCCAGCCGCTGGACTTCGCTGGGGGGAACGCGGAATCGAACGGTGCAGCACCCTTGGGTTGTGGCGGCGGCCAGCACGATCGGCAGCCATCGCCAAGACATGGGCGCTCTTTCTTCAAGGCTCGTACCACCGCCAAAATAGCGCAGCCGCCGCGCCATGGACGTCTGAGGCCCGCGATCGTGTGCCGGCTCGTCACACAGGCGAGCGGGGCAAGCACACACAAATTAGCCCGCCGATCCGACGAAAGGCGTTTTCTGGACGTCCACTCCCACGGTGGTTAGATGAATCCATGGTGGAGAGTGCTGGGCTATCCATGAAGGGGCTTTCCGGGGCGGCGTTTGTGGGGCGGTGGCGCGAGCGGGAAGACCTGGACGCGGCACTGGCCCGGGCCGCGAAGTTTCGTGCGCCGCAGATGGTGACGATCCTTGGCCCGCTGGGCATTGGCAAAAGCCGCCTGGTGCGCGAGTGGCTGGCCGGCAAGACCGGCGCTGGCCTGCGCGTGGTCAGCGCCTCCGTGGCCGACGACGCCGGCTCCGACACGCCCGCGTACAGCCTGCTGGCGGCGCTGCTGCGCGACCGCTTTGGCTTGACGCCCGAGCTCTCCGGCGACGACGCGGTGGCGCACTTTCGCAGCGAGCTGCAGCGGGTGTTCGGCGATCGCCGCGTCGCCGAGGTGGCTGCGCTGCTGGGCGGGTTTCTAGGCTTCGAGATGCCGGAAAGCCCGCTGTCGCGCGCGCTGGCCGGCAAACCAGAGCAGGGCGCCGATCTGGCGCGCGCCGTCCTTGGCCGCTTCTTCGAACAGGACGCCGCTGCCCAGCCGCTGTGCATCGTGGTCGAGAACCTGCAGCGCGCAGATGAAGCATCACTTGAACTTTTCGGCAGCCTGGCCGGCGAGCTGGGTGAGGCGCCGATCGTCATCATCGCCACCGCCCGGCCCGATCTGCTGGTGCGGCGCCCCGACTGGGGCCACAAAGGCAGCCACGCCCGCCTTGACCTGGGGCCGCTGTCGCGCGCCGAGCTGGACGTGATGACAAAGTCGATCCTCGACGTCGACGACGTGGCGACGGCGCTGCTGGATCGCGCGGCCAGCGAATCAGGCGGCAACCCGTTCATCTTGGAACAGCTGCTGCGGGTTTATTACCAGCACGGCATCTTGGCGGCGCCGACTGGCGATGCCTGGTGGTTCGACTTTGATCGGGCGGCGCACGAATCGATGGTGCTTTCGCCCGAGCAAGCGGCGCACGCTCGCGTCGCCAAGCTGACGCCCGCCGAGCGCGACGTGCTGGCTCGCGGCGCGGCCTTCGGTGCGGTGTTCTGGACCGGCGGCGTGGTGGCGCTGGGACGCCTGCGCGTCGAGCCGGCGGATCCCGCCGCCGTCTTCGGACCAGACGCCGCCATCAGCGAGATTCGCCAGATCCTCGACGGTCTGGCCAGCCGCGACTACCTGGTGCGCCAGCCGTCGTCGTCGCTGCCCAGCGACACCGAGTGGGGTTTTCGGCACAACCTGGAGCACGAGCTGGTCGAAGGCAGCGTCGATCCGGAGCTGATGCGCCGCCGGCGAGGCTTTGCCGCGCAGTGGTTGGAAAGCCGCGCCGGCGACGGGCGGGAAGAACGGCTGGAGACGCTGGGATACCTGTATCAGCAAGCCGGCGACGCGCGCCGAGCGGCGTACTGCTTCGCCACCGCGGGGGCGCGCGCCCGCCAGGCGGCGCAGCTTGATCGGGCGCGGTTGCTGTATCTCGCCGCCATTCGTCTGCTGGAAATGGACGACGCCATCTTGAAGATGGACGCCCTGCACGCCGTCGGCGATCTGGCCGCGCGTCTTGGCCGCACGCGCGAGGCGGTGGTGCATTTTCAAGACATGCTGCGGGTGGCCTGGCGGCTGGATCTGCCGGCCAAGGGCGGCGTGGCCCACGATCGCATCGGCCGCCTGCACGGCACGTTGGGCGAACATCGCCAGGCTCTGGCCCACCTGGAGCTGGCGCGCACACTATTTCAAGCCGCCGGCGACCTGCCGGGGATCGCCTCGGCGCTGGACGATATCGGCCGGGTTCATTTCTTGAACGGCGCGTCCGAGCAGTCGCTGGAGTGCCACCGCGCAGCCCTGGCCGTGCGCGAGCGCCTGGGCGATCAGCGCGGGCGTTCGCTGGCGTTGGCGCGCATGGGACAGGTCGAGCACGAGAGCGGCGAGCTGGGCGCGGCGTCGGCGCACCTGCGCGAGGCCCTGACCCTGCGCCGCCAGATCGGCGACCGCCAGGGTGTGGTGGCCTCGCTGCTGGACGTGGGCAGCCTGGAGCGCGACCTGGGCAACCTGGACGACGCGCTGGCGTTCCTGGAGGAGGGTCGGGTGCTGGCACGCGATCTTGGCGAACGATTGTTCGAGTGCAGCTTGAACATGGCCATCGGCGATTGCCACCTCGACTCAGGTCAGCCGCGGGACGCCTTGCGCGAATTTCTGCTGGCCAAGGACATCGCGCGCAGCTTCGGCGCCAAGCTGCTGCTGTCGGAGGCGGCGCGCGGGGTGGCCGAGTCCGAGCTGGCCCTGGGTAACGCCGTCCGCGCCAGCGACGAGGCGCGCGCCGCTTTCGACCTGGCCCAGCGCATCGGGGCGCCGCCGCTGGCGGGAGCGGCCCTGCGCGTGGCCGCCGCCGCGGTTCGTCTGGGTGCGCCCGGCGAATCCGATCTGGGCGGCGCGCGCGAGATGTTCGACCGCGCCGTTGAAGTTCTCAGCAACGCTGGCGCCGAGCTGGAGCTTGGCCGCACGCTGGCCGCTTACGCCGACTTCGAAGAATCAAGCGGCCGCCGCCAGGCCGCTGAGGAGCTGCGCCGCCAGTCGACGTTGATCGTCTCCCGCGCCCGGCGCGCAGCAACTACTTCTTTGCCGCGTCCGCCTTCTTGAGCTCGGTGGTCTTCACCAGCACGCGATCCAGCGACCACTTCGGGATCAGGTACGTGTCGGCCGAGGCGATCGACTGCACGTTGTAGCTTTGCTTGTCTGTCGTCTGATCGCCGATCTTCAGGCTGCAGACGGTGGTCTTTGACTTCGCCACCAGTGTTGCCGCCGGCTTGACGAGGCCGGTGGCCTTGGGCGATGGATCGTCGGCGAAGCCGGTGGCCTTCAAGTCCTTGAAGGTGGCGGCCACGTTGGTGGCCTTCGCTCCGTCGACCTCCAGCTTGGCCGGCTTGGTTGCCTTCCACACGCCCTTGTCCTTGGCCAGGGTGAACGACTCGGCCCCGTGCGAGACGACAATCTCGGTCAGGTCGGGATCGACGATGTCGCAGACCATCTTGTCCTTGAAGTCGATCGGACGCTTGTTCACGTTGGTGACGTTGAATTTCTTCACCAGGAACACCTGCGGCTCGGTGCCGTTCTTCACGTAGTAGTCGTCGTCGCCCTTCTTGTTGCCGACCAGCGCCGTGACCGTCTTGCCGCCCTTGAGGCCGACGGTGACGGTCAGCGCCGGGTCGGTAAGGCCGGTCTCCTGCGGCGTGGCGTTGTCGGCGAAGTCGCTGGCCTTCAGCGACGACAGCGTCGAGATGAGGGTGCCCGCCACACCGTTATCTGGCTTCTCGATCTTCACCGACGAATCGGCGATGGTCCACGGCTCGTCGGCGCCGCCATCTTTCTTGGGCCCGCGCTTCAGTTTGATGGTGCCGCCGGTCTTGCTCTTGATGTCGATGGTCTCGGCGTCGCCCGCCGGGAAGGTGACGATGCTCTTGTCGCGCCAGTCGGCGGCGGATTTGTCGAAGGTGTATTTGGCCGCGCCGGCCATCAACCAGATCTCGTCCTTGCCGACCGGGCGAACCATGGTGCCGGCTCCCTGGCCCTTGCCGATGATCAGGTCGGCCAGGATGGTGTCGCCTTTCTTCGCCGTCACCCGCAGGCCGTTGTCGCCGACCTCGTACTCGCCCTGCTTGGCCTTCTGATCGCTGACGATGCTGCTGAACTCCATTTTCTCCAGGCCCTCGAAGGCCTGCTTGGCGGCGGTCTCGTCGGCCTTGTAGTTCGTCGGCTGCAGTACCTGGTAACTGTCGCCGGTCTTCTTGACCACCGACGTGACGCCGCCCTTGATCACCGCCAGCGTGTCGAAGTCGCCGGCCTTGAGGCGCGGCACCGGGCGCGGACGCTCGCCCACCACTTCGCCCTTGTCGGGCTGGCGCAGGGCGAAGAACGTGATCAAGCCGAGGACGACGAAGGCGGCGAAGGCGATCTGTGTCTTGCGATTCATGGCAGAAAGACGTCCTTGTTTGGATTCGAGGGAACGGCGTCAGTGTCGGCGAAGTGGCTCGTCAGAGCTTCTGACCCTGGCGGTTGGCCCGGCGCACGCGCCAGCGCAGGATGCCGAAGGCGCAGAAGATGACCGGGAGACCGAAGATGTTGCCCCATTTGGCCAGCGCGACCTTTTGCTCGGATTCGATCTGGATCGGCCGGGCGGTGATGGTCTTGGCGCGCACCGGGGTCAGCGCTTCATCTTCCAGCGTCCAGCTGATGGCATTGAACAGCAGTTGGGCACCATTTTGATAAAGCTGCATATAGCGGGCGAGCTGCACGTACTCGTCGGAGGCGAAGTCCGAATCGCCGACCACCAGCAGCCGCACCGGCTTGATTGACTCGGACGGCGTGACGCTGGGATCGGGTGGGGTGGACATACCAGGCGCGGCCGGCATCGGCGACGGGAACGCGCTCTTGAGCGGCCCAAGATAAGCGTAGGCCAGGCCGAACGGACCTTTGTCTTTCTTGGCTGAATCGACCGGGGTGGCGGCCGAAAAGAAAAAGAAGCCGCTTTCTTTCCAGCTCTGGTCCGACGACGTGGCCAGCGTCCACAGCGTGCCCTGCGCCGGTTTGCCACCCTTGAGCGGCCCCACCAGCTCGACCGAGCTGGCGAAGGGGAACACCAGCGCCCGCACGCCGCCAAGCAGCGACTGTTCTTTCGGGTCCTTGGTCTCGGGCGTCTCCACGCCGACGAACACTTCCTTGTTGGCCAGCATGCGCCGCCCACCGAGATCAACCGGTCCGGGCGCGTTCTGCTTGTCCAGCACGAAGTCGCCACCGATCTTGAACCCGTACGCGGCCAGGTTCTCGGTCAGGCCCGAATCGTTCGGCTGCCCGACCTTGGGCATGCCCGGCATGTCGGCCCCACCGCGCGGCTGGCTCATCACCATACCGTCGATGAGGAAGATGGCGCCTTTGCCCTTCATCAGGAACTTGTCGATCTCGCGGCGGCCCTTCTCGTCGAAGGCCTGCTTGGGGCCGGCCACCACCAGCGCGTCGACGTCGTCGGCGATGGCCGTGGTCGACGGGTTGACGGTGATGTCGTCGTACTCTTGCTCGATGGCGTGCTTGAGAGCCTGCAACCCCTGGGTCAGATCCAGCTCGCCGTGGCCGGTGGTGAAGGCGACCTTGCGCTTCTTCTGGGTCATCCGCTTGATCAGCGACGAGACCTGGTACTCCATGCCTTCGGCCTGAGCGATCTCGGGGATGGCTTGAGTCTGGCCGGCGTACTGGAAGCACAGGCCCAGGTAATACGCGCCCACCTCGAACTTCTGCGAGCGCATCACCTGGATCTGCAGCTTGTTCACCTTGCAGGCGGTGGCTTCTTCTTCGATCTTCTTGTCGGCGCCCGGATCAGCGGCTTCGAAGTGCAGCTTGCCCTTCGAATAGGTCCGGTACTCGTCCAGCAGATCGCGCACGTAGCGGCTGACGTTGGCCAGCTCGGGCGGCAGATCCTTGGAGATGTACGCCTTGATCGTCAGATAGTCGGGCAGGTTGCGGACGATGTCCTTCGACGCCGGCGACAGCGTGTAGACCTTGCTCTCCGTCAGGTCCAGGCGGCCGAACACCCGGGTGCCCAGCAGGTTGACGACCACCACGGCGCCGATGACGAACGCCGCGTACAAAAGCGCGTTCGACGCCGAGGCGCGTTTCTTTGGGTTCGAATCGTTGGACATGGTCACTTCCACTTTCGCGATTCAAGGGACACCGTGGCCAGCAGCAAGCAGACCACCATCACCGAGAGGTAATAAATCACGTCACGCGAATCGATCACGCCGCGGCTGATGTTCTCGAAGTGGGTGTCGATGCTGAGGAAGGAGAACAGCGGCTGCAGCATCTCCGGTACGAACTGGCTGATGCGCCCAAGCAGATAAAGCGCAAAGCAGATGGCGAACGAAACGATGAAGGCGACGATCTGATTGCGGGTGTATGACGACGCCATCAACCCGATGGCGGCGTACGCGCCGCCCATCAGCACCAGGCCGACATAGCCGCCGATGGTCGGGCCCTTGTCGAGAGGGCCCATGGTCTTCACCGTCAGGGCGAAGACCAGCGTCAGGGCCAGCGCGGTGCAGACCAGCGCCACCGCGGCCAGGAACTTCCCGACGACGATTTCCCAGTCGCGCACCGGCAGGGTGATCAGCAGCTCCAGCGTGCCGGAGCCTTTCTCTTCGGCCAGCAAGCGCATGGTGATGGCCGGGACCAGGAACATGAACAAAAGCGGCATCACGCCAAACAGGCCGCGCATCTCGGCCTGTTTTTCGATGAACAGCTGGGTGAAAAACAGGTAACCGGTGATGATGGTGAAGACGGTCACCACGATATAGGCGACCGGCGAATTGAAGTACGTGCGGATCTCGCGTTTCGAAATGACCAGCGCGGGGCTCATGATTTGGCTTCTTCTCCAGTGGTCAGGTTGCGGAACACGTCTTCCAGGCTGGCCGATTCGCGCACGAGTTCGAGCAGTGGCCACTTGTTGTCGACGGCGGCACGGAAGATGGCCTTGCGCAGATCGTCGCTGGCGGCGCCGTCGATGGCGAAGGCGTGCGCGCCGGCTTCGCCGCTGACCGTCTCGCAGCGCGAGACCCCGCCCAGGCTGGCCAGGCGATCGCGGATGGCGTCCTTGCTGACGCCGTTCGATTCAACCACCACGCGGTAGCGGCCGCCTTTTTCGCGGGCTCGCAGCGCCTCCGGCGTGCCGTCGGCGACCAGCCGCCCGCCGCTGATGATCAAGATGCGGCTGCAGGTGGCCTGGACCTCCGGCAGGATGTGGGTCGACAGGATGACCGTCTTTTCGCGACCGATTTCTTTGATCAGGGTGCGAATCTCGGCGATCTGGTTGGGGTCAAGACCGCTGGTCGGTTCGTCCAGGATCAAGATATCCGGATCGTGCAACATCGCCTGCGCCAGGCCGACGCGCTGGCGAAAGCCTTTGGACAGCTCGCCCACCAGCTTGCCGGCGACTTCTGCCAGGCCGCAGCGGCCGCCGATTTCTTTGATGCGCGCCTCGCTGCCGGCCTGATTCATGCCGCGCATCTCGGAGGCGAACTGCAGGTACTCGCGCACGGTCATGTCGCGGTAGATGGGCGTGTCCTCGGGCAGGTAACCGATCCGCTGACGAACCTCCAACGATTCGTCGAAGACGTCGAAGCCAGCCACCTTGGCCCGCCCGGCCGTGGGGGCCAAAAAGCAGGTCAGCATCTTCATGGTGGTGGTCTTGCCGGCGCCGTTCGGACCCAGAAACCCAAGCACCTCGCCCTTGTGGACGTTGAACGTGACCTTGTCGACCGCGCGGGTGGGGCCATAGTCCTTGGTCAGACTCTCGACCTCTATCATCACATCCGACATTCGCGCCTCATGTTGGAAAAGTCTCGGCACCGTGAATCGCCGAGGGCTGGGGACTATTCCCGTTCCCGGCGATTGGCTGCAAGACTCCTGGGTTCCCTACGACAAGGCGTCCAACCCTGTCAAGCCGGCGTTCCCCAGAAAGACGACGCGCCTAGCAGTCGCTGTCGCTCAGCGGGTCGCAACCGGTGGGGCAGCAACCGTCGGAGATCGCCCCCGAACAGCCAGTGATCGGCACGTGTCCGCAGGCGGCGGTGCAGCGCGCCGGATCGCCAATCAGGCGTTCGTCGGTACAGCGATCGCCGTCGTCGGGACAACTGGTCGGGCAACTGGTCGGCGGATCGCAGGTCTCTCCGCCGCCGATCATCCCGTCGCCGCAGGTGCCGCCGCAGTCGCTGTCGTTGGCCGCCGCGCATCCCGGCGGGCAGCAGTGATCGCCGTTGATGCAGGCCGTGACCGCCACGTGCGAGCAAGTCCGCGAACAGGCCGCCACGGTGCCTGCCGAAAAATCCACGGTGCAGGAGTCGCCGTCGTCGCACGAGGCGATGCAGGCGCCGGCGACGCCAGGGCTGATGCCGCGATCGCAGGACTCGCCCGGTTCGACCACCCCGTTGCCGCAAGTGGGGCGGCAATCGTCGTCGTCCAGGCTGTCGCAGGCGGCCGGGCAGCAGCCGTCGCCGTTCTGGCATTGGACGATCGCGGTTCCGGAGCAGGTGCCGCCGGCGCAGGTGTCGCCGGCGGTGCACGCGTTGTGATCGTCGCAGCTCCCTCCGTTGTTGACCGGGCCCCCGCCGCCGCACACGCCGTTCCCGCACGTCTCCCCGCTCGTGCAGGCGTTTAGATCATCGCACGCTGCGCCGTTATTTCCCG
>DASXQB010000520.1:0-6566 GCA_036493295.1 Polyangia bacterium | reverse complement strand
GTCGATGGTCGACGTTCTCAAACCGCTGAGCGGGCACGCCGTCTTCCTGCTTTTCTTGCAGCTGGCGCTGCTGATCGCGGTGGCCCGTCTGGGCGCCGAGACGGCCAGGCGTCTGGGCTTCCCCGCTGTGGTCGGCGAGCTGTCCGCCGGGATCATGTTAGGGCCGACCGTGTTCGGGCACTATGCCCCCGGGTTGTTCGGCGCGGTCTTCCCGCACGACGCCGCGCAATTTCACCTGCTGGATGGGTTCGGCACCTTCGGCATGACGCTGCTGCTGTTTCTCACCGGCCTCGAGACGGACGTGCGCTTGCTGCGCAACCTGGGACGCGCCGCCTTGATCGCTTCGGGCACCGGGATGGTGCTGCCTTTCGCGCTTGGTTTTGGGCTTGGCTGGGTGATGCCGGGCGAGTTTCTTGTCCACCCCGAGCACCGCATGTTGTTCAGTTTGTTTCTGGCCACGGCGATGTCCATCTCGGCGATGCCGGTGATCGCCAAGATCCTGGTCGACCTGGATCTCACCAAACGCAACATCGGTCTCGTCGTGCTGTCGGCCGGCGTGGTCGATGACACCGTCGGCTGGCTGGTCCTGTCGCTGATCGCCGGCGCCGCCGCCAAGGGCGTGGTGCACATTCGCGAGCTGGGGCTGACGATCGCGATGCTGGCGGCGTTCATCGCCTTCGCGGCGCTGGTGCTGTACCCGGTGTTGCGGTTCGCGGTGCGCATCACCGCGGAACGATTTCGCACGCCCAACTCGGACCTGGTGTTGATGCTGGTGGTGACGCTGCTGTGCGCAGCGCTGACCGAGAAGATCGGCGTGCACGCCGTGTTCGGGGCCTTCGTGGCCGGCGTGGTGCTGCACCCGGTGCCGCGCGTGCGCAAGGAGACCGTCGCTCGCCTGGAGTCGTTCGTCTTCGGGATCCTGGCTCCGGTGTTCTTCGGGATCGTCGGCCTGAAGGTGAATCTGTGGGCGCTGGCCAGCCCGATGATGCTGGTGGTGGTGGTGGGCGTGGCCTGCCTGGGCAAGCTGGTGGGCTGTTCACTGGGCGCGCTGTGGGGCGGGCTGCGGTTCTGGGAGGCGGCATCGATCGCCATGGCCATGAACGCGCGCGGGGCGATGGAGATCGTGGTGGCGACCATCGGGCTGTCGCTGGAGATCCTCAGCCCGCAGATGTTCTCGATCATCGTCATGGTGGCCATCGTGACGTCGTTCATGGCGCCGGTGGGCTTGCGGCTAACCATCCCGCGCGTGCGGATGACCGAGGACGAAGCGCGCCGCATCCTGCTCTCCGAATCGACCGGCATGTTCAACCCGGCCACCGTGCGCGTCTTGTTGGCCACCGGCGGCGGGCCCAACGCCGCGGCGGCGGCGCCGCTGGCCTTTGGCCTTGGCCAGCGCAGCGCCTCGCCAGTGCGCATCGCGCACGCCGACGTCAAACGATCGTTCTGGCAGCGGGTGCTGTGGCCGTTCGGTGAAGCCCCACCCGCCGACAACACCCAGAAGATCGCGGCCCTGAAAGCCCTGGCCAAGTGCCGCGTGCCGCCCGAGACGCGCGAGATCACCGGCGCCAGCGTGGCCGGCGCCATCTGCGACGAAGCGGGGCGCGGGTACGATCTGGTGGTGCTGGGCTCGGGCCCGGGCCCGGCCGTCGGCGGCAACATCGTCGAGGACGTGGTGGCGGGCGCGCCTTGCCACGTGGCGATCATGAAGGCGACCGCGTCACCGGCGGCGGCGTTCAAGAACATCTTGGTCCCCGTCGACGGCAGCCTGGCCTCGCGCACCGCCGTCGAACTGGCCTTGCGCTATGCTGAGGCGGCGGGCGCTGCGCTGTCGCTGGCCGTCCTGACTGAACGCCGCCCGCAGGCCGCCGGCTACGCCGATATTTCGGGAACGCACCCGCCCGATTCGCAGACCACCAGCGCCGCCGAGCTGGAGCGCATCTCCGTGGTGTTTCGCGCCTCCACGCTGCGGCCGACGATTTTACATCTGGCTTACGACCCACGTTCCAGCGCCATCACCCAGGCCGTCGAGCGCGGCGGCTATGATCTGGTGGTCCTGGGCGCCGAGAACCGGGCCATTCAGCACCGGCTGTTCTTCGGCTATGAAAACGAACGGCTGATCCGCGCCACCCGCGTGCCGGTGCTGGTGGTGGTGCCGAATCTGGCCAAGCTGGCGCAATGATCGCGACGACGCCGACGCTGCTGCCGCCGCCGCTGTTTCGCCTGGGCGCCACGTCGTTCGTCTTTCCCGCCGGCTGGGCGGACAACGTCGAGCGGTTGTGCGCCGAGACCCCGGTGCGCGACGTCGAGCTGCTGTTCTTCGAGGCCGAGCGTCCCGAGCAGTTGCCGAACGCGGCCGAATGCGCGCGCCTGATCGCGCTCAAGGATCGCCATCAGCTTTCGTACACGCTGCACACGCCGCTCGGCGCCAGCCTGGCCTCGGCCGACGCTGGCCGCCGCGCCGATGCGCTGGCGCTGGTGCGCCGCTGTCTGGAGGTGGCGCGCCCGCTGCAACCCGAGCGGATCGTGGTGCACGTCTATCACGGCGACCAGGAGCACGACCCGGCGCCGCCCCTCGTGCTCGAGGCGTGGCGCGCCCGGGCGGCCGAAGCGCTGGCAGCGATCGTGGCGCTGGATGTGCCGGCGCGCGCGCTGTGCGTGGAGACCATCGACTACGATTTCGCCTTGCTGGGGCCGGTGATCGAGGCGCTGGATCTGTCGGTGGCCTTGGACGTCGGGCACCAGCTGCGCGACGGGCGCGACGAGCTGGCGTTGCTCGATCGGTGGCTGTCGCGCACCGGCGTCGTCCAATGGCACGGCGTCGAGCCGGGCGGACGCGACCATCGATCGATCGTTCACTGCCCGCGTGAGCGCTCGCTGGCGCTGCTGCGGGCCCTGCGCCGGGGGCGCTTTACCGGCGTGCTGACGCTGGAGGTGTTTCGGCCGGACGATCTGCGTTCATCGCTGGCCGAGGTCGAGGCGCTGACCGCGGCGCTGGAAGGCCAGGGCTGATGGCCCGCGGCGTGCGCGGTGGCGGCAAACCACGCGGCCGCTTCATTCTGATCGGCGGTGGCGCGCGCTCTGGCAAAAGCCGTTTTGCGCTGCAGCGGGCGCTGCGGCTGGGGCGCCGGCGGATCTTCCTGGCCACCGCGCAGCCCTTCGACAAGGAGATGAGCGAGCGCATCGCCCGCCATCGTGACGAACGCGGTGCCGGCTTCACCACTGTCGAGGAGCCGCTGAATTTGCCCGAAGCGCTGGCCGCCATCACCGGCGCCGACGTGGTGCTGATCGATTGCCTGACGTTGTGGCTGTCGAACCTGCTCATGCGCGAAGAAGCGGAGGCGCCCGCCCGGCGGCGCATCGACGAACTGGTGCGCGTCGTCTCCCAGCGCCGCCGCCACATCATTCTGGTCAGCAACGAGGTGGGCCTGGGCCTGGTGCCCGACACGCCGCTCGGCCGCCTGTTTCGTGATCTCACCGGCTATGCCCACCAACGCCTGTCCGCCGTTGCCGACGAGCTGTACCTCGGCGCGATGGGCCAGATGCTGCGGCTGCGGCCGTCGCCGGTGACGGTGGTTCGCCCGCCAGCGTCCGATCGACTACGCTAGCCGCGTGCAGGCCATCGTCGCGGCGTTCGCCTTCCTCACCCGCATCCCGGTCGGCAGCGCTCGTGTGCGCGACGGCGATCTCGGGCGATCGGTGGCGGTGTTCCCCGCGGTCGGGTTGGTGCTGGGTCTGGGCATCACGGGTCTGGCGTTCGGGTTGCGCGCGTATCTGCCGCCGCCGTTGCTGGCGGTATTTGCCGTGGCGCTGCTGGCGGCGTTGACCGGCGGGCTGCATCTGGACGGCTTCGCTGACGTGTTCGACGCCGTCGGAGGCGGGCGCGGCGATCGGGCGCGGATGCTGAACATCATGCGCGACAGCCGCATCGGCGCGCACGGCGCGGCGGCGCTGATCTTGTTGCTGCTGGCCAAGGTGCTGGCCGTCGCGCAGGCCATCGAGCGCCGTGACTTCGTGGCTCTGCTGGCTTTCCCGGCCATCGCGCGCTGGACGGTGGTGCCGCTGATCGTGCTGTTTCCTTACGCGCGCCGCGAGGGTCTGGGCCGCGCGTTCAGCGGCGAAGCCGGGCGCGGGCGGCTGGCCATCGCTGCCGCGCTGACCGCGGTGATCGTCGCCGTGCTGGGCGCGCGCCTGCTGCTGCCGACGGTGATCGCCACCGCCGGCGCGTGCCTGCTGGGGCTGTGGATGCGGCGCCGCCTGGGCGGCCTCACCGGCGACGTCTACGGCGCCGCCATTGAACTCGGCGAAGTGTTGGTGCTGACGGTGATGGCAATTTTTCCGTCGGGGCGATAGGGTCGGGCCGCCCATGACGGTGATGCCGCCGATCGTTCATATCGAATTTCGCAGTTCAGACTTTGCTCGCGCCGCTGCTTTTTACGCCAAGGCTTTAGGTTGGCAGACACAGCAGAACGCCAACGCGACCTATATGAAGCTGGACAGCAACGACACCTTGTCGACTGGCTGGGTGCGGTCGGATCTCGGCCAGGCGCCGGGCCCGCTGGCCTATGTCGAAGTCGACGATCTGGTCGGGACGCTGGCCCAGGTCGAGAAGGCCGGTGGCCGGGTGATCGTCCCGCACCGGCCCTTCGCCGGGGGCGGCGAGGTGGCGCTGTTCGCTGATCCCGACGGCAACGTCGTCGGCTTGTGGGCGCGCAAAAAGGGCGCCAGCCCGAGTGCCACGGTTTCCGCTGCGCCAGCTGCCGCGACGAAATCCGCCAAGCCTGTTGCCGCGGCGAAACCGGCCAAACCCGCGCCGCTGCCCAAACCAGCCAAACCCGCCGCGAAGCCCGCCAAGCCCAGCAAGCGCTGACCGCGCTCAAAGGTGAGCCCGTTACGCGCGGGGCGAAGGTCAGCAACCCGATTGGAGGGCGGCTTTCGCGCGTTGGCGCTCCTCTGACGAGGAGCGCTCTTTAGCGGCTCCGAAGAAAGAGCGGTCTGTAAGGAGCGCAAACGCGCGAAAGCCGTCGCTCAATCAAGCCGCTCCGACCGCCCGCGCGTAATGGGTTCACCTGCTGAAGATGCGCTCACAGCCAGTGACGGACGCTGTAGGCCAAGCGTTCGAGCAGACGGCCCAGCAGCGATCGATGCGTGAACGCTTTCATCGTCAGCTCGCCGGCGATGGCGATCTCGCCGTCCAGCATCGCCGTCACGTCACGGTTGCAGTCTTCGTCCAGGACGTTGACCACGACTTCAAGGTTGTAGGCCAGCGAGCGGTGGTCAAAATTGTAACTGCCGATCGAAGCGAAGACGCGGTCGACGGCCAGCGCCTTGCTGTGGATCAGATCCACCGTCTCCCAGATGCGCACGCCGGCGGCCAGCAAGCGCCCGAAGGTGGCGCGCGCCGCCAGATCCAGCAGGCGAAAATCGCTGCGCGATGGAACGATGATGTGCACGGCGGCCCCGCGGATCGCGGCGTCCATCAACGCGGTCATCACGCCGCGGTCGGGGATGAAATACGGGTTGGCCACGTACACCCGCTCGCGGCTGGCGCGAATGGCTTGCAGCGCCGCGCGCCGGATGGCGAAGCGATCGAGAAGCTCCCGGTTGGAGATCACGGCCAGGCGGGTCTTGCCGGCCACCGGGGGCTTGGGCAGCGTGTCGGGATCGATGCGGGCGCGCTTGCGGGCGCGGCGATTCCAGGTCTCAAGGAAGACCTCTTCCAGCCGGGCCACGGCCGGACCTTCAACTTGCACGGCGGCGTCCGACCAGCCGCCGCCGCCGTCGCGCTTGGCCACCCATTCGTCGGAGATGTTCACGCCGCCGGTGAAGGCCAGAAGTCCGTCGCACACCAGGGTCTTGCGGTGGTTGCGGCGCAGAAGCTGCCAGAAGCGAGGGCGCCAGAAACGGTGGCGGTGATAGGCGACCGTGTGCACGCCGTGCTCGCGCAGGCGCTGGAAAAAAACGGTGGGCGTGTCGCGACAGCCGACGAAGTCGTACATCAGGTTCACCCGCACCCCGCGGCGCGCGGCGGCCATCAGCGCATCGGCGACGCGCCGGCCGATCACGTCGTCGCTGAAGATGTACATCTCCAGGCTGATGCGGAGCTGGGCGGCGTTGATGGCGGCCAGCCAGGCGGGGAAGACCTGGGCCCCGCCGCGCAAGAGCTTGACCGCGTTGCCGGGGATGAGCGCGCGCGGATCGGAAAAATAGTGCTCGCCATCGGAGATGGTCGACGGGGTGGCGGGTTCGGCAGAAGATGAGATGGTCATCGTCGTGGGATTGACCGAGCATCGACGACCGCGTAAGGTCCGTCCCGCCGATGGGTCGAGAAGAGCATATCGAATTTCAGGGCCGGGTCATCGAGGTCCTTCCGGCGGGGAATTTTCGTATCGAACTCGAGAATGGTCACCAGGTGCTGGCGCACCTGGGCGGCAAGCTGCGCAAGCATCGAATCCGCGTCGTCCTGGGCGACAAGGTCACGGTCGCGCTGACGCCGTATGATCCGACGCGTGGGATCGTCGTCTACCGAGGGTAGTTTGGTTTTGATGAGGGCCGCTGCTCTCTTCGCT
>DASXQB010000519.1:0-21446 GCA_036493295.1 Polyangia bacterium | reverse complement strand
GCGTTGCTGGCGCGGGCGGCGGCGCGGGCGCGGCTGGGCGGGACCGCGGATGCGCAGCGCGTGCAGATGCTGGCCTGGCGCGAGCTGCCGGAGGCGCCAGCGTTGCAACACGGGCTGACCGATCTGCCGGCGTTGCCCCCGCCGGCTCCGTCGCTGTCGGGCCTGGGCGCGGCGCGGGCGGCGCGCGCGGTGGCGGCGGGTGGGGCGCTGGGCGTGGCGCTGGATCTCGAACGCGCCATCGACGCCGAGCTGGGCGGGCGCGCCGGTGAGGCGCTGGAGGCGTACGGCCGGGTGCTGGCTCGCGACGCCGAATCCGTCGAGGCCATCGAGGGTGTGCGCCGGCTGGCGCAAAGCGCGGGCGATGCCCTGGGCCAGGCCCGCGCCCTGGCGCGCCTGGCGACGCTGGCCAAGGGTGGGCGCGCGGCGGCCCTGTTCGCCGATGGCGCGCGCCTGTACGAACAGGCCGGCCGCGTCGACGAAGCGCTCTCGCTGTACTTCTGCGTGCTGGGCGAACGCCCCAGCGACGAGGCAGCGACAGCGCGGTTGACGACCCTGCTGACCGCCGCGGTGGATCGACCGGCGCGGGCGGCCGACTACGATCGTTTGCTTGGCCATCGCCTGTCCTTGCTGTCCGCCGAACAGCCGGCCCGCGTGGCGCTGCTGCTGGAGCGGGCGCGCCATCGCCTGCGCCATCTGGATCGTGAAGAAGCCGTACAAGACTTCAAGCGAATCTTGAAGATCGTGCCGTATCACGAAGAAGCCCTGGGCGAGCTGTCGGCGCTGGCGGTCGCCGAATCGTCGCCGGCGGACGCTGTCGGATTGCTGGAACGCTACCTGGCGGTGGTGCGCGACACCGATCGCGCGGCGCAGGCGAGGCTGGATCTGGCTGCGGCCTACGAGACCTTGCACGAGCCCGCCCGGGCGGTGGAGATCCTCGAGTACGCGGCGTCGGTTTCAGCCGCCGACACCCGCCCGCGCGAGCGGCTGGTCGATCTTCTCTTGCGGGTCAGCGACTGGCGGGGCGCGCTGGCAGCGCTGCGGGCGTGGGACCAGGCCACCACGGTTCCGCAGGAGAAAGCGAAGCTGTACATCCGCATCGGGACGCTGCTGCGCGATCACGCGCTGGATCAAAGCGGGGCCGCGCAATCGTTTCGGCTGGCCGCCGATCTGGATCCGCTGGGCGAGGGGGCGCGTCTTCTGGTCGCGCTGTACGAATCGTTGGGCGATGCGCCCGGCCGCTGGCGCGCCATCGCTCGTGAGATCAGCGACCTGCGCCAGACGCTGGCCGTCCAGCCGCTGGACGTCGTGCGCCTGCACCGCCTGCGCGAGTTTCTTGCGCGTGATGAAGCCGCCGGCGACGCGGCGGCGCCGGTCGAGCAGACGCTGGCCCTGCTGGGCGAGATAGCCGAACCGTTGGCGGCGCCGACGCCGCGTCGCCGGCTGGGCGCGGGGCTTTCGGCGACGGCATTTTGGGATCGGCTGGCGTTGCCGCAGGCGGCGGGTTTCTTCACCGAGATCTGGTTGCTGATCGCAGACGCCGTCGCTGAGCTCCATCGCCCCGACGCCGCTGCGCTGGCGCGCCTGGGACTTTTGCGCGCCAATCGGCTGGTGCCGGCCAACGAGCCGCGGCTGCACTGGATAGAAGCCAGCGCCGCGGCGCTGGGCATCGAGGGGCTGTCGTTCTATGCGGTGGCCACGCCCGCTTTGTCTGCGGGCCCGTCGCCCGGCGCCGACGGCGACGCCAGCGTGGCCGGTCTCGAGTTGCCGGAGCCGGCGCTGCTCTTCGATCGGGCGGCGCTGCTGGGCGGGGCCAGCGCGCGCTTTCGATTCGGCCGCGCGCTGGCACTTTTGCGCCAGCGCGCTTCGGTGCTGGATCGCCTTCCCGCCGAGGCTCTTCGGCAGATCTTCCTGGCCGCCGGCGCGCTGGCGGGCGCGCCGCCACCGATCGATCCCGACGCGGCCGCGCCCGCGCCAACAGTGAAAGCGTTGGGTAAGGCGTTGGCCCGCAAGGACCGAAAAACGCTGGCCCTGCAGGCCTCGCGCTTTGCCTTCGAAGCCACCGACGTCGAGGCCTGGCGGCGTGCCGTTCTGGGCACGGCCGATCGCCTGGGCCTGGTGATTGCCGGCGATGTGGCCACCGCGGCGCGGGTGGTGGCGGCCGGGCCGAGCGGCGTGGTGGACGGCGCCCAGTTGCGGGCCAGCGACGCAGCGATGGACCTTCTGCGCTTCGCCCTGGACGGCGCGTATCTGGAGCTGCGTGCCGAAGCAGGCACCGCCGGGAGCGAGCGATGAGCGATCCCGAAAAACCTAAAGCGCCGCCCGCGCCGTTTCCGGTCGACGACGGCGAGTGGGAATCGGAGCTGGCCGAGTGGGATGCCCGCCTGCCCATCTCCACCGAAGGGGCCACGCCCGGCGAGGAGAACCCCTTCAGCGAGACGCCCACCACGGTGGTGGCCAGTGAAGCCCTGCTGGCCGAGGCGGGCCTGGAAGATTTTGCCCAGGGCCCGCCATCGGGGATCTACGAATCGATCGTCGCGTCGGTGGCGTCGGTCGAGGCGCCGGCCAGCTTGTTCGCCGCCGAGCCTCCGCCGGAAGAGCCGGTGTCGTTGGTCGTCGAGCCGCTGCCGGAGATGGGCGAGGATCCGTGGCGCGGCGATCTGCGCCAGGTGGTCACGGTCCCGGAGACCCTGCCGCCCACCGAGGCGTCGTCGCCGGCCTACTGGAAGACTTTCGGGCGCCAGCTCATCGACGAGCTGAGCGTGGCCGACACGGCAGCCCAGCAAGCCGACCTGACCGTCGCCGCCGCGCGCGCCGCCGAACGGGCCGGCGATGGCGACGACGCGCTTGGCTTGTACGACGATGCGCTGATCCTGCAGCCGAATCACGCGGCGGCCCGGCGGGCACGCTTTCGGCTGCTGGAGGCGCGCGGCGATCGCGATGGCGCCTTCGCGGCGCTGGGCCGCCTGGTGGATGCGGTCAGCGGCGATGAGCGTACGTTCTATCGAACCGTGCAGGCCGAATGGGCGCTGGCTCGCGGTGAGAAGGCCGCCGCCGCCATGCCCGCTGGTCTTTCGCGCTGGCTGGCCGAAGCCGAGCTGGCGATCCGTCGCGACGATCCGACGGGCGCCGCCGGGGCGCTGGAGCAGGCGGCCTATGCGGTGGGTGGAACGATGGGCGCCGCGCTGCTGACGGCGGCGGCGCGCCTGCACACCGTGGCCGGCGACATCGGCACCGCCGCCGAGCAGCGGTTCGTGGCCGCGCGGCTGGGTGGCGCGACGGTCGCCGGGTTGATCGGTCGTCTGCCCGATGTGGCGCGGCTGTCGATCGACGACGAGTCGGGCGCCGCGGCGGCGCTGGACGAGTTGTGGTCGGCGCTGCCGCCGTCGTCGGCGCTGGGGCGCGGCGTGGCGCGCTGGGCGTCGCGGCTGGCGCGCCGGCGCGGCGACGAGCCGCGAGCGGCGCAGATTCTTGCCGACGCCGCCGGCGCCGGCGATTCACCGGCGCTGCGCCGGGATCGCTTGGAGCTGGCGCTGGGCGGGCGGGTCTTCGATCGGGCGGCGACCGAGACGCTGGTGGCCGCGGTGGCCGCTGACAGCGACGCCGACACGCGCGCGTCGCTGGCCTGGCGCCAGGCGCGCGCGCTGGGCAAAGCGGGCGACGACGCGCAGGCCTTGGCGATCGTCGAGACCACGCTGGGCGAATCGCTGGCCGCGGTTCCGCTGGCGCTGCTGGCCGAGGCGACGGCCGCGGTCAGCACCGGAGGGGAACGGGCGCGCGCTTTGCGGCTGTGGGCCGCCCATGATCCGGCGCGGGTGGCCACGGCGTCGTGGGCCCTGGCGCAAGCCGCCGAGCCGGCCAGCGACGCTTGGCAGAACGTGGCCCGCGCCTGGCCGTCGGTGCCGGCCTTCTGGAAATGGTCGGCGGCGGCTTGGGCCGGGGGCGACCCCGCGGGCGCGACGCGCGCGCTTGAGGCCGGGCTGCAAAGCGGCGCTGTCGGTGGTCTGGGTCCGGCCTGGCGCGAACGCATCGCCGAGCTGGGCGCTGTCGGATCGCCATCGGTGTCACCGGTCGCGCTGTCCGACGAAAAAGGTGACGACGACACCGCCGCCGACGCCGATGCGGCCACGCGCGCAGCGTTGCTGCTGGAACGCGCGCTGGCCATTCCCGCCGCGGATCGCAACGGCCGTAGCGAAGCGCTGGAAAAGGTGCTGGCGGTGGCGCCAGATCATCCGATCGCCCTGGCGTTGCTGCTGGTGCAAGGCGCGCATCGACCCGACGCGGTGGCTACGGCGCTGTGGACCTTGGGCACCGCCGCGCCTGGTACTGATGCTGATGCTGATGATCGATCGCTCGATTCAGACGAACAGCGCGCCGCCCAGTTACAAGCCGTGGAATGGCTGATCCAGGGCAGCAACCGGGTGCGCGCGCTGGAGCTGGCGCGCGCGTTGGGCGCGCAACACCCCGACTGGCCGCCGGCCCGCGATGTCCTGCGCCAGCTGGCCGTCACCGGTCCGTCGCAAAGCGAACGGGCCCGCGTGCTGCTGTCGGTGGTCGATCCGGGATCCAGCGAAGCGGCCGCCCTGCTGCTGGCCGAGGCGCACGAACAGCTGGGCGAGCGCGACGAAGCGCTGGCGCTGTTCCGCCGATTGGCGATGACTGAATTTGCCGGCGACGCCCAGCGCGGCCTGGCCCGCCTGGAGAACACCAATCAAGAACGGCCGGTCAGCGCCCGTTTCGACGGCTGGCTGCAGGCCGCCCGAGCCGGGCGCTGGGGCGAGGTGTGCGATCGTCTGGAGAGCGAGCCGCCGCACGAGGAGGTTGCCGGCGCCGGCACGTTGTACCTGGCGGCGCTGCTGGACGAAGGCCGGCGCGACGGCAAACGCAGCGGCCGCTTGATCCGCGAGGCGCTGGCGGCGGCTTCGGTCCGACGGGGTGGGACGGGGCCGGGATTGATGGCGGCGCTGCGCGCGCTGGACGCGGCGCTGGCGGAATCGGACGCCGCGCCGGGCGAGGTGGTGGCGGCGGCGCAGGCAGTGGCAACGCGCATCGCCCGCGGCGAAGGTCGGTCTGCGCCGCGATCGGCGGCGGCGGCGCTGGTGGACGCGGCGCTGGCCCTGCAAGCGCGCGGTCAGATCGAGCAGGCCGAGATCCTGATGCGCGCGGCGCTGGCCCACGATCCGCATTCGCTGCCGGCGCTGGCCGGGCTGCGGTCGCTGCTGGTCGACGGTCCGTCGTGGCGCGACGTGGTGGATCTGTGCGAGCGCGAGGCGGCGCTGCTGCGCGTGCCGGCGCATCGGGCCGCGACGCTGTTGTTCGCGGCGCGGGTGGTGCTGGCCCGTGGCGCCGACGATCCGTCGCGCGCGGTCAGCTTGCTGCGCCAGGTGCTGAGCATCGCGCCCGACAATCAAGACGCCTTCGCTCGCCTGCGCGTGGTGCTGGAAGACGCCGGCGATGACGCCCGGGTGGTCGAGCTTTTGGCGGCGCGCATCGCCGTGGCCACCAACCCGTTCGAGATCACCGCTCTGCGGTTGGCGCGCGCCGATCGACTGTCCGCGCGGCTGGGCGATCGGGTGGGGGCGCGCGCCGAGCTGGCGGCCATCCTGCACAAGGAACCGCAACATGGCCGCGCGCTGTCGCGCCTGGCCGACCTGCAGTACGAAGACGGCGCCTTCGCCGAAGCAGCGGAGCTGTACATCAGCCGGGCCCGCAGCGAGCGCGCGCCGGAACGCCTGCGCGAGATTTTCTTGCGCCTGGGCCGCATCTACATGCACCAACTTCCCGATGCCAAGCGGGCGGCTGGTGCCTACGGGCGGCTGTTGCAGCTTGACGCCGCCAATCGAGAAGCGCTGGAGGCGCTGTCCGATCTCTACACTGCGGCCGGCGAGCACAAGAACGCGCTGGTGGTGACCGAGCGCCTGGTCGAGCTGGAACGCGACGGCGCTCGTCGCGTGGCGTATCTGGTTCGCCTGGGGCAACTGTGGGAACGCGCCGGCGATCCGCGCCAGGCCGGCGCGCACTTTCGCCGCGCCGTCGACGAGGCCCCGCGCGATCTGCAAGCGCTGGGCGAACTGGCTCGCCATCTGGAACGGACGCACGACTTTGCCGGCCGCCGCGTTCTGCTGGACCACGCGCTGTCGGTGCTGCGCTTCGAGATCCAGGAAGGACGGCTGTCGGTCGAAACCTTGCGGGCGGCGGCGCCGATTCTGGAATGGCGAGGCAAGACCGCAGCGGCGGCAGCGGCCGCGCAGCTGGTGGCGGCGGTGGCGGACGACGCCGACGCGCGAGAAGCGGTGGCTGGCTGGGCGGCGCCGCCGGCGCACGGACGCTCGCTGGCGGCGTTGCGCGAAAGCGACGTCGACGATCAGTTGTTTCCACCGGCGCTGCTGCCCGGCGTGCGCAACATCTTCCGCTTGCTGGGACCATCGCTGGCGAAGGCGGCGCCCGATCTGAAGGCGCACAACCTGGGCCGCGGCGATCGCCTACCGCGCGGGCACGCCGCCCGCACCATCATCGATGCGGTGGCGGCGCAGCTGGGCGTCGGGGACTTCGACGTCCACGTCAAACGTGCCGATGATTCTCGCGCGGCGCTGCTCGCCGAGCCGGGAACGCCGCCGGCACTGGTGCTGGGCGCGGAGATCATCGACCTTGGTCCGGCGGCGGTGCGCTTTGCTGCTGGCCGGACCTTGCGTCTTTGCGCCACCCACCTGGATCTGTTGCTGCGCCAGCCGCTGCAGGCGACCGGCGCCCTGGTGGTCGGGGTGGTGCGGCAATTCGTCGACGATTTCCAGCACCCGCAGGTCTCCGAGGCGGCGGCCGCCGCCGGTGTCGCCCGGGTGGGCAAGCTGCTTTCCCGGAAGCTGCGCCAGGACGTCATGCACTTTGCCTTGGAGAGCGCGACCGGGTTCGATCTGCAGGCGCTGGTGGCGGCGGTGCGTGACGGTGCGAACGCCGTCGGGCTGCTGGCGGCTGGCGATCTGCCGGCCAGCCTGGCGGCCGTCATTGCCGCGCGGGGCGGCCCGCGCCCGCTGACCCTGGCGGCCATCGCCGCCGACGACGAGGCGCTGGCGCTGCTGAACTTTGCCCTGTCCGACCCGTACGCCGATCTCTGCCGCACGATGGAGTAGGCGCCGCCCGCGTGGTAAATTCGTCGCTTCTTATATGCCCGTTGGAGAACCCGGTCCCCCTGACGCCGATCCCTTAGTGGGGCGCGTCCTTTCCGATCGCTATCGGATCGTCCGCAAGGTGGGCGAGGGCGGCATGGGCGTCGTCTACCAGGCCGAGCACGCGGTCATCGGCAAGAAGGTCGCGCTGAAGGTTCTGTTCCCCGAGTTGACCCGCCGCACCGATCTGGTGGCGCGGTTCTTACAAGAGGCGCGCAGCGCTTCACGCATCGGCCACGAGAACGTCATCGACATCTCCGACTTCGGCCAATCGCCCGACGGGTTGGTCTACATCGCGATGGAGTTTCTCGACGGCGAAGATCTGGGCCGGTTGCTCAAGACCAGCGGGCCGATGCCGTGGGAACGGGCGCGGGTCATCCTCATGCAGATCGTCAAGGCTCTGCGCGCCGCGCACGACCACGGCATCATCCACCGCGACATGAAGCCGGAGAACATCTTCATGATCCAGCGCGAGGGCCACCCGGACTTCGTGAAGGTGCTGGACTTCGGCATCGCCAAGGTCGTCAACCTGGACGAGGACGGACCGCGCCTGACCCAGACCGGAATGATCTTCGGAACGCCCGAGTACATGTCGCCCGAACAGGCGCAGGGCCAGACGCCCGATCACCGCGTCGACATCTACGCCGTCGGCTGCATCATGTATCACCTGCTGACCGGGCAGGTCCCGTTCGTGGCCGATACGTTCATGGGCATCCTGACCAAACACATGCTGGAGCCGGTGATCCCCCTGCGCCAGTGTCGGCCGGACCTGGACATTCCGGAAGAGGTCGAGGCCATCGCCATGCGCGCGCTGGAAAAAGATCGCGACAAACGCTGGCAAGACATGAACGCGTTTTATCGCGCCCTCGGTTCGGTGGGCGGCGACGGGTTCGAACCGTCGGGGCCCTACCCGCCGCGCGCCAGCTTGAAATATCCCGAACTGGCGGCGGCGAACCCGGCGGCCCGGGCATCGCGCACCGAGGTGCTGGGCGGCTCGCCAGGGCCGGTCGGCTCGGACAGCCAGACCGAGTTCGACGAGCGTCCCGGGCGAATGGCCGAGCAAGGCGGCTCGCGCGGCAAGTTGATCGCCGGCGTGGTGGTGGCGCTGGCTCTGGCGGCTGTGGCGGTGGCAGCGGTGGTTTCGTCGCGCGGTTCCCGCCCGACGGTGGCCGCGCCGGCGCCGACGACAGCGACGGCAGCAACGCCACCGCCGCCGGCAGCGACCGCCGCAGCAGCGCCAACAGTCGCCACGCCGTCGCCGGCTCACGGCGCCGCCGAAGCGGCCGCTGCAGAGGGCGGCGCGAACGCGGGCGCCGCCAAGCCGGGCGGCGCGCGTCCCCACCATCGCAGCAGCGCCGACGCGGTGAAGGCATTGGGCGGCCTGGTCGACGACGGGAAAGCCGATGGAAGAGCCGACGGCAAACCCGGCCGCGCCCGATCGAGCACGCCGCCCGAACTAAAAGATCCGTTCTCGAACCCGTAGCGTTCGCGGTCGACGGCGTGCGCGGCTTTCCCATCGAGATCAGCGCCGAGGCGGCGGCTCACGCCGACGCCGAGATCTTGTGTCGTCGCGGTTGGCGGCAGCCGTAGCTCGGCAAGTTGCGGGGCGAAAATGCCCTCCGCTATTTCGGGGCCGTGGCGTAGAACTGCCGCTTCGGTGGTGGTGACCGTGCGATGACGTTGAACCTGCGCAATCTGGATCTGGCCGGCATGCAGGCGGCGCTGGCGCCGCTGGGCGTCGGGCCCGACGTCGGGCGCCGGTTGTTCTCCGTCGTGCACCGCGACGGGGCGACCAGCCTGACCTGCCAGACGGTGCGCGGCTTGACCAAGGCGTCCGCGTTGGCGATCAACACGCAGGCCGCCTGGCCAGAGCTCGAGATCGTCGATCGCCGACGGGCCGCCGACGGCTTCATGAAGTATTTGTTTCGCTTGCCCGACGATCGGGTGATCGAGGCGGTGCGCATCCCGCTGCCCGATCCGGCCGCCGCGCGCGAATTGAAAGAGCGCCGCCGCCGCGGCGAAGCCCCGTCGCTGGCCGCGCTGCCGACGGCCAAGTACTCGTTGTGTGTCAGCTCGCAGGTGGGCTGCGCGCTGGCGTGTGATTTTTGCGCCACCGGACGGCTGGGCGGTATTCGCAGCCTGCAGACGTGGGAGATCTTGGCGCAGGTGCGTTTGGTCGCCGCCGAAGCCGACCACCCGATCCGCGGCGTGGTCTTCATGGGCATGGGCGAACCGTTTTTGAATTACGACAACGTTATTCGGGCGGCGCGCGTGCTTTCCGATCCGGCGGGCGGTGCCATCTCGGCCAAGGCGATCTCGATTTCTACCGCCGGCATCGTGCCGGCCATCCGTCGCTTCACCGACGAGGGCCATCACTTTCGCTTGATCGTCTCGCTGGGCGCGCCGACGTCGCTGCAGCGTCGATCGCTGATGCCCATCGAAGGCCGCTGGCCGCTGCCCGAGTTGATGGCCGCCGTCCGCGCCTACGCCGACGCCAGCGGCCAGCGCGTGACCATCGCCTACGTGGCCATCGGCGGCGCGGGCGGCAACACCAGCGTCGCCCACGCGCGCGACCTGGCCGCGCTGGTGGCTGGACTGAAGGTGAAGCTCAACCTCATCGACGTCAGCGACGACACCGGAAAGTACCAACCACCGACAGCCGACGAACTGTCAGCATTTCGCGACGCGCTGGCGGCCTTGGGCGCGCCGGTGGTGCGCCGGTATTCCGGAGGTCAAGACATCGCCGCCGGTTGCGGCACGCTGGCGGCCAGCCAACGCGGTGGCGACATCGTGGCGTGAACAATTCCCTCACCCGCCGGCCTGCGGCCGGCGACCTCTCCCAAAGAGAGGTTTTCGGAAGGAAGGGCCCACGCGCTATCGGCGGCGTGGTTTGGCGCGTTCGCAGACCAGCTCGCGGGAGCCGAGCTCGCGGCCGGTGAGGGCGGCGCAGATGCGGTCGGCGTCGGCGATCGGGACGTTGATGTACGTGTGCGTGTTCATCACGTCCATTCCCAGCACGCTTGAAACGCCGGCATGGCTGGACAGCAAGCTTTGAATCTCGCTCTCGGCGGCGCCGTCTTTGCGGCCGAGGTTCAGATAGAGCCTGGCCACGGTCTCGTCGACCGTCGTCGTCTCGGCGGCGTCGTTGCGGCCGTTGCGATCGCCCGCGTCGCGATCGACGGGGGAAAAGCCGACGTTGCGCGCGGCGGCCGGTGTCTCAACGGCGCGCTCCAGGGCGGGCGCTTCGCTGTCGCGATCAGCGGGAAGACCTTCGGCGGCGGCCTGGGCCGCCTTTTCGTCGCTCCACACTTCCCAGAATTCGCGCTCGGCAGGCGCGGCCGGCGCCGGCGGGGCGGCGGCTTCGGGGCGGAAGCCGCGCTCGTTGCTGCGTGGCCCGCGCGGGCTGCGTTCGGGGGGGCGCTCCGCGCGCTCGGCTCGTTCGGGCCGCTCGGCGGGCCGCTCAGTGGGTCCGGCAGGTCGTTCGGTGCGCTCGGATCGCTCGGATCGATCGGTCCGCTCCGGACGATCGCGGCGGGCTTCACGCCCGTCGCGGCGGCCTTCGCGCGGCGGGCGATCGCCGCGGTCGCGGAAACCGCGCGGCTCGCGGTCGCGGTGGCTCTCGCGTTCGCTGTCGCGCGCGGCCGGCGTTGCGCTGGGTGAGACCGACGCGATCGGCGACGCGGGCACCGACGCCAGCGCGGCCGGGCGCGGCGCGGGCGCGGCCGGCATACCTTCCAGCGCCGCGAACGATCGGGCCAGCAGGGCGGCGATCAGCCGCTCGCTGTCGACGGCGCCCATCAGGCGGCGCGCCAGGCTCTTCCATTCACCGCCGGCGTCCTCGCCCAGCGCCTGGCGCAAGGCCGCTACCCGCTCGCCTTCGCGGCGCGAGCGGATCTCCACCTCCGACGGCAGCGCGCGCTCTTCGGGTTTGATCTTGTAAAGCAGTTTCAGATAATAAAACGAGCCCACCTCGGTCGGCCCGATCAGCGACACCGCCGTGCCTTGCTTGCCGGCGCGGCCGGTGCGGCCGGTGCGGTGGATATAAAGCTCCGGCGCCTCAGGGAACGTGTAGTTGAAGACGTACTGCAGGTTCTCGATGTCGATGCCGCGCGCGGCGACGTCGGTGGCCACCAGGTACTTGATGCCGCTGGCGCGCATGCGAGCCATCACGCGCTCGCGATCGCTCTGCGACAGATCGGACGAGATGGCCTCGGCCTCGAAGCCTTGCTTGCGCAGGAACTCGGCCACCCGGCCGGTCTCTTCGCGCGTGTTGCAAAAGATGATCGCCGACTTCGGATCTTCGAAGTTCAGGATGCGCAGGAGCTCGTTCTCGCGGTTGACGCCGGGGATCGAATAATAAAGGTGCTTGATCTCCTGCACGCCGACGAAGTCCGCCGACAGCTTCAAGAACTCCGGGTTCTTGAGGAACCGCCGCGACAGGCGCTGGATGCCCTCCGGCAGCGTGGCCGAAAACAGCAGCGTCTGCCGCGATTCCGGGGTGTGTTCCAGGATCGCTTCGATGTCTTCCTGAAAGCCCATCGACAGCATCTCGTCGCACTCGTCGAGGACGGCGCACTTCACGCGGTCCAGCTTCAGCGTTCCACGCCGCAGGTGATCCAGCACGCGGCCCGGCGTGCCGCACACGATCTGACCGCCGGCGCGCAGCTGTTCGACCTGGCGGCCCATGGGCGCGCCGCCGTAGACCGGCACCACCACCGCCTTGCGGTAGGTGACGATCTTGGCCAACTCGGACGCCACCTGCAGGGCCAGCTCGCGCGTCGGCAGCAGCACGACCGCCTGCACGAACTTGTCGTCGGGGTTGACGATGCTGTTGGCGAAGGGAATCCCGAAGGCAGCGGTTTTTCCCGAACCGGTGCGCGACTGCACCATCAGGTCGCGGCCGGCGGTGGTCAGCGGGAGGACCGCCGCCTGCACCGGCATCGGTTCGGTGAAGCCCATCTCCTCGACGGCGCGCAGAACTTCCGGGCGCAGGCCGAGTTCAGCGAACGAGGGGCCCTTGGGTTTCGGCGCGATCACTTCGCCCGATGGCGAGGGCGCGACGGCGGTGGGGATGGACGAGGGCGGCGGCGGTGAAGTGGGTTCGTTATTCATGTCGTTCTCCAGGGTCGGACGCAGGGGACGGGCGGGTATCCGCAACGTCCGGGGGATCTTGTTCGGCCGTCAGCTGTTTGCTGATCTTGTCGAGGCGATCGCGGATGCGATCCATGGCCGGGGCTTGGTCTTTGGAAAAGCGGAGGAGCTCTTGGTTGTAACTGGCTTCGATGTCGCGCAGGTCGGCGTGGACCACGGCCAGCTCGCTCCATTGGCGGCCGGCCTTGCCGGGGCGCGGATTGTCGAAGTGACAGCGGTTGGCGGCGGCGTGCCATTGATTCAGCCAGAAGGAGCGATCGTCGCCCCAACGCTGGGCTTCTTCGGCGTCATAGCCGGCGATCAAGTTGTGAAAGTTGTCAAGATGTCGCTCCAGGCCCAGCGTGACGTCGGATAGCTCTTCGTAGCAGCTCTCCAGCTGTTCGGCCGAGGCGATGGTCCCGATGGGCGAGCCCAGCGGGACGGCGTGCTGGCGGCGGTAGATGGTCACGCCGACGGAGATCAGCAGGTAGGTGCTGCCGATGGAGACGAAGCTGAGAATGAACAAGGAGACGAAGCGCCGGTAGCGGCGAAATTCTCCGGGAGAGGAGGCGGCGGATTCGGAAGACATGGCGTATGGGGCTGCGGCCCATCGAGCGGAGCGCCGCTCGTCGGCCCCCGCCGGAGCGCCGGTCGGGGCCAGGGATTGCCCGGAAACCTACGAGGACCCGCGATTCGTGTCAAATGACACGCTCGCTTTCGCTCGCTGCGTGGGGGGGGACTGGGTCCCCCCACGTCGCCCCCCAACGGATTGCTCGCGCAAGGTGAGCCGGCCGGGCAGAGCCCGGCCTCCTGAACAAAATACGGCGTCGTGTTCGAGATTTGTCCGATGCCTCTCCTTTTGGGAGAGGCCGCCAGCCGCAGGCTGCGGGTGAGGGCCGGTGTGTGGCGGCGTTCGCGCTGGCGCGAAACTGCCGACGCGCGAATAGGCGCGCCGGTTGCGCGGACTCGGCTTGTCATCGCGACAAATACGGGGCGCGCGGTCTGGTCCGGTCATTGCTGTCGTCGCGAGTGATGAAAAATCTCGCCGAGATTTCGTTTGTCGACCTGGTAGCCGCGAAGAGCGCGCGCGGCGTTCGGATGCTGGCGTTGGCGTCCTTTCCCAGTCCTTGGTCGGAGGCAGCGAAGGGTCTGTTTCAAGTGGCCGGGGTTCCGGTGAAGGCGCTGCGGTTCCGGCGCGGCGACGCCGAGCAGGTGGCGTGGGCCGGGGCGCGCAACGCCCCGGTGATCATCTTTGACGACGAGCCGCCGCGCACAGGGTGGCCCCAGTTCGCCCGTCTGGCCGATCACCTGGGTGGCCCGGGATCGGTGCTGCCGGCGGTCGCTGATGATCGCGTGCGGGTGATCGGACTTCTGAACGAACTGGCTGGTGAGGATGGCCTCGGCTGGTCTTCGCGGCTGCTGATGATCCACGGTTCGCTGGTCAGCGGCGGCGCGTGTTCGTTCCCGTTGCCGGTGGCGCAGTATCTGGCCAGAGACTACGGCTATGCGCCCGAACAGGTCGATCATGCCCGCATGCGGGTCGCCGAAGTCATGACGATTCTGCAGCGCCAACTGGCGCGCAGCCACGCGGCGGGACACGCGTATCTGGTTGGCGATCGGGTGACCGCGCTGGATGTCTACGCGGCGACGTTCTTGACCCCGTTGGTGGGCGTCAGCGAGGACGACTGCCCGGCCATGCTGCCGGTGCTGCGTGGGGCGTTCATCTATCTTCGCGAACAAGTGGAGCCCGTGCCGGAAGCCTTGGCCGCGCACCGGCGTTTCATGTTCGAACGTCACCTGGCCTGGCCGATCGCTCTTTGAGGCGATGCCCCTGCGGACAACGGGCGTCGCCGCGGCAGGTTGGTTAGAATGGGCCGATGCTTCGTTTGGCTTTGGTTCTAATCGTGGTCGCCGCCGCCGGCAGCGGGTGTCGCAAGGTAACGCCGGAGGCGGCGCCGTCGGCGGCGGGCGCGCCGGCCACGCTGGAGATCTTGAAAGGCGATCGCTGGCTTTTTACCTACGTCGAATCCGACGGCCAGTTCTCCACCACCGACAAGGCGGAGATCGTTCCGGAGGTTTCGCGGCGACTGGTGCGGGTTCTGGATCCGTCGAACCCATCGGCGAAAAACACGGGCAATGGCCAGGTATTCGTCGCTGACCTCAACCAACTGTTGAACTCTGGAAAAACCCAGGCCAAGGCTCTGTCCCGCGAAGCCTTCGAGACCGCCGCGCTGGCGCAGCTGCCCGCGGGACAATCGTCCGCGCTGGCGGAGCATCAACCGGGCGCGGGCGCGACGCCACCACCGCCGCTGGCCGGGCACGCCGACGGAGGCGTGCCGCTGGCGCCTGGAACCAAGCCAGTGGTGACCGTCTACGGCACGTCATGGTGTGGCGCCTGTCGAGCGGCGCGGCAGTATCTGTCCGAGCGCAAGATTCCGTTCGCCGACAAAGACGTCGAGCAAGATCCGGTCGCCGCCCGCGAGCTGGCCGACAAGGCCGCCAAGCTGGGCATCCCCACCGATCGCGTCCCGGTGATCGAGGTGCGCGGCCGGCTGCTGCTGGGTTTCGATCAGGCCCGCATCGAGGCGTTGCTGGGAGAATCGACTTGAAACGCGCCGCCGGCGTCGGCGTGATGGTCATCGCCGTCGCGCTGGCGGGCGTGGCACCGGCGCAGGCGCGTCTGGTCGATGCGCGTGTCGGCCTTCGTCTGGGTGGCGCGGGCGGCTGGGGCGCCACCGATTCGACCCCCGATTTCTTCGACACCACCAACGGCGCCGCCGCCGGATTCGAGCTGGGGGTCAAGCTGCTGGTCCTCGATCTGTCGGCCAACTTTCTGCAGTTCATCGACAGCAATGGCCGCACCGGGACGCTGACCCAGTTTCTGGGCGGGTTCGTCATCGATGTGCCCATCGGCCCCGGCCACGATCGGGCCCTGCGCGAGCGGTTGATCTTGCGTCCCGGCATCTACGCCGGCTTCGGCTTCGGGACGCCGCACCCGGTGACGCCGCCGCTGGACAGCGCACAAGTCTCGCACAAAGGCCTGGTCACGCAGGCCAAGGTGGGCCTGGAATACTTCCTGAACCCCTACCTCGGCGTGGGCGCCGAGCTCGCCGGCGGCTACCACTACTTCTTCGGCGGCGTCATCGAGACCACCGGCCCCAACGCCAACAAGAATTTTTCCAACGGCACGCACCTCATCGGCCTGGCCACGCTGACCGCCCACCTCGGCCGCTGACGGCCGGCGCGCCGGCCATCAGCGCGAGGCGCGGCCCCCTTTCAGGGCGTTCGTCTCGCCTGCGACAGCAGGTCCAAAAAGCGGGTCGGGGTCAGCACCTCGTCGGTGCGGCCGAGCGGGGCGCCGGTGGGCGAGACGATGCGCACGGCCGGCAAGGTGTCGGCGCCGTATTTTTTCTTCACCGCGCCCAGCGCCGGATCTTCGTCCTCGCGGGTCAGATCCACCCGCAACAAGGTGAAGTCCTGCAATGCCTGGGCGACGTCGGGCTGGGAGAACACTTTCAGGTCCAGCTCGCGACAGGGCAGGCACCAGTCGGCCATGAAGTCGATGAGCAACGGCTGGCCGGCGGCAGTGGCGGCGGTGAGGGCGTCGCTCTCGCTGCGCAGCCAGGTCAGCTGCACGGCGCCTTTCGGCGTCAGCACATAGTTGGTCACGGCGAACAGACCCACCGTCGTCAACGCCACGCCCAGCGCCTTGCGCACGCGCGCGGCGGTTTGTTGATGAAACGTCAGGTGCACCGCGCCCAGCGCAATGCCGACGGCGACGGCCAGCAAGGCGCCGCCCAAGAACAGCGGCGTGCGCCCGGTGAAATGTCCCAGCGCCGGCACCACGTTCTTGAGGTAGTAAAGCGCGGCCACCAGCAACGCGATCCCGAAGACGCTCTTCACCGCGTCCATCCAGCCACCCGACCGCGGCAGTGACATCGAAAACCCGGCCAGCACCCAGAACGGCACGCCGAAGCCGACCGCGTACGTCGACAGCAGCACGAACCCGTAGACGGCATCGCGCGTGGTGGCGACGTACGCCAGGATCGCCGCCAGCGGCGGACCGGTGCAGGGCGCGGCGATGATGCCGCCCACCAGCCCCATCAAGAACGCGCCGCCAAAACCGCGCCCGCCCACGCGCGACAGGCGCGCCTGCAGACCGGCGGGCACGGCCAGCTCGAAGGCGCCGAACATCGACAGGGCCATGGCCACGAAGAAAAGCGACAGCGGGACGATCACCCACGGGTTGGCCAGGAAGGTCCCGAAGGCCTTGCCCAGCAGCGCGAAAACCGTCCCCAGCGTCCCGAACATGGCGGCGATGCCGGCCACGTAGAACGTCGCCAGCACCAGCGCGCGCGCCCGGCTGACGCCGGCCTTCGCCCCGAAGATGCTGATGGTGATGGGAATCATCGGGTACACGCAGGGAGTCAGCGCGGTCAGCAGGCCGGCGGTCAGCGCGAAGATCATCGTCGGGGGAGGCGCCATCAGCTTGATTATAGACGCTGGCGCCGGTAATACCGGACCGTGAGCCGCAAAGCGGAGACCGCCGACGCATGAGCACGCAAGGCAAGTCCGACGACAGACCCGGCGCCGGTGCGGGCGATCTGCCGTCCCTGCGCGGCGAGATCGACGGCATCGACGATCAGATCCTGGGTTTGCTGGACCGACGGGCCGAGGTGGTCAAGCGGGTGGGCGACCTCAAGCGCCGGCGCGCCGAGACCTTTCACGTCCCCGGCCGCGAGCGCGCCGTGCTGGAACGTCTGACCGCCGCGGCCCGCGGCGCCTTCCCGCGCGAGGCGGTGCGCCCGGTGTTCCGCGAGATCATGTCGGCCTGCCTGTCGCTGGAAAGCCCGCTGGTGGTGGCGTATCCCGGTCCGGAGGCGACGTTCAGCCACCTGGCGGGCAAGACACGTTTTGGTTTGTCCGCCCGCTACGCGCCCGCCGCCAGCATCGGCGAGGTCTTTCGCGAGGTGGGGCGCGGCGCCGACTACGGCGTGGTCCCCGTCGAAGAAGCTTCCGAGGGCCTGGTCACCCACGCGCTGGATCATTTTCTCGATTCCGATCTGCTGATCGTCGGCGAGATCATCATCGAAGCGGCGCACGCCTTGCTGACCCATTCGGGATCGACGGCGGGGATCGAGCGTGTCTACGCCCATCCCGTGGCGGCGGCCCGCTGCGCGGCGGGGTTGGTGGAATCGATGCCGCGCGCGTCGGTGGTGGCGGCGCCGTCGGCGGCAGCAGCAGCGGCACTGGCCCGCGACGACGCGCGGGCGGCGGCGGTGGCGCCGGCGCTGGCGGCGGAAATTTTTGATCTGACGGTGGCCAAGGCGCGTCTCGACGACGGTCCGGCGGACGTGGCGCGGTTTCTGGTGCTGGGAAAAACCGCGCCGCCGCCGTCGGGGACGGACGCCACCAGCTTGCTGCTGGGACTGGACGATCAACCGGGGCGGCTGGCACGCGTGCTGGATCGCCTGGCCGCGGGCGGCGTGAACCTGCGGCGCATCGCCTCGCGTCCGACGGATCGCCGCCAGCTGCGCGATCTATTTTTCGTCGATCTCGACGGACACCGCAGCGATCCGGTGTGCCAGGCGGCGCTGGACGGATTGGCCAGCGAGCTGCCGCTCTTGAAGGTGTTGGGCTCGTACCCACGCGACGTGGCGGGCGGACGGCGCGCGTGACGACGCGGGTGACGTGGGACGGGCCACCTCTGGGGCGGCTGGCGGTGATCGGCGTGGGACAGATCGGCGGCTCGGTGGCGCTGGCGGCGCGCGCGGCGGGCGTGGTCAGCGAGGTGGTCGGTTTTGCCCGCAACGCCGAAACGCTGCGCCGGGCGCGGGAGCTCGGTCTTATCGATCGCGCCGCTGACAGCGCCGCGGAGGCGGCGCGGGGCGCGGCGCTGATCGTGCTGGCCACGCCGGTGCGCAGCTTGGGCCCGCTGGCGGCGGCGCTGGCGCCGGCGGTGGCGCGCGACGCGCTGGTCTTTGACGTGGCCAGCGTGAAAGTACCGGCAGTGCGCGCTGTCGAACCGGTGCTGCCGCCCGGCACGTTCGTCGCCTGCCATCCCATCGCCGGCACCGAGCGCGTCGGGCCGGAAGCGGCGTCGGCGACTCTTTTCGCCGGTCGGCCGTGCGTGCTGTGCCCGACCGCGACCACCGATGCGGCGGCGCTGACCGCGGTGTCGCGGCTGTGGTCGACGTTCGGCGCTGACGTGGTAATGATGGACGCCGGGGTTCACGATCGCGTGCTGGGGGCCAGCAGCCATCTGCCGCACGTGGCGGCGTACGCGCTGGCGGCGGCGGTGGCCGGCAGCGAGCCGAAGGTGCTGCATCAGATCGGCCGCCTGATGACCACCAGCCTGCGCGACACCACCCGGGTGGCGGCGTCCAGCCCGGCGATGTGGCGCGACATCTTCCTCGACAACCGCGGCGAGATCTTGCCGCTCATCGATCGCCTGCTGGAGCAGATCCAGTCGTTGCGGGCGGCGATCTCCGACGATGACGGCGAACGGCTGGACGCGCTGTTGGCGGCGGCCAAGCAAAGCCGTGACCGGTTGATCCCGGGATGAAGACGCGCCGAGCATCGACGCTGGCGCTGGCGGCGCTGCTGGCGGCGAGCGGCTGCGCCACCGCCGACGATGGCGGCGTGGGTAAGGTGGCCGCGTCCGCGGCGGCGCGCACAGCGCCCGACGATCATGAGCTTCTGGGCGTGGTTCCCGCCGGGCCCGAGACGTTGCTGGAGATCGATCTGCAACAGCTGCGCGATTCGCCGTGGTCAAAATCGTTGCTGGCCGGGCGCAGCGCCGAAGAACGGCAGGCGCGGAACGCCACCCTGGGCTACGACGAGATCGCCGACGTCGATCGGATGGTCTTCGCCGTCACCGAGGACGCCGGAGGGCCGCTGGTCTTCACGGTCTCGCAAGGCCGCTTCGTCGAAGCAGCGGTGGCCAAGGCTTTCTCCTCGGCGCATCCGGGAGCGGTCGCCGATGCGTGGCGCGGCAGCCCGCTGTGGCGGGCCGGTGACGAGGCGACGGCGCTGTTGACCGCGCGTACGCTGCTGGCCGGGCGCCTGGCGACGGTGCGATCGGCGATCGACTGTTCGTACGGCCTTGCACCCGACGCGCGCGGCGGCGAGCTGGGTCCGTTGCGGCGGGCGTTGCAACCAGAGCGCGGGAGGCCGGCGCTGGTGGCGACGGTCGGTCTCAGCGAAGGGATGCGCCAGCGCATCGGCGACGCGTTCCAGATTCCGGATGGGTTGCACCAGGCCGGGGCGCGTCTGGATCTGGGCTCGTCGCTGGATGTCTCGGTGCTGGCGCTCTTGGCAGAGGCGCCGCAGGCGCAGGTGGCGGCGCGCCTGGCGCAGCAATTCTTGAACGACCTGCGCGGGCGGCCGCTTTTGCGGGTGTTCGGTCTGGCGGCGCTGCTGGACGGGGCCAGCTTTCACGCCGAAGGGTCGCGGCTGCACGGCGCGCTGGCCATTCCCGAATCGGCGCGCGACGACCTGGCGCAGAAGCTGGGCATCATCGTCGAGACGCTGCGCCGGGCTCGCCCGCACTGACGGCGGCGTGATAAACCAGGCGCCGCGATGTCAGAACAAGCGCAGGCGGGCGAGATTCTGTCGGTCGAACGCTCGGGGCCGTTACGCGGGAATTGCCGCGTGCCGGGCGACAAGTCGGTCTCGCACCGGGCGCTGCTGTTCGGCGCGCTGACCGACGGCGTGGTGGAGATCGCCGGTCTGGGTTTGGGCGGCGACAACGTGTCGACGGCGCGCGCGTTGCAGGCGCTGGGCGTGGCCATCGATCGTGCCGGCGAGCAGGCGCGGGTGACCGGCGTCGGGCTGCGCGGGTTGCGGGCGGCGGCGCAGGCCATCGACTGCGGCAACTCGGGAACCAGCATTCGCCTTCTGACCGGGCTTGCTGCCGGGCAGCCGTTCGAGACGGTGCTGGAAGGCGACAGCTCGCTGACCAAGCGGCCGATGCGCCGCCTGGCCGAGCCGCTGCGCCTGATGGGCGCCACCGTCGACGGGCGCGTCGAGCCCCAACGCCCGAACGATATTTTTCCACCGCTGCGGATTCGCGGCGGCGCGCTGCACGGGATTCGCTACACGCTGCCGGTGGCCAGCGCGCAGCTGAAAAGCGCGCTGGTGCTGGCCGGCCTACAGGCCAAGGGTTCGACCATCATCACCGAGCCGGCACAGTCGCGCGATCACACCGAACGCATGCTGCGGTTTCTGGGCGCGCCGGTCAGCGCCGATCCGACCAGCAACACGATCACCGTCGAACCGGACGGCTGGGACGGCCGCCTGCGCGCCATGCCCATCACCGTGCCGGGCGATTTCTCGTCGGCGACGTTTCTGCTGGTGGCGGCGCTGATCGTTGCCGGCAGCGACGTGGTGGTCGAGAACGTGGGCATCAACCCCACGCGCACCGGCGCGCTGGACGTGCTGCGGGCGATGGGCGGCGATCTCACCGTCACCCAGACCGGCGAGGCGATGGGCGAACCGGTGGCGCGCATCCACGCCCGCGCCTCGCGCTTGCGCGGCGTGCGCGTCGACGGGACGCTGGCCTTGCGATCGATCGACGAGATCCCGGCCTTGACGGTGGCCGCGGCGGCCGCCGAAGGGACGACGGTGTTCGCCGATCTGGAAGAGCTGCGGGTCAAAGAATCCGATCGCATCCGGGCGTTGGCGCGGGAGCTGGGCCGGGCCGGCGTGACGGTGACCGAACAGCGCGACGGCCTGTCGATCGTCGGCACGGGCGACGGCGATTCGCTGGGCGGCGGAACCGTCAACCCCGAGGGCGATCACCGCATCGCCATGGCGGCGGCGATCCTGGGCCTGTGCGCGGCGGAGACGACGCTGGTCGAGGCGAAAGAGATCGCCACGTCGTTCCCCACTTTTGCGGCCACCCTGCGCGCGCTGGGCGCGACGCTTTAAGCGCGGGGCGCGCCTACCAGCGGATGGCCACGGCGACGCCGCTCGGCGCGCCGCGCTCGCGGGCGCGCATGAGGGTCACGTACGTGCCGGTGACGGCGACGGTCAGGCCGGCGCCGATCATCACTCCGCCGGCGGTGCTGCGAAAACGATTCTCCGAGCAGCCGGTGCCGTTGCAGCTGCCGATCGACGCCAGCACGGCGAAGCCAGCCGCCGCGGTCAGCGCGC
>DASXQB010000518.1:0-18398 GCA_036493295.1 Polyangia bacterium | reverse complement strand
CAGGGCTGGTGCGTCGCGACCAGACGTCGGGAAGCCGCGGCGAAAGTCTTCCCAGCAGCGCCGCGCTTCGGCGGCATCGCTGGCGCGCCCGCGTAGCTCGCAGCGCAGGAAACGGGCGGGTTCGCGCAGCGCGGGCTCGCCGTTGCTGGTCAGCAAGGCGTCCAACCAGCGGGCGGCGCGCGCGTCGTCGCCATTACGGATCGCCAGCTGCGCCAGTTCATAGCGGGCGACGTCCGGTAACGCCCCGTGCGCGCCTTCGCCAACCAGGCGCTCGAGCGCGCGTTGCGCCGCTAGCCAATCGCGGCGCCGCATCGCCGATTCGGCGTCGCGATAGATCGCTTCCGGCGCGGCGGGCGCGGCGATCAACGCGCGCGGTTGGACGATCGCCACCACGGCCGCTGGCTTGACGGGCGCGGCCGGAATCGCGGCGACGGCAACCGGCGCGGGCTCGAAAGCCGGCGCTGGCTGGGCGACCGGCACAAACGACGGCGTGATGGTCCACGGTGCCGGGGCGGGCGCTGGCGGCCGGATAGCGGCGTCGTGCTCGGCCAGCAGGGCGGCGGTCTGCGCCGGCACGTCCTCGACGTGGGGCGTGCCGCTGATCCAGCTTTGGCCGGCCGAGACCACGCGCGGCGGTCCATCGGACGGCTGCACCACAACCCGACCGTGGGCGACGGAGACCCGGCTTTGCTGCCCGCGCACCTCGACGGAGAACAGCGTTCCCACCACCTCGGTCACCGCGCCCGGCGAGTGAATGCGCAAGCGGCCGGTGCGGCGATGAACGAAATCGGCCACCAGTGTGCCGGCGTCCAGACCGACGTCCAGCACGTCGTCGACGGCCGACAGGATCGAAACGTCGGTGCCGCCGACCAGCGTGACCCGCATTCGTTCGCCCACCCGCGCGCGTATGGTCGTGTCTGGCGGCGTCTGCAGGCGCTGGAACGATTGATCGACAAGACGGTCGTGCCGCGCTCGCGCCTCGCGCCTCAGGCGACCGCTGGCGGCGCCGTGTTCGGCGATCACCCGGTAGGGCACGATCAACGCGGGCGCCGGTGACGGCGCCGCCGGCGCTGCTGGCGGTTGTCCCGCCGCTGTCGCCGAGCCATCGATTGTCGTCGTCGCCGGCGTTTGCCTGATCACGATAGCGTCTGTGGCGCGTGGATATGGCGCCGGGGCTCGATGAAGGCCCGCCACCAGCGCGGCGGCGACGGCAGCGGTGGCCAGCGCACCGGCGGTCCCGATCCAGCGCAGGCTGCGGGCGCCGCTCGGCTGGCTCCGCCGGGCCGCGACCGCCGCTTGTCGCGACGCTTGCTCGTCGATTGCCGGCGCCAGTCGGGCCAGCAGGCGGGCGCGGTGAACGTCGTCCAGCGGCGCGGCCGCCGCGCGCAAGTCGGCGCGGGTCTGTTGCAGCGTTTGTTTGATCGCCTGGCACGCCGGGCAGTGGCCAAGGTGGCGATCGACGCGCACCCGCGCCGTGGGATCGCCGTCGGCGGCGCCCACCAGCAACGCGTCCTCGGCCTCGCGACAGGCAGCCTTGGTGGGACGGCGCGGAGCGATCATGGCCGATCTTTCTGCTGGGCGGCGAGGCGCCGGGCCAGCGCGGTCAGCTCGCGGTTGGCGTGGCGCACGCGTTGGGCCACGGCGGCCGGATTGCTGTTGGTCAGCTCGCTTATTTCTTCCAGCGACAGACCGTCGACCACGCGCAACAGAAAGGCGATCCGCTTCTTCGGCTTGATGCGATCGAGCAGGGCGAACGTCGCCGCCAGACGCTGGCGTTCCACCGCCCGCGCTTCCGGCGACAGATCGGCGGAGACCAGTTGCTCGAGTTCCTCGTCGGGGATGGGCCTCGGGTGGCGGCGACGGCGCTTGAGGTGATCGCTGGCGGTGTTCAGAACGATCCGATACAGGAAGGTGCGAAAGCTGGCATCGCCGCGAAACCGTGGCAGGGCGCGGAACAGCTCGAGGAAGATCTGCTGCAGAAGATCCTCGCGTTCGGGATCGGGACCGAGCAACCGTCCAAGGCGGGTCCACACCATGTCGACATAACGCCGGTACAAATCGTCGAAGGCTTGCCGGTCGCCGCCGGCCGCGCGGGCCACCAACGATTCGTCGCTGCCCGCCGCCAGCGCCAGCAACGGCCGCGTCGCCGGCGAACCACCGCGCGCCATGGCCAGCGTCCAAGCCGGCAGGTCGAGCACGGCGAACGTCCCCCGCAGACCAAAACTGGCCTCCGTCACGACGTCCCTCCCGTCCAGCGCGCGCCCAGGCCGACCCAGAAGACCAGCGGTCCGGCTGTCAGCACCGATTGGCCGGCGGCGCGGAAGATGATTTTTTCGCGGTAGGCGTCGCCGCCGGCGATGGCGGTCCATTGCCAGTGATCAGCCAGGCGCCCGGCCGCGCCGATGGTGGCGTACCCGCCCAGCATGGCGCCGTTTCCGCCGTCGAGTCCGGCGGTATCGTAAAGGCGCGCGGCGCCGCCGGCCCCGACCTCGACCCAGCGCCAGCGAAAGCGCGGGCCCAGGCGCAGCGGCAACGTGGACAAGGTGAAAGAAGTGTCTTTCCAGGGCGCCGAGACCCGGGCGAAACCGACGCTCAGTCCCACGGCCCACGGTCCGCGTCCGGCGCCCAGGCGCCAGGCGAGATCCGCCGTCGGCTCAAAATTGAGCGAGCCGCCACCAAGACCGACGCTGAAGCCCGGGTACAGCGCCGCCGATAGATGACCCGCCGACTGGTCGCTTGCCAGTCGCGCTGCTGACGCGTGATTGTCGTTGGCGGGCGCTTTGCTGGGCGCCGCCACCACCACCGCCGTCGCTGCGTCGGGCGGTGGCGCGCGGGTGAGGTCGACCACCGCCAGCGCCACCAAGCGCGCCGCTTCCAGCGCATCCTTGCCGGCGACGGGCACGTCGATCGCCGCTGTCTGGGACGCCACCCGCACGCGGTCGCTCTCTGCCGCCGGGCCGATGCGCACGTCGATGGCCGGCGCGTCCGGTGTACGGGCCAGCGGGACCCGCGCGTCGACGGCGGCCAGCAGCTGTTCGGGGGAAAACGGCAGCTCGCTCGGGCGGTCCAGGTTCACGCGCACCGCCGCTTCGTCGGCCCGGGCACTCGCGCTGGCGCTGGCCAGAAACACCAGCACCGTCAACACGGGCGCGGCAAAACCGCGCACTCGCTGACGGCAGCGCGGCCGCGTTGCGCGGCCGGCACGAACGAACCTGGGGCGGGCAATTCTCACCTGCTTCCTTAGTCTGCGGGACCGACCCAGACTTGAAAGATCTTTTGCAGCTGTGGCGTCCCGATCTGACGCGAGGGCCAAAGGATTTGCCGCCACCGTGGTTTTTTGGCCGGCATCGTGCGACAAATCGCCCCTGACCATGACGCCCAAATCAGCCGTTGTTTTCTTGTTGTTGGCCGCGATCGTCGGCTGTTCCAGCGGCGGCGGGTCGTCGCCCCCCACCAACAAGCCGGACACCGGCACGCCGATGGGCGGGGCGTCGGGTGAAGACACCGGCAGCGTCGACAACGCGCCCGCGCCAGACACCGGCCCGGTCGCCGAGGTGGCGCCGATCGATCAGGGTGGCGGCACCGGCGGCAGCACCGACAGCGGTGCCCCTGACAAGGCCGACGCTTCGGCGCCGGTCGACGTCCCTGGCGAAACCGCGCCCGACACCGGCGGCCTGCCTACCGGTCTCAAGGTCATCATGATCACCGACGGCGCCGCCACGCCCACGCCGGGCGACACCGTGATGCGCGATCGTCTGAAGGCGCTGGGTTTCGTCATCACGCTGGTCAGGGACGCCGACGTGACCACGCCGCAGGCGATGGCCATGGACCTAGTGGTCATCTCCAGCAGCGCCGAGTCGGCGCCCCTCGGCACCAAGGTCACCAACGTCACCATCCCCGTGCTGAGCATCGAAAACGGCGAGTACCCAATGCTGAAAATGAGCGGCGCCACCCGCGGCACCGACTGGGACATGACCGCCACCCAGACATCGATCGCCATCAAGATGCCCACGCACGAGCTGGCCGCCGGATTGACCGGCACGGTGAAGGTGTCGAACAAGGCCGGCGACATGGGGTGGGGCGTGCCCAGCGCCAACGCCATCGTGGTCGCCACGATGACCGACAATCCAGCGCACATCATGATCTTCGGCTACGAAAAAGGCGCGCAGATGGTGGGGATGGCGGCGCCCGCGCGGCGGGCGGGGTACGCCATCCGAGAAGATCTCGCCGCCAATCTCACCGCGGAGGGCGGCAAGCTGTTCGATGCAGCGGTGACCTGGGTGATGCGGAAATAGGGCGGTGGCGGGATCTTGTGGCGTGCGCCGGCTACGCGTGGGCTCTCACGATTCGTCACTTATGCCAAGGTGATCCCGTTACGCGCGGTGCGAAGGTCAGCAACCCGATGGGAGGGCGGCTTTCGCGCGTTTGCGCTCCTGGCGGAGCGCCCGTTTTGGATCCGTCAAAGAGCGCTCCTCGTCAGAGGAGTGCAAACGCGCGACCGCAGCGGTTCAATCGAATTGCGCCCTTCGCCCCGCGCGTAACGGGTTCACTCTTCGAAACGTGCTCGAAGAAGTGACCAATCATGAGACGCGTCTGCTAGGCGCGGGCGGGCCCTGTCACTGCGTAAACGCAGCACCGTCTTAGTCGGTTTGCGTTTGTCGCGCGACCGGGAGCTCCGTCGTTGCGGCGCGGGCTGGCTCTCGGCCCGCGGTCCAGTCGGTGATCCGGCGGTCGAGCACCTGCATGATCGCGGCGGCGCCTTGCACTGATAGGTGGACGCCGTCGCGGTAGTTGATTCGGTCGTGGCGAAAAGCGTCCAGTTCGGGCGCGTTCAGATCGACGATCAGATCGCCCGGCGACGAGAACAAGGCCAGCAGCCGCTGGTTGTAGCGATCCATGCGAGCGCGGCGCGGGGCCAAAAGGTCGTCGATGGTCGGGGGGATGACCGCGACCAGGCGCAGGCCGTGGGCGCGCAGCTCGCCGACCAGCGTGCGGTATTCGTCGAAGGCAGCTTCGTCGACGTGGACGTCGCCGTCGGATTTCATGATCCGGGTCAAGACCGGGTTCAGCGGGCGCATCTCTTTGATCACCTCGGAGAACTCGGTGCCCAATGGATCCCAGACCAGCGGCGTGCGTCCCCGATCGACGGCGCGCTTTTGCAAATACGATCGACCCAGGGAAATGGAACCGAGCGCGCTGCCGATTTCGCTTTCGCGCATCTCGTCGGCATTCACACCGTGGGCGTCGGTCAGGTACGGGTGAATCAAGCAGACGGCCACCTTCAGGCCCGGCGAGACCAGCGCGCGTTCGGCCAGCAGGCGTTCTTCGGTGATGTTGCCGCCGTCGGTGGATTCGTTGTACGTGCGCAGGCCGCGAATGGCGCCGGTGTTCCAGTTGCTGGTCACCGACGAGCCCAGCAAGATGGCCTCGAAGTTCTGCGGCACATAGTTGACGCTGAGGAGATATTTTCCGCGCCGTTCACTGTCATAGATGCCGAGCGCGCGGCCGTGGCTGTCGCGAAACAGACCGTACAGATCGACCCACACGTTCAGACAGACCACGGCGCCGGCGATCGCCAGCGTGGCGGCGAGGGTGGCGACGATGAAGCGGCGGGGGGACATCACCGTGATCGTCAAAAGGCGAAGTAGACGAACTGCTTGGCGATGGTCGAGTTCATGTACAGAAACGACAGCAAAAGCAGCGCCGACGCCGATGCCGCGGCCAGCGTCGAACGCTTGAGCGCGCCTGCCAGTTCGTCCGACGTCTTGCCGGTGAAGGCGGCGCAAAGGCCGAAGGCCAGCAGCGGCATCAACGTCGTCACGCCGACCTTGCGCACCTCGCGCAAGAGCTCGACGCCCAAACCGCCGGGCCGCGGGATCAGGCGCGCGGCAAAGTGCGCGGCGGTCGCCAGATCCGGCGAGCGGAAAAAGATGAAGGTCAGGTTCACGAAGGCGAAGGTCACCGCCGTGGCCACCATCGGCGGCAGCTTGGGTAAAAGCTTGCGCTTGGCCTTCTTGCGCACCTGATTCACCACCAGGGCGATGCCGTGCAAGAGCCCGAAGACCACGAACGTCCACGACGGCCCATGCCAGAGACCCGCGATGGTCATCGACAGCAGCGTGGCGATCGACGCGGTGACCAGGGTGGCCCGACTGAACCCGCGCAGGATCGGCGTGTAGAGATACGTGGTGATGAACGCCGACAGCGACATGTGCCAGCGCTGCCAGAATTCGATCACCGTGCGGGAGCGAAACGGAGCATTGAAGTTGCGTGGCAGGCGAATGCCCAGCATGGCCGCCGAGCCCAGCGCCATGTCCGTGTACCCGCTGAAGTCGAAATAGATCTGCATGGTGTAGGCGACGCTGAAGACCCACGCCTCCACCGTCGACCAGCCGGTCGCGCCTGCGGCAAAGCCGACGTCAGCGACGCGGGCAAATGAATCGGCCAGCAAAACTTTTTTTCCGATGCCCATGGCGAACAGGAACAGACCCTGCGCGCCCAGCTCCCAGCGTTCGTCGCTGGTCAGTTTGGGCGCGCCCAGCTGCGGGACCATCGCCTTGGCGCGGGCCAGCGGGCCCGAGGTGACGTTGGGAAAAAAAGCTACGAAGGTGGCGTGATCGAGCAAACCACTCGGTGAAACCAGGCCTTCGTAGCAGTCGACCAGGTACATGATCTGTTGCAGGGTGAAAAAACTGATGCCCAGCGGAAACGCCCAGTCGGGCAGGGTGACGCGCGGCAGGCCCAGCAGCGTCAGATTCGACAGGAAGAAGTTGGCGTACTTGAACAGGCACAAAAAGCCGATGTTCAGCAGCAGGCCAAGCTGCAGCCAGCGGCGCCGGGGGATCTCGCGCGTTTCGGCGGCCATCCACCGCGCCAGGGCCCAGTTGACCACGATCGATCCGCCCAGCAGCCACAGGTTCGACGGTTTCGCCCAGGCGTAAGCAACCAGCGATCCCAGCAGCAACGCGCCTTGCCCGGCGCGCGCCCCGCCGATCTTGCGCGCCAGCGCGAAAATCAACGCGACGGCGGGAAAAAAGAAAAAGACGTAGGTGAACGAGTTGAACGACATCAGAAGGCCGCCCCCGCGGTGATGGGCAACTCGGCGCCGTTGATATAGCCGGCTTCGGCCGACAGCAAGAAGGCGATGGCGCCCACCACCTCGTCGGGGGTGGCGTGGCGGCCGGCCGGGCTTTGCGCCGCGGCCAGGTCGCGCGCTACCTCCGGAACGTCGTCGAGAAAACGCGTGCCGACCATGCTGGGCGAGACCGCGTTCACGGTCAGTCCGGTGCCGGCATATTCGCTGGCCAGCGCCTTCATCAATCCCAGCTGGGCGTGCTTGACCACCGTGTACATCGACAGAAACCGCGGCGGCACCCCGCGCGTCACGCTGGACAGCACGAAGACCGCCCGCGCCGCCGGCCGCTTGGCCATCTTGGGGGCGAACCGCTGCAGCAAGGTGACGGCGGCGCGCACCTGGACGGTCAGGTCGGCCTCGAAGCGGGGCCAGTCGAATTTTGTAAAGCGTTCGTAAACCAATTTCAGGGCAGGCAGGTGCACGAGCTGGGTCGGCGTCTCGTGCTGGGCGGCGATGCGATCGGCCAGGCCCACCACTGCCGCCGGATCGCTGAAGTCGGCGGCGCAAAGCTGGATACGTTCGCCGCCCAGCTCGCGCTGCAAGGCCTGCAGCCGCTCGCCGCCGCCGCCGGCACGATGGTGGGCCAGCACCAGCGGGGCTTCTGGCCGCGACAGCAGCCGGCGAATCAGGGCCAGGCCCAGATCCGACGACGCGCCGGTTACCAATAAAACCTCACGCGCCATGCAGCCCGACCCGGATCTTCGCCTTGGAGATGGCCTTGCCGTTCTGGTTGACGATGCGCGCCTTCAGCTCGACGCGGTGATAGGCCTCGGTCAGGAACGTCACCTCACCCGACACGGTCAGCGCGTCGCCGACGAAGACCGGCGCCACGAAGTCAACGTCGAGCCCGTGCAGCAGGGCGAATTTTCCCGGCAGGTGCATGCCGACCAGCTGCGAGTAGAACGACGACGTCAAAAGCCCGAACACCACCGGCCCGCGAAACCCCGCCGCCCCGGCGTAGGCCGCGTCGACGTGCAGCGGGTTGCGATCGCCCGACAGCGTGGCGAAGGCGTTCATCATCTGATCGTCGATCGCGGCGGTGAATTCGTGGCGCAGGCCGACCCGCAGGTCGTCCCAGCGGTACTGGTTCATCGCCCGGTGGTCTTGGTGGCGATGAGATCGATCATCTCGCCGACGTCCTTCAGCTCGCCAAGCTCGCCGAGGGCGAAGCGAATCTTGTAGTGCTTCTGGACGGCGGTGACCAGGTTGACGTGGGCCAGCGAATCCCAACCCTCGACGGTGTCGGCGTTGGACTGCCGGGTCAGGTTCAAATCCGGCAGGTCCAAGATGTCGCGAAAGATCGGGGTTAGTTCGACAAGATAATCAGTCATTGAAGGTCTCCTTGACCAAGATGTGGCGATTCCGCTTTTCGTAAGCGGCGATGTTCAAGGTGAAGGCGCGTGGCCCGTCACCGGTGTCGGGCAGCGGCGAAAAGCCCAGCTTCTCGTAATGGTCGGCGACCATGGCGTTCTTTTCCGTGGGGATGTATGTGCCGCGGAGGGTGGTGGCGCCGGCCGTTCGCGCGCGTTCCACCAGCGCGTCCAGCATGGCCAGCTCCATGTCGCGCTTGAGCACGCGGCAGCTCATCAACCAAAGATCGATGTGCACCACGCTGTCCGCCAGCCGCCCGACCACAATCGAGACCAAGCCGTTGTCGCCGAAGCTGTCGGTCAGTTTGCCGTAAAGCGGGATGTACGCCGGATCCACCGCGCGGTCTTCGATCTCGGCCAAGGTGTAACGGCGCGTGGTCAAATTGAACTGGTTCGTCTTGTTGGTCAGCTGGGCGATGCGATCCAGATACTGCGGGCGAAAGCGGGCGATCTCGGCGCGCATCTGCAGCGAATCGAGATATTCACCGTAGTCGGCGAACTGCGCGGTCTGCGCCGCCCGCTGACTGTTGGCCGCGTACTGTTCGGCGCGCTGCAGGTCATCGCCTGACAGCGCCACCGGTTCGAAGTAGCGTGCCATTTCCAGCACGGCGGCAAAGCTGGAGACGTCGCTGCCCACGTCGGGCACCGCCACCATCGGTAGCTGCGCCGCCACCAGCGCCCGCTCGGCCGGGTTGTCGTCGACGAAGACGAAGCTGTCGACGCCCAGGTTCAGCTCGCTGGCCATGGAAAGGATGTTGTCGTGCTTGGGCGACCAGTTGGCCCGAAACGCCGCGAAGTGTTCGGGCTTGAGCACCGAGTCCGGATGGGCGAGGCCCTTGCGCGCGTTTACCTCTTCGTTCTTCGAGCACACCGCCAGCAAAACGCCGCGGCTGCGCAGGGCCAAGCAGTACTCTTGAAACGCGGTGTACGCCTCCGCCTCGGCGGTCTCGCGGCCGATCTTGATGTGGTCGACGCCGTCGTCGCCGATGACTCCGCCCCACAGCGTGTTGTCGAGATCCAGTACCAGGCACTTGCGGCTTTTGCCGTAGATCGATCGCACCATGGACGCCAGCGAGCGCGCCACCGCCAGGCTGGCTTCGACGGTGGTGACGATCTTGTACGCGTGAAACCGATGCGCGTCGTGAAAGTTGGCCAGGCCCACCTGGGCAGCGATGCCGTTCAGATCTTGGATCAGCAGCTTGCCGTTGCCGGCCGCCGCGCGCGCGAAGGCCAGGTTCACCAGATTCACGAAATGCGAGCGCCCGCCCGGGCTGACCGCGTCCAGGTTGCCCAGCAGGCGCGCGCCCGGCGCTTCAAAGTTGTTCTGGATGATCTGGCAGCCCAGTTTCTCTTGCAGCGCGCGCCAGATGCCGGCGAAGCGCGCCGCCTCGGCCTGCGCGGCCTCTTCGGCCTGGGCGGCGGTGGCGGACAGCGCCGGGAAGCCCTGCAGGTTTTTCCCGGTGGTGTGGACGTAAACGATCTGCGGGGCGAAGGCGATCAACGCCTCCGGCGCCAGGACCGCCTCTTCGTAGTAGCGGTTGTAATCGGACTGGTAAATGGTGGCGCGGAAACCATCCGCCAGCAGCAAGAGCTCGAGAAAATCCGCCACCTCGTTGGTGGTCGAACCGCCCAGGATGGCGAGGCGAATGTCTCTCAACCCGCCGGTCTGAAGAAGTTGCCGACGCAGGCCCTTTCTCTTCTGCAGCAGGTGTTCGGCCGTGCTTGATTCCAGGTGCATGCGAAAATCTCGCTTTTTAAGGGCTGATTTGTCGGAACCCTTTAACGCAAGGAACGCCACTGCTAGGCTTTTATTCCCAGGCGTGTCCCGTGCGTGAGCAGGCGTTTTTCTCTCTCGTGGCCGGCATGGCCGTCGTGCTGGGTGGCGGCTGTTCCAGTCGCCACCCGGCGGCCGTGCCAGTGGACGCTGGTCCGCCTGACGGCGGCGCCGCCTTTCAACCGACCCCGCCCACCGTCTATGTGGCCAAGGTGAAGAACATCCTGGTCGGCCTCGCCCCCACCGCCGGCGAGGTGGCCGCCGTGCAAGCGGACCCGCAGGCGCTGGGCGATCTGGTCGACGGCTGGATGACGCTGCCGCAGTACCAGCAGAAGATGATGCGGTTTTTCCAGCTGGCGTTTCAGCAGACGCAGGTGACGGCGAACGATTTCACCGACCAGCTGCGGGCGTATCCCGCCACCAACACCAGCGCCACGCCGTGGCTGCTGCAAAACGCCCAGGAAAGTTTCGCCCGCACCATGGTGGCGCTGACCGCGCAGGGCCGGCCGTTCACCGACGCCATGACCACCCGGCAACTGATGATGACCACCGCGCTGAAGGAGTTCTATGCCTTCCTGGACGAATGGCAGCTGGACAACGACGGCAACATCACCGACCCGTGGCGCGACGCCAACCGCGGCACTGCCATCGTCCTGCAGGCGGCGGCTGGGCCCGTGCCGTTCGAGCAATCGATCGATCCGCAAAGCCCGAACTACATGCACTGGTACTTCCCGGACATCCTCAGCGAAGAACACACGCCCGAGTGCCAGCAGGATCCGGTCATGCTGGCGCCCAAGGCGCGGTCGCTGCACTACGTGCTGTGGGGCTCGGTCGACGGGCGCACGATCATCAACGGTGACTATTGCAACGGCTACCCCGGCACGGCGCGCGCGCCCGTCTTCAGCACCGCCGACTTCAACGACTGGACCATGGTGACGTTGCGGCCGCCGCAACCGGGCGAGCCGACGACGGTCTTCTACGACCTGCCCAAGTTGCGGGCGGCGAATGAACTGGTGTTGACCGTGCCGCGCGTGGGCTTCTTCAGCACGCCGGCGTTCTTCGCCAACTGGCAGACCAACTCCAGCAACCAGATGCGCGTGACCACGCAGCAGATGCTGATCGTCGCCACCGGCGCCGCCGTCGGGCTGGACGACCAGTCGCAGCCGGCGTCGACGCCGGGCCTGGACGCCGGGCACGCCGGCGGCGGCGCTTGTTACGGCTGCCACCGGACGCTGGATCCGACGCGTTCGATCTTGTCGTCGACCTGGTCTTGGAATTACCACAACCAGACCGATCCGACGTGGACGGCACAGCCGGGGCTGTTCGCTTTTCGCGGCGTGGTAAAGCCGGTGGCCACCGTCGCCGAGCTGGGCGACGCGCTGGCGAACCACCCGCTGGTGGCGGGCGCCTGGGTGCAGAAGCTGTGTCTGTACGTCAACTCGGTGGCCTGCGCCGACGACGATCCGGAGTTCAAGCGCCTGGTGACGCTTTTTCACGATTCGAATTTTTCCTGGCCGACGCTGGTCAAGGCGCTGATGCTGTCGCCGCTGACCACGCACGCCGCGCCCACGCCGACCACCGACCAAGCCGGCGGCGACGTGGTGGTGGTGGCGCGGCGCGATCACCTCTGCGCGGCGCTGAACGCTCGCCTGGGCTTCACCGACGTCTGCGGCCTGGACGCGCGCACGGTGACCGCGGCGCCGGCCGCGCCCAATATGACAGCGATGGCCGCCATTCCGTCGATCGTCTCGGGGTTGCCGTCGGATGCTTACGGGCGTGGGTCGGTGGCGCCGCTGCTGCCGAACGAGCCGACGGTGTTCTTTCAAGCCGCCACCCGCAACATCTGCGAGATGGTGGCGACGGTGGTGGTCGACCCGACGGATCCCTCGGCGGCGCCGGCGGGCAAGCAATGGTCCAGCGCCGATCCGGACAGCGCCATCGCTGATTTCGTCGGCTCGCTGCTGGCGCTGGCGCCGTCCGATCCGCGCGCCGGGCCGGCGACGGAGCTTTTGAAGGCGCACTACACCATGGCGCTGCAGCAGCCGGGCATCGCCGCCACCGATGCCTTGCGTTCGACCTTCGCGGTGGCGTGTCAGTCGCCGTCGCTGATCTCGGTGGGGCTGTGATGAGGCGGACGCGGTGATCTCCCGGCGACAGGCGCTGCTGACAACGTTGTTTGGCGCCAGCGCGGCCGGCCTGCGCGCGCTGGCCACCGGCTTGCCGCTGGCGTTCCTGCGCGATCCGCGGCGCGCGCTGGCGGCGGCCGCAACGTCAACGACCGACGGCGCGTGCCCCAGCCCGGACAAGGCGCAGTTCATCATCTTCAGCACGTCCGGCGACGGTGATTCGATCAACACCAGCGCGCCCGGCACCTATGAAGACCCGATGATCGTGCACAGCCCCGATCCCGCGCTCGGCCCGGTGCCTTTGCAGCTGGGCAGCCAGATGGTCACCGCCGCCGCGCCGTGGGCGGCGCTGCCGGCGGACGTCCTTGCGCGCACGGTGTTCTGGCACATCAGCACCGGCACACCGGTGCACTCGCAAGAGCCTGATGTATTGCGCCTGATGGGCGCCACGCAACCGACGGAGATGCTGCCGTCGCTGCTGGCCCGGCAACTGGCGCCGTGTCTGGGAACGATTCAATCCACGCCGCTCAGCATCGGGGCCCGCACGCCGTCGGAGACGTTGAATTCAGGCGGCACGACGCTGCCGGTGGTGCCGCCGCTGGCGGTGAGGGCCACGCTGGCCTCGCCGACCGGGCCGCTGACGGCATTGCAGTCGCTGCGCGATTCGACGCTGAATCAGCTTTACCAGCTGTACAAAACCGAGGCCAGCCCATCGCAGCAGCGCTACCTCGATGCGCTGATCACCTCGCGCCAGCAGCTGGGCAGCATCAAAAGCGACATCCTGGACGCGCTGTCGGGGGTGACGGACAACGGACCCGACGCGCAGGCGCTGGTGGCGGTGGCGTTGATCCAGATGAAGGTGGCCCCGGTGGTGACCATCCACATTCCGTTCGGCGGCGACAACCACCACGACGCCAACCTGGCGCAGGAGACGGCGCAAACCAAGACCGGCATCGCCACCATCGCGGCGCTGATGCAGCGCCTGCGCGCGCTGGGTCTGCAGGACCAGGTGACGTTCATGACCTTGAACGTCTTCGGCCGCACGCTGGGTCCGGGCAACGCCGACGGCCGCGCTCACAACAACAACCACCAGGTGTCGCTGACCATCGGGCGCCCGTTTCGCGGCGGCATGGTGGGCGCGGTGGCGCCGGTCGACACCGACTACGGCGCGGTGGCCATCGATTCGCGCACCGGCGCGGGTGGCGTCGGCGGCGACGTGCAGCCGGGCGATTCGCTGGCGGCGTTTGGACAGACGATGATGGTCGCGGTTGGCGGCGACGCCTCGACGATCAAGTCGCCGGGCGGCACCGGCAAGGTGATCGTCGGAGCGCTGGCGTGAGCCGTTGTCAGGCTGATCGAATCGTGGTGTCGTCAATGCGGAGGAAACGGTGAGCGACAAGACGCCGGCCCTGGTGGAGATCGAAGACTTCGTTCCCCCGTCCTACGCCGACACCCTGGATCAGATCATCTGCAAGAACCCGGAGTTCTTGTGGCAGTACAACGCCTCGACCAACAACCTCCAGGCGCCGCAGATCATGAACAAGGATCAGAACTCGTACGATTCCGATCAGTTCGTGCACGCGCTTTACCAGGAAGGGGCCAAACGTTCGCCGTTCTTCGACGTGGTCTTCCCATTTTTCTATTTTCTCGAAGAAAAGACGGGAATTCTGCTGGCCAGCATCGAACGCATCAAGGCCAACATGCTGATGAAGAAGGACATCGCCGCTGATCACTACAACACCCCGCACATCGACATCCCCTCGCCGAAGATGAAGAGCCTGCTTTACTACGTCAAAGACAGCGACGGCGACACGTTCATCTTCAATGAGACGTTCCAGGAGAAAAAACCGCTGACGGTGCGGACGCGCGTCGCTCCGCGCAAGGGCAAGGCGGTGCTCTTCGATTCAAACATCTGGCACGCAAGCAGCAACCCGCGCCAGAACAGCACCCGCATCGTCCTGAACTTCATCTTCCAGATGAAGTGACGACGTCACCAGGGCAGAACTTGCCCGTTGGCGTGCCAGAACGTGCCCGACGTGGTCATGGTCAGCGCGTCCATCCGATCGATCAGCATACGCGCCGCCTCGTCCGGCCCGATGTTGCCGCCGCCGCCGGTCATGTCGGTACGCACATAGCCCGGGTGCAGGATGGCCACCGCTATGCCAGCCGCGCGCAGGTCGCGGGCCATCGACACGCCGGCGGCGTTCAACGCCGCCTTGGACATGCGGTAACCATATTCGCCGCCCGAAGAATTGTCGGCGATCGATCCCATGCGGCTGGTGATAAGCGCGATCTTGCCGCCCGGCGACGTCATCTGCCCGCGCAGCGCCGCGACCACGCGCAACGGACCGAGGGCGTTCACCTCGAACTGCGCGCGCACGTCGTCGGTGTCGAGGTCGGCCAGGCTGTCCTCGCGCAGGAGGCCGGCATTGCAAATCAGTTCGTCCAGGCGCGCGCCCGTGAGCCGGTTGGCCAGGTCCGCCACGGCGGCGTCGGCGGTGACGTCGACGTCGGTTTCCACCCGCACGCCCAGCGCCTGCAGGGCAGGGGACGAACTTCGGCAGACAGCGATCACCTGCCGCCCGCGCTGTTTCAACTGCCGGCACAACTCGAGGCCGATGCCACGGTTGCCGCCCACCACCAAGGCCCGACGTTCGGACGACGATCCGGTTTGTGACGTTGTCATCGGCGAAGGCTAACCACGAACCTCGCCCGGCGCCGGTCAAAAGATGGCTGTCCGGCGGCGGCCGGCGCTGTCGACATAACCGCGGAACATTCCCGCGCTGGAAAATGGCAGCGCCAGCGCGCCCGCCGCGTCGAGGGCGATGCACCCGCCGCGTCCACCCAGCGCGCCGACATCGGCCAGGGCACGCGTCGCTGCTTCGGAGATCGGCATTCCGCCTTCGACCCAGGCGGCGATGCGAAAGGCGAACACTGACCGGATGAAGAACTCGCCGGTGCCAGTGGCAGAGACGGCGCAGCGCTGGTCGGCATACGTCCCGGCGCCGATCACCGGCGAATCACCGACGCGGCCGCGCAGCTTGTCCGCCAGGCCGCCTGTGGACGTGGCCGCCGCCAGCGCCCCGTGCGCATCGACGGCGACCGCACCCACGGTGTCGCTCGGCGCCGCCGGGATCGCGGTCCGCGCCGGCACGAAATACCCGTCGGCGACGCGCGCCACGCCCGCAGCGTCGGCGAACGCCGCCGCGCCATCGCCCACCAGCAAGACGTGTGGCGTTCGTTCAGCCACCAGCCGGGCGATCGACACCGGATGGGCGAACCCCGCCAGCGCGCCCACCGCGCCCGCCGCGCGCGTGCGTCCGTCCATGATCGCCGCGTCCAGCGAGACGCCGCCGTCGCGCGCGGCCACGCTGCCCTTGCCGGCGTTGAAGACGCCGCACGCTTCCAGGTGGCGCACCGCTTGTTCGACGGCGTCCAGGGCGTGGCCTTGCCGTTGCAACACCGCCCATCCGGCGTCCAGCGCCTTCTCCAGCGCGGAGTGGGCTGCCGCCTGATCCAGCTTGGCCGGGTCCATCGCACCCGCGCCGCCGTGGATGGCCAGCGCCGGCGGTCGCACAACCACGGTTTCTTCTCCCATCGCCCCTCCACAGTTCCGCGGAACCGCCGCTCGCGCAACCAATCGACTGAAGCGGATTCTTCTGCCAACGAGCAAACAGGCAATCGTAGTAAGATGCGCGCGGGAGGCGAGGCTTATGGCAAACGGCCAGGCCGACGCACGGGAGCAGGAGATACGCGACCGGCGCGACATGATCCTGCTAGAGGGCCACAAAGGTGTTCTGCGTTTGCTGGCGCGCGGAGCGGCGCTGGAGGACTGCCTGGCGGCCTTGTGCACGGCCATCGAGGACGGTCTGCCGCACGCGTTGTGTTCGGTCCTGCTGCTGACCGCCGACGGCCGCCGCCTGCATCACGGGGCGGCGCCACATTTGCCGCCGGCGTTTCTGCGCGCCATCGACGGCGAACCGATCGGTCCCGAAGCCGGTTCGTGCGGGACGGCCGCTTATTTTCGGCGCGAGGTGGTGGTGGAAGACATCCACACCGATCCGTCGTGGACGCTTTATCGTGAGGTCGCGGAGGCGCACGGGCTGGCGGCGTGCGCGTCTAGCCCGATCGGCGACGAGCACGGTCAGATCCTGGGCACGTTCGCCATCTACCACCGTCAATCCGGGCCGTTCCCTGCCCCCGATCTCAGCGTCTTGCGCGACATGACCGGCCTGGCCACGGTGGTCATCGAGACCCACCGGCGGCGGGCGGCGCTGTCCGAGAGCGAGGCGCGGTTTCGGCTGATCGCCGAGAAGACCGGCCAGGTGGTGTTCGATCTCGACGTACCCAGCGGCCACGTGGTGTGGTCAGGCGCGGTGGCGGCGCTGTTCGGCGAGCCGGCGGTGGTGGGCTCGGGATGGAGTGGATTGTTCGAGCGTCTTCACCCGGACGATCGCGCGCGCGTGCGGGACGCCCTGACGGCGCCATCGGGGCGCGAGCCGTTGCGTCTGGAATACCGCGTGCGGCGGCGCGACGGCAGCGTGCGCATCGTCGATCACCACAGCGGCGTGGTCATGAACGCGCGCGGTGTGGTCAGTCGTCACTATGGCGTGCTGGCCGACGTCACCGAAGCGCGGGCCACCGAGTCGGCGCTGCGTGAACGGCAGAAGCTGGACAGCCTGGGCCTGCTGGCCGGCGGCATCGCCCACGACTTCAATAACGTGCTGTCGGCGCTGCTGGGCAACGTGAACCTGGTGGCGGCCGAGGTGCAACCTTCGTCCGTGGTCGCGGCGCACCTTGAGAGCCTCAAGGCCACCATCCTGCGCGCCACCGAACTGACCCGGCAGCTGCTGGCGTATTCAGGCCGCGGGCGCGCGCTGGTGCGGGCGGTGGATCTGTCGCGCGTGGTCGACGGCATGGTCAGCCTGCTGTCCGTCACGGTGCCGAAGAAGGTTCACCTCACGGTGCAGCTGGGCGTGGATTTGCCGTCGGTGGAGGCGGACGTCGGTCAGCTGCAACAGGTGGTGATGAACCTGGTGACCAACGCCGTCGAAGCCATCGGCGCGCAGGCGGGGAAGGTGTCGATCAGCACCGTCATCTGCACGCTGGACGCGGTGGCCATCGCCGCCTCGCCGCGGTTGCGCGATCTTTTGCCCGGGCGTTACGTGCGGCTTTCCGTCGAGGACAGCGGCTGCGGCATGACCGAAGAGGTGGCGGCGCGCATCTTCGATCCGTTCTTCAGCACCAAGAAGGCCGGCCACGGCCTGGGACTGTCGGCGATGCTGGGCATCTTGCGCGGTCACCACGCCGGCCTGGTGGTGACGTCATCGCCCGGCAACGGATCGCTGTTTCAGGTTTTCTTCCCGGCCAGCGATCGCCCATACGACGAACCGGTGCTGCTGCCGCCGCTGGCGTCGACCCTGGGGCCGCCGGCGCAGGCGGGCGTGCGCGGGTTGGCCCTGGTGGCCGACGACGAACCGGCCATCCTGCGCGCGACGGGCCTGACGCTGCGGCGGATGGGCTTCGACGTGCGCGAAGCCGCCGACGGCCGCGAGGCGGTGGACATCGTCGCCGCTTCGCCAAGCGCGTTCGCCTTCGTGCTGATGGATCTGTCGATGCCGCGCCTGTCGGGGCGGGAAGCCTTGCAAGAGATCCGTCGGCGCGAACCCGATCTGCCGGTGATCATCGCCAGCGGCTATGGCCAGGACGACGCCATTCCCGGCGATGACGTCACTGGGTTTTTGCCGAAGCCCTATCAACTGGAAGAGCTGGAACGGTTGATCTCCCGCCTGTTCGCCCGTCGGCGGGCGAACAGCCAGCGCGCGTGAAGCGCGGTTCTACGGCACGCCGTTGGCGTTGGCCGGATCGACGCCGAACAGGTAATTGCACAGCGCTTTATAGTTTGTCTCGTTACACGGCGATTCGTGCCCGCCGGGTCCGTTGATGCGGTGAGAGTTGTTGTAAGGCGGCCCGACGGACATATCGGTCGGCTG
>DASXQB010000517.1:0-3393 GCA_036493295.1 Polyangia bacterium | reverse complement strand
CTCTTGGCGTTCTTGAAGGGCAGCCCGCCGGTCAGCATCTCGTACGCCATCATTCCCAGCGCGTAGATGTCCGAACGGCCGTCCAGCGTCTGCCCGCGCAGCTGCTCGGGCGACATGAACTCCAACGTTCCCAGCGTCTGTCCGACGGCGGTCAACGCCTGCACCTCGCGATCGCCGGAGATCATCTTGGCGATGCCGAAGTCCAGGACCTTGACGTAGTCTTGCTCTTCGCGCCGTTCAATGATCACGTTCTCCGGCTTCATGTCGCGGTGAACGATGCCGTTGGCGTGGGCCTCGCCCAGGGACTGCGCGACCTGGTCCAGGATCCCCAGCACCCGCTTGGGGGGGAATGGCCCTTCGCTTTTTTGCAGCAGGTGCAAGCTACGGCCGCGCAAAAGCTCCATGGCCAGGAACAACGTGCCGTCCTCGGCCTCGTCGAAGTCGTAGGTGGTGACGGTGTGGGGATCGCGCAGCTTCGAACAAGCCTCCGCCTCGCGCCGAAAGCGGGCCACGATGGTCGAGTCGCTGACGTTGTGCGGGTGCAGGATTTTCAGCGCCACCTCGCGGCCGGTGGCGATCTGCTTTCCGCGGAAGACCGCGCCGAAACCGCCCTCGCCGATCTTCGCCTCGACGATGTAGCGGTTGTTCAAGGTGCGGCCGATCATCTGCTCGGGCGATTGCGCCGGCGCGCGGATGGCCGCCGCCTTCGCTGGCGCCCCTGCGCTATGGGGTCCCGACGCGATCGGCATCGCCTCGGCGACCACCGTCGATGCCAGCGCCGGGTTGGGCTCCTCCCGCGCGTGTAACGGCGCCGGCACGGGTGCGGCGGCGGGCTTCGCCGCGGCCACCGGTGCCGATGGCTTGTGAATCACCGGGGACGGCAGACCAATGGCGGTGGCGGCGATGGGCTCGATGCGCTTGCCGCAGGCGCCGCAAAAGCGAGCATCGTGCTCAAGCATCGTTCCGCAGTTTGGACAGACGGCCATGGCGCGGGCCTACGGGCCGCCTCCTCGCATTTCGCTGGTGGCCGTGCGTTCGCGCTCGCACTTCATCACCGAGATCCCGCCCACCGCCGCGGCGATGAGGGCCAGGAAAAACAAGGCCACCACGGAACGCATGGAGCGGGTGGCCGGCGCTGTGGCCGGCAGCGGTCCAAAGTCGCCCATCGCGGCTCGCCGATCGCCGTCGGCCTTGGTCACCACGTCATCCTGGTGCAGAAGCTCCGGCGGAATCCGTTCCTGCACGGTGGCCACACCGCCGGACGGCGCCAGCGGCGCCATCGGCGTCGGCACGTCGCTGGCGGGATCGGGTCCGGGGTCATAGCCAACGAAGCTGACGACGTCGGCGGGCCCGGGAGCGGGCAGGGCTGCGCCGCCGAAACGCGCCAGCACCACCGTGACGTTGTCCGGACCGTCACGGTCCAGGGCCTTTTGAATCAGCGCCTCGCCGGCGCGTTTGAGATCGCTCTCGGTGGTCAGCACGTCGAGAATCTCTTCGTCGGCCACGGGACCGTGCAGGCCGTCCGAACACAGCAGGACGACGTCGCCCTGGTGCAGATCGACCTGCGACAGCACCACCTCGACCTGATCCTGTACGCCCAGCGCCTGCAGGATGATGTTGGCGTGCTCGAACGCCTTGGCCTCCTCGGCGGTCATCGCCCCGGCTTCGATCAGTTGCCAGGCCAGCGATTGGTCCTTGGTCACCTGGGCCAGGCGACCCTGGCGCAAGACATAGCAGCGCGAATCGCCGATCTGCGCGACCACCAGGGTGTTGTCCGTCAGCGCGGCGACGGTGCAGGTGGTGCCCATCCCACGCTCGCTCTGGTTGTCGCGCGATTGAATGAAGATGGCTTCGTTGGCCGCCTCGACGGCGCGGCGCAAGGCGCGGGCGAACCCGTCGCGCGGCATGGCCGGGGCGGCGGCCAGGGTCTCGTACACGGCATCGACGGCCATCTGCGCCGCCACCTCGCCGGCGGCGGCGCCGCCCATGCCGTCGCAGACCAGCAGCGCGACGCCCTTGTCGCCCAAGGCCAGCGTTTGCGGCGCCGCAAAACTGTTCGAGCGCATGCCGACGCTGACGTCGGCGATGAGGAAATTGTCCTCGTTGTGCTCGCGGATGAGACCGACGTCGGTCTTGCCGAAGACTTCGATCTGGATGTCCGGGGTTGTTGGCATCAATTGATCGTTGGGGAGGGGATTGGCTCTCGTATACTTCGCCCTATCCGGGCTCGAACCGCAAGAGTTCGTCGCCGATCCGGATCAGATCTCCCGCCGACAGGTTGTGCGCCCGCCTCAGTCGGAGAAACGTCCCGTTCGAGCTGCCCAGGTCTTCGATGCGCGGCCGTCCACCACGCAGGCTCAGTTGGGCATGGCGGCGCGACATGAACTCGTCGTCCGAAAAGACAATGTCTGCTTGTTCGCGTCCGATCACCACTTCACCGCGGCTGACGTAGTACACATCTCTTGAAACGCCGGCGGCGGTCACTTGTCTCAAACGACACCACGCGGGACGGGTGGGCGTCCCAAAAAGCGCCACCCCGTGCTCGACCGCCGGACGCAGGTTGCGCTCAATTTCAGGAACCGCTTCAAACCGCATCACCTGCTTGCCCAGCAAAAAGTGATCGCCGTCCACCAGTTCGGACGCGGTCCGGATGCGGACGTAAACGCCGTTGCGCGTCTCCAACGGCGCCAGCACCCGGCCACCCGGGCTGACCGAGATACGCGCGTGTCGCGGGGCCAGATGCGGATCATCAAACAGCAGATCGCCTTCGCTGCGCCCAAGATCGATCTGGTCGCCCAGCAAGCTGTACGACGTCCCGTCCGATCCGTCGCGGTGAACGACCGTCAACCGGAAGCCTGGTTCGTATCCGGGGCGCACCGGGGCCGGCGCGGCTGCCGCCTGGCCGATCGAGACTTCGATCGACGGCTCCTCGGGCAACCGATCGGGGGCGAGGCGAGTCCCACAAAACTGGCAGAAGACCACCCGCCCGACGTTGCTGTTTCCACACCGCCCGCACTTGGTCATGTAGAAGGGGTTTGCAAGCGGCGGAATCCTTTGATAACAGGCGGGCCGGACTTTCCGCTACCGCTTGCGGCTTCACCCATCTGACGTGCCTCGATCATTAACAATTTCCGTCGCCACGGTCAATTTGGCCATGGCGTTCGTCGTCGGCTGCGGACCGCTGGTGGAACGCGCGCCCTTCGCCGACCGGCCTGATTCGGTGAGGCCGGCCGATCTGCTGGGGCCATACGACGGGATTGTCGTCGATGCCGACACCGACCGGCCGATCGCCGGCGTCCTGGTGGCGGCGTCGTGGGCCTTCGAGCACGGCATCGGTTTCCAGGCCCCCGCCGGCGCGACCGAGTTCGTCACCGAAACCGGAGCCGACGGGCG
>DASXQB010000516.1:0-4528 GCA_036493295.1 Polyangia bacterium | reverse complement strand
GTAGCTGTTGGTCTTGAGATAAAGCGGGATTGCACCCAAAAGCGGCGTTCCCGGCGCCGCCCGCACGCCGACGAACATTGGCAGGCAGCCGGCGTCGGCGCCGACGCTCTCGGATTCTTCCAGCGCCGACAAAAACGCGTGTTCCAGAAACGGATTGTCGTCACCGGCCAGCGCGTTCCATTCCCCGACGGGGATCTCGCTGATGCGGGAGAAAAACTGAACCTGCAAATCGGTGGTGGCGATGGCCGGGAAAGGTTAGCGCGATTTGCCGTCCGTCACTGGAAAGTGCGCGATGGTCATGAAAGAGTTACCGCCGATGCAGAACGGGCGGGGCGCGCGGCGTGGGTGAGATCGCCGATCGAATCAAGGGGCTGCTTCATGGCGTCGGTTGGGTGTGGGCGGGGGTCATCTCGCTGGGCCTGGCCATCGGCAGCGCCGTGCTGGCCACCGCCATCGTCGTCAACTGGGCGCCCGACCGCTTCAAGGGCGACCAGGACGCGCGGTTCCTGCAGGGCCGACACGCGCTGGTGCGCTGGGTGGGGATCGCCGGCAAGAATCTTCTCGGCGTGCTGCTCTTGTTGCTGGGGATCATCATGGCCTTACCGGGCGTGCCGGGCCAGGGCCTGCTGGTGATGGTCATCGGTCTCACGTTGATCAATTTTCCCGGCAAGCAGCGCATCGAGCTGTGGTGCATCCGCCGTCCGACGCTGCGCAAAGCGGTGAATCGGCTGCGGGCGCGGTTTCACAAGCCGGCGCTGGAGCTGGATTGATCGGCCTTCTCGGCATCGTCATCTTGCTGGGCATCGCCTTCGCGACGTCGAAGGATCGGCGGCGGGCGCTGCAGCCGCGCATCTTGCTGTGGGGGTTCGGCCTGCAGATCGCCATCGCGCTGTTCGCTTTGCGCACGCCGGTGGGCGCCCGGCTGTTCGAGACCGCCAACGATCTGGCCAACGATTTTGTCGCCTTCGCCGACGCGGGGATTCGCTTCGTGTTCGGCGACTGGCCCAGTCAGACGGTGGTGCACACACCGACCAAGGACGGCTTGCGGCCAGTGTTGGTGGGGTTCGTGCTGGCGGTCCGGGTGCTGCCGCTGATCATCTTCGTGGCCAGCTTGATGGCCGTTCTTTATCACCTGGGGATCATGCAGCGGGTGGTGACGGTGATGGCGCGTCTGCTGTCGCGCACGATGGGCATCTCGGGAGCCGAGGCGCTGTCGACCGTGGGCGACATTTTTCTGGGCATGACCGAGGCGCCGCTGCTGGTGCGCCCCTACGTCGCCCGCATGACCGACAGCGAGCTGTTCGCCGTGCTGACCGCCGGCATGGCCACCATCGCGGGCAGCGTGCTGCTGGCGTACGTCGCGATGGGCGTGGACGCCGGCTACCTGGTGACGGCGTCGTTCATGAGCGCGCCGGCCGGCGTGATGATCGCCAAGATCATGATCCCCGAGTCCGGCACGCCGGAGACGTCGTCGGCGACGCAGGTGACGATCCCGCGCGTCGACGTGAACATTTTTGATGCCGCCGCCCGCGGCGCCGGCGAAGGTCTGCAGCTGGCGCTGAACGTGGGCGCCATGCTGATCGCCTTCGTGGCGCTGGTGACGATGGTGGACAAAGGCGTCTCCGCCGTCGGCAATTTGTTCGGCCACGCCGGGTGGACGCTGGGAAAGATCTTGGGCTGGCCACTGACGCCGCTGGCTTATTGCATGGGCGTGCCGTGGTCGGACGCACCGTTCGTCGGCACGCTGCTGGGGACCAAGACCGTCCTCAACGAATTCCTCGCCTATCAGATGATGACCACCCACGCCCCGGCGCTGGCCGCCAAAAGCCTGCGCATCGCCAGCTTCGCGCTGTGCGGGTTCGCCAACTTCGGATCGCTGGCCATCGTTCTGGGCGGCTTGGGCTCGATGGTGCCGGAGCGGCGAGCGGATCTGGCGCGCCTGGGACCGCGGTCGATCCTGGCCGGGTCGCTGGCGACGTTCATGACCGGAACGATCGCCGGGTTGCTCGGACCCTGATCCTGGCGGATCCGATCCGCGACAGCGAAGCCGGTGCGCGCTCCAGCACCGGCTTCGCGGCGAATGTTACTGACCGGTCGCCACGTCGGCCGGCGCGGTGTCGACCACGCCGCCGTCGGTGGGCGCCGCCGCGCAGGTGCCTGGCATGCGCGTGCTGGCCATTCGTCCGGTGCACATGAAGCCTGCCGTGCACGAACCGTTGTTGCCGGTGCCGCAGCAGGGCTGGCCCGAAGCGCCGCACGCGCCGCACTGATTGGTGGTGGCCGTCAGCAAGCACGAAAAGCCCGTCAGGCACGGCATCGAGCCGCCGTCCGCGCCGCCACCGTTCGGGCAACAGAGCTGGCCGGTATCGCCGCACGCGGCGCACATTCCCGGCAGATTCATGCTGCTGTCGCGCCCACCGCAGGCGAAACCGGCGCTGCAGGTGCCGTTGTTGCCTGTTCCGCAGCAGGGCTGTCCCGTGCCGCCGCACGCGCCACACTGGCGGCCGGTGGCCGAAAGCAGACACGACAGGTCCGTCATGCACTGAGTGACGGTGCCGGCGTCGGCGCCGCCCGTCGAGCAGCACGGCTGTCCCTGGGCGCCGCACGCCCCGCACATGCCGGGGGTTCCGGCGTTGGCGTCACGGCCGGCGCAGCCGAGGCCTGCGGTGCAACTGCCGCTGTTGTTGGCTCCGCAGCAGGCCTGTCCCGAGCCGCCGCACGCCGAGCATTTGTTACCCGCCCCGGCAATCACGCAGCTAAGACCGGTGGTGCATTCGTTTCCGGTGTCACAGCAAGGCTGGCCGTCGCCGCCGCACGGACCGCAGGTTCCGCCGCCGCCGCCGTCTGCCTGGCCGCCGCAAACCAAGCCGGTCTGACAGTTGCCGCCTTCGCAGCAAGCCGCTCCCGAGGCGCCGCAGGTGTCAGAGCACATGCTGTTGTTGTCGCCGGGCGGGTCGGCGCAACCAAGTCCGGTGTTGCACGCCGGATCGTTGTCGCAGCAACGCTGTCCTTTGGCGCCGCAGGGAAGGCATTGATCGTTGCCCGCGCCGCCGTCGGCGGTGAGGGTGCCGATACAGAACAAACCCGCCTTGCACTGGTTGGTTCCGTTGCCTTGGCAGCAGTTCTGTTTTTCGCCGCCGCAGATGCGACAGAATCCAACGTCACAGGCCGTGCCGCTGGCGGTGCAGAACTGATTGCTGGATCCCGAACCTCCGTCCGAGTCAGCGATCACGCCGCCACAACAAAGACCGTTGATGCCGCCGCACGGCTTGCCCGCGCTGTTGCTGCATTCCCCGCCCGTGCACATCCCGCCGAGGCCCATCCCCGAGCAGGTCTGGCCCACGCCGACACACGCCCGCATCGTTCCGCCGCCGGTGGTGGAGGCCATGGGAATACAGCAGCCGTTGCTGTTGCAAGCGTTGCCGGGACAGCACGGTTGTCCGGGCGCCCCGCACGTCGCGGAGCCGCCGTCGTTGCCGCCACCGCTGCCGCCGCTGCCACCGCTGCCGCCGCCCGATTTTCCGCCGCTGCTGCTGCAGGCAAACGTCAGGGAAATGAGCGCGGCGAAAAAGATGCGCGAAATGAAACCCGGGGGTGTTTTCATGATCGCGATAGGAGCGCGTTCAGATAAGGCAAGTCAACAATGAACAAACAGTCAGTAAACGAAACAATGAAAGAAAAATTTAATTGAGAAATGCCGCATATTTCATTGAAGGATTCTTAAATATGCCGCCGTTGGCCTCAGAGCGATCTTCTGTGTGTTCAATGACAGTGGCCGTGTCATTGGCGGCCACTGATCTGTGTTTTTGTTGGAATCGCGATCCGACAGCGAAGGGAATGTTCCGGCGGGGAACAAATTCTCCGGACATCTCGTCGCGCCGGCTCCGATGGCTCGCGCTCTGCTAACCGCGCGTCGCCGCGCAGGTCGGGCAGGGGCAGTTGGCCCGTAGATCGCGAAAACTGTAGATGCCGGTGTTGTGGCCGTCGCTCCAGTCGATGCTGATGGCGTACTGACCGACCAGGCCGATGCCTTTGGCGCGCACGGTGTCGGCGACGGTGGCCGGATCCAGCAGCGGCCGGCCGGAGGTCTCTTCAATGCACATGGCGCAGCGGCAGCGCAGGCGCAATTGCCGCGCCGGGTAGACCGTCTCGTGGCCGTCGGGCCACTTCAAGGTGATCTTCGACCGCAGAAGGCCGATGATCTCGTCGGGCATCATGGCGCGCCGCCGAGCTTGATGCGTCCGGTACGCCAGCGCAGCAGGAACTTGGTCAGCGGGGCGACGTGCAGCGACTGGATCATCTCGCCGCTGTCGATCAACGCTTCGATCTGATCGACCGGCGTGGGGTGCAGGCGCAGATCCTCGCTGGCCCCGGGATCGGGCGTGGCCAGCGGGACCACGTCTTCGGCCAGGAACGTGTACGTCAGGTTGGTGGTCAGCGCCGGGTTTGCCGACAACGTCATCAAGGGCGACCAGCGCCCGCCGCCGTAACCGGTTTCTTCCAGAAGCTCCCGGCGGCCGCATCCAAC
>DASXQB010000515.1:0-10841 GCA_036493295.1 Polyangia bacterium | reverse complement strand
AGAAAAGCCGCCGCAAACAGTTCGTCTCCTTCTCGTGCTCGGGTTCACCAGCATCGTGGTGAGCTGGTCCCAGCCGGGAGACGCTGCTCGCGGCGGCTTTTCCCATGTCGTGCGCAACGGTCTGCCCAGCACGCAAAACGTGGACAGCGGCAAGGGCCTCACGGCGCAGCAGGCGATGATGTGGAAGTACACCGTTCGCTGCGCGCTGCGCCCCGATCAGGAATTGGCCGCTCCGCCCGCGGCGGGCGGGCAGGCGCAAAAGTTTCGCGGCGCCATCGGCGTGGCGCCCGAATGGATGGGTGGCACGTGCAATGACGAGTGCCGCGAAAAAGTCTCCTCTTGCCTGTTCGCGCTCAGCAATCGCACCGGCAAACACGTCGCGCTCAGCCTGCTCAGCGGCGCCGACAAGATGAGCGCCGGTCTCAAGCCAGGCGAGGACGATCTGCCGTATCCGTTTCAGGAAGGCGCGTTTTTTGGGAACGTCTTCGCCGGCGGCCAGGCTTTCGCCTGTCAGGGCACCGCCGTCGGCAAGGCGGCGCAGGTCAAACGCTTCTGCGCCAGCGATCCGGCCAGCTGCAGCGGCTTGGCCCGTTTCACCGACGCTGGCCGTTGCGTCGACGCGTGCAAGATGGCGTGCACCAAGCTGTCGGACGGAACGCAGCGATGCGCGGCTTCGTCCTGCCGCGATCCCAGCGGGCACGTTTGGGCGTTTCCGATCACCACCTACCTGCGCAATCAGATCGAAGCCAACAATGCCGACGTGGTCAAAGGCGTCACCATCACCGACGACGGCCTGGCCGACCTGGACGACGGCGACAGCGCGACGTTCAAGAGCGTCGATTTTGGACCCGCGCCGGAAGGCAACGTGCGCCGCTTCACCGCCGTCATGACCGCGCCGCGCACGGCCGGACGGATCGAGATCTGGACCGACGCCGACGATTTGATCGGCACGCTGCTTATCAAGGCCTCGGGCAAGCAAGCGACCGTGCGCGAGGTCGTCGTGCGCGCCACCGGGATGGTCGGCCCGCACGAGGTCACGCTGAGGTTTTTTGGCGGCAAGAACCTGGGCCGCTTGTCGTCCTTCCAATTTCGCTGAGGCGGTTTTCGGCCGCGCCTGCGCCGTCGCGAGCGATGGTGTTGACAGGCTCTTTCGTTTCTCCTAGCTTTCCGGCGGCTTATCACCTCATGCCGCTCGAATTCTCAGCGCAATCAAAGCAGCTCATCGATCGGTTGCTGACCCAGTACCCGAACAAACAGGCGGCGTTGTTGCCGGTGCTGCACGTCGCCCAAGATCAGTTCGGCTATCTGCCGGACGAGGCGCTGGAGCTGGTGGCCAAGACGCTGGAGCTGCCGCCCGCTCACGTCTTCGGGGTGATCACGTTTTACACCATGTTTCACCGGGAAAAACACGGGCGGAACGAGCTGCTGGTGTGCACCAACGTGTCGTGCATGCTGCGCGGCGGGTACGACATCCTTCGCTATATCGAGAAGAAGCTGGACATCAAGGCGGGCGAGACCACGCCCGACGGCGCCTTCACGGTGATTGAAGAAGAATGTCTGGCGGCTTGCGCGAACGCGCCGATGATGATCTGCGGAAACGACTACTTCCTCGATCTCAACGAGAAGAAGGTCGACGCCATCCTGGACGATCTGCGCCGGCGCTGGCAGGAACGACAAAAAATGGAAGCGCCTGTCGGTGGCGATCCCAATCGCCGAACCTTGATGGGCGTCGGCGGCCCCGGAACGAAGACATCATGAGGGCGCGCGCATGAGCTGGCAGGACGCCAAGGACGTCAAGATCGTCACCAAGAACTTTGGCGTGGACGGCAGCCACAAGCTGTCGGTCTACAGCGAACGCGGCGGCTGGCAGGCCTTCCGCAAGGCGCTCACCTTGCCGCCGGCGGCGTTGACCGACGAGGTGAAGAAGTCGAACCTGCGCGGCCGTGGCGGCGCTGGTTTTCCGACCGGACTCAAGTGGTCGTTCATCCCGAAGGAGGCGCGCACCGTCTATCTGGTGGTCAACGCCGACGAGTCCGAACCCGGCACGTGCAAGGACCGCGAGCTGCTGGCTTACGACCCACACCTTTTGATCGAAGGGATGGCCATCGCGTCGTACGCGCTCGGCTGCAAGCACGCGTACATCTACATTCGCGGCGAGATGATGCGCGAGGCGCGCATCGTCCAGACGGCCATCGACGAAGCCTACGCGGGCGGATTTCTGGGCAAGGAGCAGGCGGTCGGCACCGGCGGCAACCCGTTCAAGCTGGAGATCACGCTGCACCGGGGCGCCGGCGCGTACATCTGCGGCGAGGAGACGGCGCTGCTGAACTCGCTGGAGGGCAAGCGCGGCTGGCCGCGCCTCAAGCCGCCGTTCCCGGCGGTCAAGGGCCTGTTCCAGCAGGCGACCATCGTCAACAACGTCGAGACGATCATGAACATCCCCGACATCGTCACCAAGGGCGGCGAGTGGTTCGCCAAGCTGGGCACGCCGAAGTCGGGCGGCACGCGCATCGTGTGCGTGTCGGGCCACGTCAAGAAGCCGGGCGTGTTCGAGCTGCCGATGGGGATTCCGTTTCGCGACATTATTTATGATGTGTGCGGTGGCATTCCCGGCGGCCGTGCGCTCAAGGGTCTGATCCCCGGCGGCAGCTCGATGCCGCCGCTGGACGCCAACGAGATCGACGTGCCGGTCGAATTCGACGCGCTGATGACCGACCCGCGCATCAAGGACGTCGAGGTCAAACCGGGCGTGCCTTTCGACATGGGCGGCGGCCGCAAGCTCAAGACCATGGCCGGCTCGGGCGGCGTGGTGGTGTTCGACGACAGCACCGACGTGGTGGCGCTCTGCGCGCGCATCATGCGCTTTTACGCCCATGAATCCTGCGGCCAGTGCACGCCGTGCCGGGAAGGCACCGGCTGGCTGGCGCGCGTGTGCACGCGGCTGGCGAAGGGCGAAGGACAAGCCGGCGACGTCGAACTGCTGGCCAACATCGCCCACGGCATCGCCGGCAACACCATCTGCCCGCTCGGCGAGGCAGCGGCCTGGCCGATGCTGGGGTTCCTGACGAAATTTCGCGCCGACTTCGAGCACAAGCTCAGGAAGGCGGCGTAACCGTCATGGGGCCGATCGGAACCGCGCCAGGATTGGGCGAGCAGCTGCTTTTCTGGGTGCTGGCGGCCTGGGTGGTGGGCGGCGCGCTGTTCACCATGACCCGCCGCAACCCGGTCACCGCGGTGATGTCGCTGGTGGGGACGTTCTTCGCGCTGGCCGCTACCTACGCGTCGCTGTCGGCGCACTTCCTGGCCATCATCCAGATCCTGGTTTACGCCGGCGCCATCATGGTGCTGTTCATCTTCGTGGTGATGATCCTGAACCGTGAGGAGATCACGCCGGTGACCCCGCGCGGCCTGGTCATGCGCCTAGTGGGCGTGGGCGCGGGCCTGTACCTGACGCGCGTCTTCGTGCGCGTGCTGATGACCACGCCCGGCCCCGACGTACCGCCGAAGATCCCGGACAGCTTCGGCACCGTCGCCGCCATCGGCGAGATCTTGTTTCGCGATTTTCTGTACCCGTTCGAGGCGGTGTCGCTGCTGCTGCTGGTGGCCATTGTTGGCGGCGTGGTGATCTCGCGGTCGCACCAGAAAGAGGTCGCCGCCGAGATCGCCGCCGAGCGCCGCAAGGCCATCGAGGAGATGGCGCACGCCAATTACCCGGCGCCCGACGACGCGGCCCTGGACGCGCACGGCGCGCACGGCTCGGGAGGGCATCACTGACATGCCGACGCACTACTACCTGACGCTGTCGTTCGTGTTGTTCCTGATCGGCTCGGGCGGCGTGCTGTTGCGCCGCAACGCGATCATCGTCCTCATGGGCATCGAGCTGCAGCTGAACGCCGGCAATCTGGCGCTGCTGACCTATTCGCGGGCCTTGGGCGATCAAAAAGGCCAGGTGTTCGCGTTCATCGTCATCGCCTTGGCCGCGGCCGAGGCGGCGGTGGGGCTGGCGATTCTGGTGGGCCTGTTCCGCAGCCGGCAGACCGTCAACCTGGACGAAGCGTCCTTGATGAAGCGCTGAGGGGCACCCGTCAACATGGCCTTCAATCTTCGCCTGATTCCTCTGCTGCCGTTCCTCGGCGCCGCGCTGCTGCTGCTGTTCGGGCGGCGCTGGAAGCGCGACACAGTGGTGGTGGTGGCCGCCACCGCCATCGCCGCCGCCTGCCTGGTCGCCATCGACGCTTACTTCAGCAAGCTGCCGGAGGCCGCCGAGATGGGCGGCCTGCGCGACGTGGTGTGGACCTGGTTCTCCGCCGGCGAGCTGAAGATCGATCTGGCGTTCCGGCTGGACGCGCTGTCAGGCCTTTTGTGCCTGATCATCACCTTCATCGGCTTTCTGATTCACGTCTACGCCTCCGGCTACATGGCGCACGAGGCGGACTACGCGCGTTTCTTCGGTTACCTGAACCTGTTTTGCGGCGCCATGCTGGTCCTGGTGCTGGGCGACAACCTGCCGGTGATGTTCATCGGGTGGGAAGGCGTCGGCCTGTGCAGCTATCTGCTGATCGGTTTTTGGTACACGGACAACGCCAACGCGGACGCCGGCAAGAAAGCCTTCATCACCAACCGCATCGGTGACTTTGGCTTCCTGCTGGGCATGTTCCTGCTGTTTCAGTACACGGGGACCTTGAACTTCGGCGACATCGGCAACGGCGCGGCGCTGACCCAGCCCCTGTGGGGGATGTCGGTGGCGTTCTGGGTTTGTCTGTTCCTGTTCGTCGGCGCCACCGGCAAGTCGGCGCAGATTCCGCTTTATGTCTGGCTGCCCGACGCCATGGCCGGCCCGACGCCGGTGTCGGCGCTGATTCACGCCGCCACCATGGTGACCGCCGGCGTGTACATGGTGGCGCGCCTGCACGTGCTGTTCATGCTGGCGCCGGCGGCGCTGGCCATCGTGGCCATTGTCGGCGCGCTGACCGCGCTGTTCGCGGCGATCATCGGGTTCGCCCAGACTGACTTCAAGAAGGTGCTGGCGTATTCAACCGTCAGCCAGCTTGGTTTCATGTTCGCCGGCGTCGGCACCGGCAACTTTGAAGCCGGCGTTTTTCATCTCTACACGCACGCCTTCTTCAAAGCGGGCTTGTTCCTGTGCGCCGGTTCGGTCATGCACGCCATGAGCGGGTCGGGCGACATCACCATCATGGGCGGCCTGCGCAAGAAGGTGCCGTGGACCCACGGCGTGTTCTTCGTCTGCTGGTTGGCCATCTGCGGTCTGCCGATCTTCTCGGGCTTTTTCTCCAAGGACGCCATCATCGCCGGCGCCTTCTCGACGGAGATTTACGGACCTGAGCTGGCCTGGGTCGGCAAGCTGGTGGGCGCGATGTTGATGCTGGCGGCCCTGGGCACGGCGTTTTACATGTCGCGCCTGTATTTCCTGGTCTTCAGCGGCGACAAGACGCGCGCCTCGCATGAGATCCAGCACCACATTCACGAATCGCCCGGCGTGATGGTGGGGCCGCTGGTGATCCTGGCAGTGGGCGCCGGCCTGGGCGGGTTGATCGGCGCGCCCACCGGATTGTTCGGCCACCCGGAGTGGAATTTTCTGGGCCACGCGCTGGAGCCGGCCATCGGCCCCGAGCTGGATGTCCCGCACACCATGGAAATCATCTTCATGCTGGCGTCGACGGCGCTGGCGCTGGTCGGAATCGGCCTGGCGTATGTGTTCTACGGCGGCGGCTATCGCCAGCCGGCCCTGAATTTCGCGAAGGCCGTTCCCGGTTTCGTCAAGCTGGTGCGCGACAAGTTCCGCATCGACGAGCTGTATGATTTTCTGTTCATCCGCCCGCTGAAGAAGCTGTCGCGCGGGCTGTTCTTCGTCATCGATCGCGTCATCATCGACAAGCTGCTGGTCGAAGGGGTGGGCGCGCTGGTCGATCTGGTGGGGCGCATCGCGCGCCTGTTCCAGAGCGGTGACAGCCAACGGTACATGGCGGTCTTCGCCGTCGGTGTGGCGGTGATCGTCGTCTTCGCCACCCGCCCGACCACGCCCGGTGAATTAAAGGTGCGCGTCAGCGGCCGCTCGGTGGACGTCGACGCGCGCCGAAGCGGGCGCCCGTCGGCGCGGCCGCTGGAATATGCCTTCGACTTCAACGGCGACGGCAAGACCGACAGCAAGGGCACCAACCCGGAGGCGCATTACGCCTACGAGAAGCCCGGCAAGTACGAGATCAAGGTCAGCGTCGTCGACCCGCGCTGGGGAACCGAGAGCAGCCTCAGCCGCACCATCGAGGTTCCCTAATGGGTATCCTGGCGCTGATAACGCTTTTGCCGCTGGCCGGCGCCGCGCTGGTGATGCTGATCCCGCGCGACGAGGAGGCCGTTCACCGCGGTCTCGGCATGGCCACCGCGCTGGCGACGTTCGTTGTCTCGCTGTTCATCCTGCCGGACTTCGATGCCGCGCAGTCCGGCTTTCAGCTGGAGGTGAATCGCCTCTGGATCGATCAGCTGGGCATCCGGTTTCACCTGGGCGTCGACGGCATCTCGCTGTGGCTGGTTCTTCTGACGACGTTCCTGATCCCGCTGACGCTGCTTTCGCCGCAGGCCATCGGCATTCGAAACATTCGCGTGCGTGAGTTCACCGTGGCCATGCTGGTGCTGGAAGCGGGCATGATCGGCGCTTTTCTCGCGCTGGACCTGTTCGTCTTTTACGTCTTCTGGGAGCTGATGCTGATCCCGATGTACTTCATCATCGGCATCTGGGGCGGCGAGCGGCGGCTCTACGCGGCGGTGAAGTTCGTCATCTACACGCTGATCGGCTCGCTGCTGATGCTGGTGGCGATTCTTTATCTGTATTCGCAGTACCGCGCCGCCACCGGGACCTTCAGCTTCGATTACACGCAGCTTTCACACCTGACGCTGCCGTTCGTGCCGCAGCTGATGTGCTTTGCGGCCTTCGCGCTGGCCTTCGCCATCAAGGTGCCGGTGTTCCCGCTGCACACCTGGCTGCCCGACGCGCACGTCGAGGCGCCCACCGGCGGCTCGGTGATCCTGGCCGGCGTGATGCTGAAGTTCGGAACCTACGGCTTGCTGCGCTTTGCCCTGCCGATGTTCCCGCTGGCCGCCGCCGAGGCGGCGCCGCTGATTTCCATCCTGGCGGTGATCGGCATCGTCTACGGCGCGTTGATGGCGTACGTGCAGGACGACGCCAAAAAACTGGTCGCCTATTCGTCGGTCTCGCACCTGGGCTTCGTGGTGCTGGGGTTGATGACGTTGTCGGTGACCGGCACGCAGGGCGCCATCTATCAGATGCTGGCGCACGGGATCTCGACCGGTGGCTTGTTCCTGGGAGTCGGCTTGCTGTACGACCGCCGGCACTCGCGCAAGCTGGCCGATTTCGGTGGGCTGTGGGCGAAGATGCCGGTGTTCGCGGCCTGCTTCCTGGTGATCGTGCTGGCATCCGTGGGATTGCCCGGGTTGTGCGGCTTCGTCGGTGAGTTCCTTGTGCTCTTGGGCGCGTTCACCGCCGACAAGACCTGGGCGGCGTCCGGTCTGCCCGAGCTGTTCCCGGCTTCGAAGCTGCTGGCGGGGATCTCCGCATCGGCGGTCATCCTGGCGGCGATGTACTTGCTGACCATGTACCAGAAGCTGATGTTCGGTCCGCTGGACAAGCCGGAGAACAAGTCGTCGCACATGCGCGACATCAGCGGTCGCGAGACCTGGGTGTTCGGAATCGTCATCGTCGCCGCGCTGGTGATGGGGATCTGGCCAAAGCCCATCCTCGATCGATCGGAGAAATCGGTGCAGGCGTATCTCAGTCTCTATGGCGAGCGGCTGCGTGATGCGCGCAACGCGCCGGACGCGCCGGCGCACGTCTTCCCTGCGCTGGCGGCTGCGGCCGCGGAGCCGCCGGCCGCGAAGGGAGCCAACCGATGACCTTCAACGGCGGCGACATTTTGGCGTACTTGCCGATGCTGATTCTGATCGGCATGGGCTGCGTGATCATCCTGGCCGAGACGTTCATCCAGGGCAAAAGCCGCAGCGGCCTGGCCTGGCTGGGCGCCGCCGGTTGCGTGGCCTCGCTGGCCGCGCTGGTGGCGCAGTGGCCGGACGCCGCCACGCCGCAAACGCACTTTCAAGGCATGCTGGTCGTCGACCGCATGGCGCTGTATCTGGACGGCGCGTTCGTGGTGGCGTCGTTCCTCACCCTGCTGTTCGCGCCGGCTTACCTGCGCGAGCAAGGGTTCGAGTTCGGCGAGTTCTACGCCCTGATCTTGTTCGGCGGCGCCGGCATGATGATGGTCGTTCACGCCAACCACATGGTGTCGCTGCTGATCGGCATTGAGACCATGTCGCTGTCGGCGTACGTCCTGACCGGCTGCTGGCGGCGCAGCCAGCGCAGCATCGAAGGGGCCATCAAATATTTTCTGATGGGCGCCTTCGCCACCGGCTTTCTGGTCTACGGCATCGCTCTGGTCTACGGCACCACAGGTGGCGAGATGAGCTATGCCGGCATCGCGGCCAAGGTGCCCGAGGCATCAAAGAGCCCGGTCTTCTTCCTGGGCGAATATTTCATTCTGATCGCGCTGTGCTTCAAGGTCGCGGCGGTGCCGTTTCACATGTGGGCGCCCGACACGTACGAAGGCGCGCCGACGCCGGTCACCGGTTTCATGGCCGCCGGCGTGAAGGCGGCGGCCTTCGGCGGGATCGTCCGCGTGCTGGACACGGCGTTCGCCAGCCCGCTGCTGGTCTTTGATTTCACCGGCTGGGCGTCGGTGCTGTCGGTGCTGGCGGCGTTGACCATGACGCTGGGAAATCTGGCGGCCATCCGCCAGGAGAATATCAAGCGCTTGCTGGCGTACTCGTCGATCTCGCACGCTGGGTACATCCTGATCGGCGTCATTGCCGTGGGCCTGGGCGCCGACGGGGCGAAATCGGCGGTGCTGTTTTATTTGATGGCCTACACCTTCACCACGCTGGGCGTCTTTGGCGTGGTGGCCTGGATCGGCAACCGCCAGGACGAGCGCCTGTTCGTCGACGACTGGGCGGGCCTGGGCGCCGCGCGGCCGGCGGTGGCGCTGGCCATGACGGTGTTCCTGCTGTCACTGGGTGGCGTCCCGCCGACCGGCGGTTTCTTCGCCAAGTTCTATCTGTTCCGCGCCGCCATGGAAACGCCACAGCTGTACTGGCTGGTGGTGGTGGGCGTGCTGAACAGCGTGGTCAGCATCTACTACTATCTGCGCATCGTCGTGGCGATGTACTTCCGCGATGCCTTGCGGCCGCTGGCTCCGACCGATTCGGCGTCGACGCGCGTGGGCTTGCTGATCACTGCGCTGGCGGTGGTCTTCCTGGGACTGTTTCCCGGGATGTTCCTGGACGGCGCCGGCCACGCCACCGCCGTGGTCGCCGCAACGCTGGCCAAATAAATAGCGGACCGGCTCGCGCCGGCGCTCAGGGAACGCGCAAGGGAATCGCGTCGAACAGCGAATCTCTGATGGCGCGTGTGGTTTGATTCGTCTCCCAGTCCATCGACCACGGCGCGACGCTGACCACATCCGACTCGACCGGCGTGGTCACCCCCAGCGCCGTGGCCGCTTCGGGCAGCGGCTCGCCGACGTGGAAGGCGTGGGCGTCAAAGTGCAGGTAGTGAATCAGTTGCCCGCCCAGCGTGACGAAGGCAGGCGCCGCGCGCCGCACGACCTGCTTGGCGCTGGCAAAGTGCGCGGCCAGGTCCGAATAGACGGTGTCGACCAGGCCGGTCTCGCGAACCAGGGTGCGCGAGGCAATCAGGGCGTCCAGGTCGCTGGGATCCAGGTACTCGCGGATCTCGGCGCGCTGCCAGCGATAGCAGGGGTGATTGCCGTGGTATCGCATCACCGCCAGATCCGGCGGCGCGCCCGCCGCCACCACCACGCCCACCCGGGGATCCATCGCGCCTTCCCATTCGGCGATCTCGCCGCCCATCGACAACCCGACCACTGTCACCCGGCCACGATCGACGTCGTCGCGGCCGAGCACATAGTCGAGGCCGCGCATCATGTCCCAGGTGCGCTCGCCGTCTTCTTCCCACTCGGAGTCGAGGCCATCGTCTTTGATCGCCGGATGGCTGTCGTTGCCATTGGCCGGATCGTCGCCGGTCAGCAGATCGGTGTACAGCGCCTGGCGATCGGCCAGCGGGCGGTGCGAGATGTCGACCGCCAGGACGACGTAGCCGCGGCGGGCAAAGCTGTCGCCGTACCAGTAAATCGTGTTTTGCGGATCAAACGTTCGCCAGGCGCCACCCCAGTGTCCGTTGGCGACGACAGCGACGGGAAATCCGCTGGCCGGTGGTGGCGTCGTCGGCACCGCCATGACGGCGTGGATGTGGCGAGCGAGCGGCGCGCCGACGCCGGTGCTGGGCAACGTCAGGTCCAAGGCAAGCTCGGTCAGCTGATAATTTTGCGGCCAGGACGCCGCCGAATCGTCCCGATGATCGCTGAGGGTGGTGGTGGGCACCGGGAGAAAACGCCCGGTGACCGTCGCCGTTGCTGACAGCGGCGCGGGATTCCCGGCCATCGCCAGCCAGCCGAGGCGACGGCGGGTGCGTGCTTGCCAATCCTGCGCGGTCAGCAGCGGGCGCGGCACCAGGCCGTGCGAAAGAACCTCGGCCCGCTGCCCGGTCCACGAACGCGCGTCGGCGGTCCGGTTGGTGACCGTGCCGGCGATGTGGCGTCCGACCACCACGCCGGTGAATTGATCCTGGTCGACGGAGGCGGGGCGGCTGAAGCGCAGGACGTGGCCGTCCCATTGCTGGACGGCCACGTCTTCCGAAAGCTGTTCATCCAGAGTGTCGTTGGTGACGTGAACCTTGA
>DASXQB010000514.1:0-18581 GCA_036493295.1 Polyangia bacterium | reverse complement strand
CTCGTCTTCGTCGTCCTGGTCGCCGTGGGATCAAGGTGCTGGCCAGCGCGGCGATCGTCGCGCTGGCAGCCACCGGGTTCATCGGCTTTCTGCACACCAGCGCCGGGCGGCCTTTGCTGGCGCGCCTGGGCGTCGGCTGTCCGGTCAAACGGGTGACGCCAGCGCAGGCCGAGGCGCTGCGCCAGCGCGGCGTCGGCGCTCTGCGCGGGGCGACGCCGGCGCCGGCGCGGCCCGCGCTGGGCATGCGCCTCGATGACAGCACGGAGGCGGACGTGGTCGCCTGGGCGACTCAAAACGGCGTCGCCTGCAAATCGGTGCTGCTGGGCCTGCGCCAGTTGCAGTGCGCGAACGTGCCGGCGGCGGCGCTGGGCTCGCCGGCCGGCGGGCCGGTCAACGAGTTGATCTTCGCCTTCAATCCAGCCGGGCGGCTGATCAGCGTCGACGTTCTGCGGGCGGGACTGTCACCGGCGAATGCTGCCGTGATCTTCGCGCAACAGACCGGCGCGCTTCGGGCCGCGCTGGGGACGGCGCCGGTGCAGGTGGGCGATCCGTCGCCGGCCTATCTCGGTTCGGGTCCGCTGCGCACGGTGCTGGCCAGCTATCGCTATGCCGACTACTTGGCGTCGGTGACGGCGATGGCCATGCCGTCCGGTGTTTCGGTGCGCGCGCAGTACCAGTCCGCCACCCGCGTGCAGTAGCCGTTTTCTCGTCGCGCCGTCAGCCGCGCTGCCGATCGTGTTTGATCCGCAGGCGCAGCGACGGCGCGTCGCCGATCGGATCGACCGTCACGCGGAAGCCGGTGCCGTCGGCGACGTGCGGGGGGATCGGTACGCAGACCGTGACCTCCTCGACGATGGTGCCTTCGAATTCGCAGCGTGTGCACCACAGGAGGTTCTTTTGCGCCACGCCGCCGCAGGTTCGGCAAGGAATGCGACAGGGCAGGGTGATGGCGGCGGTGCCGCCGCGCTGGATCTCGGAGGCGTTCAGCAGCAGATCCAGCGATCCGTCGGCGTGGCGGCGCGCCGCCGCGCTGGCGATCAGCTGCTCCAGCGGACCGCTCAGACGATCGATCACGTGGGGCCCGGTGCCACTGCCGCCGAAGGTGACGTGCCGTCGTTCGCGGTAGGGGCCGGCGTTGTCAGGATCGCCGGGTGCGCCGGGCCCGAATTTTCCGGTCGCTGGCAGGCGCGCGCTGCCGGCCGATCGCCCGGCGTCGTACGCCGCGCGCGCCACCCCGTCGGACAGCACGCGGTAGGCGTCGGCGATCTGCCGAAAGCGCGCCGTGCCGGCCGGGCCGGCGCGATCGGGGTGAAAGCGCAGGGCCAGATGCCGATAGGCGCGCCGGATCTCGGCGGCGCTGGCGGAGGCAGCCACGCCCAGCACCCCGTAAAGATCGATGCTCTCGGCCGCCCGCACCACTGGTGGCTCCTAGCCGCCGCGGCGCAGGCGTTCGATCACCCGGCGATCGCGTTTGGTCGGCCGCCCGCCGCCGGTGAACTGCAACGTCGGCGCGTTCTTCAATTGATAGGCCAGCGTCTCGCGCGCTTGCCGGCTCTCCGGCGTTTCTTCGTACAGCGTGGCCGCCACCTTGGCCGGGCCGCGCAGCTCGGACAGACCGCGCACCACGATCTGATATTCGAAGGGCGGGCGGCGAATCATCACCACGTCGCCGACGTGAATCAGCCGCGATCGTTTGGCCCGCTCGCCGCCGACGTCGATCTTGCCGCCGTCCACCGCCTGCGCCGCCGCGGATCGGGTCTTGAAGAAGCGCGCCGCCCACAACCATTTGTCCAGGCGTACGCGTTCGCTGACCGCCGGCGCCGGCTCGGCCACGTCAGGCGTCTTTCCCGGTGATCGCCACGTACTCGCGACGGGCCGGCACCGACACCAGCTTGTGCTCGGGCAAGATCAGCGCGGTCAGGCGGCGGCCGTAGACGCAGCCGGTGTCCAATCCGGTGGCGTGCGGGTGTTCTTGCAACCCGCGGATGGCGTCGTGCCCGAAAACGACGTGCGCCGGCCCGGTCCACTTCGCCGCCCAGGGCGAGCCTTCGATGCGGTTCGACGGCTCGCCGTCGTCGGTGATGCTTCGCATGGTCAGCAGGTGCTTGCGCTGTTGCTTGTCCAGCGCCACGCCCGGCACCAACCCGCCATGCACGACCACCAACGCCTGGGACGCGGCCTCGCCGGCGTCAAACGACAACGTCAGCGGTCGCGCGCCCAGCCAGTCCCAATCCGCCGGCGCCAAGGTGGCGGCGATGCGCTCGTGGTCGGGACGTTTTTTTTTCGCTGCGCCCGTATCGTTGGCGTCACGGTCGCCGTCTGGTCTCAACTGCAACAGATGCGCGTCGTGGTTGCCCAGCACCGCGGCCACGCCCGCCTCGCGCGCCCATTGCAGCACGCCCAGCGAGTCGGGTCCCTTGGCCACCAGATCGCCCACCAGCACCAGCCGGCTGTCATTGACGCCGCCGCACGTGCGCACCAACCGGACCAGTTCGTCCAGGCAGCCGTGAACATCGCCGATAATGATGGTTCGCATCGCGCCGTACTTTGAATTTAGTCCGACCACGCTCCTGATACTTGAGTAAATCGCCTTTCCGTCCGACACTAGATTCAGTGAGGTCGTTTCTCGCTGCCCTGGTGCTGACCGCCGCATTGTGGCCCTGGACGGCCGTGCGCGCCGAAGCCGCCCCGCGGGTTTCGGTGCAACCGTTCGACGGCGACGTCGGTCCAGCCCTGCGCGACGACGTGGCTCGAGCGTTGCGCGCCCATGGCTACCAGATCGTCACCTCGATCCCCCGCACCGACGGTACCGGCCCCTATCTCTCGCTGGCCCAGGACCACCGCCTGACTGCCTTTGTCACCGGCGACGTGGAAGTTCACGGCAGCCGGCGCGCCATCACCTTCCTGGTGTGGAACGGCGCCACTGCCTCGGTGGTGGGCCGCTGGTCGGCGGCGGCGTCGTCCAAACAGATCCGGCGCGCCGTCGCCCACGGTTTCTGGAAGCACCTGGCGAAGGCCCTGGCAGAAACGCAGGCGCCGCCACGGGCGGGGTTCGATCCCGCGCCGACGATGTACATCGACGCCAGCCTGGCCGATCGCTAGGCGGTATCTTTCATCTAGAGAGGCGGCGCCTGGCCGCTACTCGTTGACGGTCACCTTGATCATCTTGATCGGGGTCTTCGGGCGATCGCCACCGTCGCGCGGAGCCGCGGCGATCTTGTCGACCACGTCCATGCCGTCGACGATCTTGCCGAACACCGGGTGCTTCGACGGTCCGGGCGAAAACCAATCCAGGTAGGGGTTGGGGACGACGTTGATGAAGAACTGCGAGCTGCCCGTGTTCGGGCGGCCGGTGTTGGCCATGGACAGCGTCCCGCGATCGTTCGACAGCTTGGCGTCGGCCGGATGCTCGTCGGCGATGGTGCCGTCGGGCCCGTTGCCGGTTCCGGCGCGCGGGCTTTGCGGGTCCTTGCTGTGCGGACATCCGAACTGCACCATGAACTTGTCGATCACCCGGTGAAAGTGCAGGCCGTCGTAGAAACCGGCCTTGGCCAATTTCGCGACATTTCCCGCGGTGAGAGGCATCTTGTCGTTGAAAAGCTCGATGGTGAAGTCGCCGAGGGACGTGCTCATCAGGACGGTCGTGTTTGCCATGCGCGGCAGCTTAGCATTGCTTGCCGCTGGTGGTCATGGCTGCGCGCGGGCGCGACCGGCGATACACTGACGGCCACGAATGGTGGGACGCACGTACAAGGTGGTGATCGGCGTGATGGGCCCGGCGGCCTGCGATCCGGCCACCGCCGAGCTGGCCCGCGCCGTCGGCCGCGGCATCGCCGAACGCGGCGCCGTGCTTTTGTGCGGCGGCCGCGGTGGCGTGATGGAAGCGGCGGCGGAGGGCGCGCGCGGCGCTGGCGGCCTGACCATCGGCGTGCTGCCCGGCGAAGACACGCGCCAGTCGACGCCCAACGCGTTCATCGACGTGGCGCTGTTCACCGGGCTCGGCGAGGGGCGCAACTGGATCAACGTCTGCGCCAGCGACGCCATCATCGCCATCGGCGGCGGCTTCGGCACGCTGTCGGAGATCGCACTCGGCTTGAAAGCCAAACGGCCGGTGATTCTGGTCGGTTCATGGCGCTTCGAAGTGGACGGCGCGGCGCCCAACCTGCCGCGCGCCGATCACGCCACCCAGGCCGTCGAGCTGGCCTTCGAAGCGCTGGACGCCGCCGCACGCGCTAAGGCCAGGTGAACGTCGCCACCACCGGACCGTGGTCGCTGGTGCCGACCTCGCGGTAGGCCTCGCACTTCGTCGCGCGCGTGGCCACCGCCTGGCTGGCCAGGATGTAGTCGATGCGCCAGCCGATGTTGCGCTGGCGCAGGTTGCGCCACGGCGCCCACCAGGTGAACAGATCGTCGGCATCCGGGTGCAGCGCCCGCGCCACGTCCACCAATCCCTGGCCAAGCAAATGATCGAAGGCGGCGCGTTCTTCGGGAAGCTGGCCGATGGCGCTGTCCTTGCGCTCGCGCGGGTGCACGTCGCGCGCGGAGTGGGCGATGTTGATGTCGCCGCACACCACCAGCGGCGTGGCGCTTTCCTGTACGGCGGCGACGTAGGCATCCAGCGCGGCGAAGAACTGCATTTTCGCCGCGAAATCCTTGCCGCCGTTCGGGACATAGATCGAAACCACCAGCAGACCGTTGATGGCGGCGGCCACCACGCGGTGTTCGTGATCGAACGCGGGGTGGAAAAAATTCGGGCGCTCGGCGACAACGTCCTTGCGCACGTGCAGGCCCACGCCGGAGTAACCCTTGCCGCCGTGCCAGTAGCACCAGTACCCGTCGATCGACACCAGCGATTCGGGGATCTGCTCGGGCGCCGCCTTGATCTCCTGCAGGCAGATGACGTCGGGCTGCTCGGCTTTGATCCACTCTTCCAGCTGCACCTGCCGGGCGCGAATGCCGTTCACGTTCCAGGTCGCGATCTTCACCGCCTCGATCTACCATGACCGCATGTCTGCCGCGGGCGGGTCGGGCGTGCCTGCCGACGGCGCCTCCCAGCGCGCCACTGATCGCCGCGCCACCACCGTCATCGCCGCCGGCTTGATCGTCACGGCGCTCGGTTGGCCGATGACGCTGGCGCAGCTGCCGCTGGGGCTGTACCTGAAAAATCGGCTGGGCATGTCGCCGCAACAGCTGGCGCTGTTCTGGGCGGGCAGCGCGCTGGTATGGGCGTTCAAGCCGCTGGCCGGTCTGCTCTGCGACAGCGTGCCGTTGTTCGGATCGCGGCGGCGATCGTATCTGGTGGCGGGCAGCGTGGCGTCGGGCGCGCTGTGGGCGGTCATGGCGCTGGTGCCGCGTTCTTACGGCGCGCTGCTGGCGGTGGCCGTCGCGCTCAACGCTGCGTTGCTGATGGTCAGCGCGGCTGTGGGCGGTTTCCTGGTCGAGGAAGCGCAGCGCCGCGCCGCCACCGGGCGCCTGAGTGGTCTGCGCATGGCCATCGACGCGGTGGTGGCGCTGGGCGCCGGACCGCTGGGTGGCTGGCTGGCGCTGCGGGCTTTCGGCTGGACGGCGGCGGTGGGCGTGGCGGTGGTGTTGCCGCTTGCGCCGTTGGCGTTCGCCTGGGCGCGCGAGCCGACCAATCGCGCGGCGAGCGCGACGGAGGCGTGGCGCTCGGCGCTGGCGGGGCTGCGCGCGCGGCCGATGTGGGCGGTGCTGGTGTTCGTGCTGGTCGCGTATCTGCCGCCGGGATTCGGGACAGCGCTTTTTTTTCGCCAGCAAGACGCCTTGAAGATGGACGCGCGCACGATGGGATTTCTGCAGCTTCTCGGCGGTGGCGGGGCGCTGGTCGGCGCGCTGATCTACGCGCGGCTGTGCCGGCGGTTTTCTTTGCGCGCATTGTTGCTGGCGGGGATCGCCCTGAACGTGGCCAGCACGGCGGCCTATGTCGGCTACGACAGCCTACGCTCGGCGGAGGTCATCACCGTCGCCGCGGGGCTGGCCGGGCCGCTGGCCTTGCTGCCGTACTACGATCTCGCCGCGCGCGTGGTCCCGCGCGGCAGCGAGAGCTTCGGGTACGCGCTGATCCTGGGCGCGCAGAACCTGGCGTCGATCGTCGTCGCCGAACCGGCGGGGGCCTACCTCTTCGGCGCGGTCCACGTCTCGTTCGAACGGTTGGTGCTGGTAAACGCCGCCTGCACGGCGGCGGTCTTTCTGTTCGTGCCGCTGCTGCCGGCGGTGTTACTGGCTGGTCACGACGCTTGAGCCAACCTCACGGCGCGGGTGGTAATTCCAGCCGCGTCAGCCAGTGGTCGGCGTCGAACGTCTGGTCGCCGGTCAATTGCCGCCACAAGCGCAGCCGGTTGACGATCTCCAGCCGCGCTTCGTTGCCGTGCCACGGTTCGGGTGTGGTCAGGGCGTCGCGCACGGCGGCCGCCGCCGCGCCGTCGACGCCGGTCCAGGCGAACCGTTGCGGCGCGCTGGGGTTGAGGCGCAGCTTCAGCATGTGGCGCCGCGCGCGCGTGTGGTTCGGCTGCCCGCAATGCCAGATGCCGTGGTGACAGACCAGCAGCGATCCCGCCGGGCACACCGTCGGCAGCTGCCCAAGAAAATTTTGATAGCGAGCGATGTCCGATTCGTGCACCCGGCGCAGGTGGCTGCCGGGCAGGATCATCGTGCCGCCCATCTCGCGCGGCGTATCGTGGAAGAAAAAGAAAAGCTGGATGTCGAAGGCGGCGGTGCGCGGATCGATGATGGCGTCGGCGTGCCAGGGTTGACTCCAGCGCTGCTGCGCCTCGACGGTGTGGGCGTGGTGGTGGTCGTAAAGCGCGCCCGGGCCCAGCAGACTGTCGATGATTCCGCGCACCACCGGCAGGCGCACCAGCGCGGCGATGCCGGCGCCGTCGGGCCAGATCTGCTGCAGCGGTCGCCCGGCGAAGCGCGATTTTTCGTCGCCGGGCTTGTCACCGGCCGCAGCTCCGAAGGCGCCCGGGCGGGCGTTGGTTTCGATCTCGCGCAGCGCCTCGGCGCACAGGGGGTGGGGAATGATCGAATCAAAGCGCAAAAAACCCCGCGCCACGAAGGTGGCCAGCTGCACCGCGGTCAGCCGGGGCGCCGGCCCCTCCGTCGGCGCGGGCGGCTCTGGCGGCTCGGGCGGGGCGGTCACGAAGGCTCCGGCAGGGTGACCAATTTTTCCAGCACCACCTCGAAGCGCAAATATGACGTCTGGTGCTCGTGGCCGGGTCGCGGCGGCTGCAGCGCCGGCAGCTGGATGACCCGCCACCCGTCTTGCATCGCCGCCAGAGCGCTGGGGTACGGTGGCGTGTCGCTGTCGCCGGACATCCCGGTCTTGCCGCCGGCGCCGTCGTACATCGACCAGGCCTGCGTGGGACTGCCCAGGTCCGAGTTGGCCAGATACAAGATCAAAAGCTGCTGCCGGAGCACGGCCCCTGATCATAGCAGCGGCGGACGCCTGCCGGCGCGCGGCCGTCGCTATTGGCTGGCGTTGCGGTCAGTGACCGTCGGAGCCGCCGCACCACACGCGGCGATGGCGCTGATCAGCTGAGCGCGGTCGAAAGGCTTGTTGATCACCGGGTGATTGCCATCCTCGATGAAAGCCCGCGCCCGGGGGGTGTACGCGCCGCTGGTCATGAAGATCATCCGCTGCGCCATGGTCGGGTTGGCCTCTTCCAGCTCACGCAGCAAGCTCATGCCGGTGATCTCTTCCAGCATCAAATCGCACAAGATGACGTCGAAGCGCGCGCCGGTCTCCAGAAGATCTTTGGCCATCACCGCTCCGCGCACGAACGTCACCTCGTACGCCGGGCCCAGGATATAGCGCAGGGCGCGCAGCATCAGCGGCTCGTCGTCGATCACCAGCACGTGCTTGCCGGCCGCCGGGCGCGCTTCCGCCGCGGGCGTTGCTGGTTTGTTGAGGTCGGGGCCTTTGGTTGGCGCGATCGTCGGCAAGACCACGCGAAACGTGGTGCCGCGGCCCACCTGGCTATCGAAGGTGATCTCCCCGCCCAGGGCCGAAACGATTCCCTGGCAGACGGAAAGCCCCAGGCCGGTACCTTGCCCGACCGGTTTGGTGGTGAAGAACGGCTGGAAAATCCGCTCCTGCAACTCGGCGGGAATTCCCGCTCCGGTGTCGGTGACCTCCACCAGCACGCGGCCAGGAGACAGCGCTCGCATGGTCACCTGGATTTGCTGGTCGCGGGCGTTTCCTTCCGGCATGGACTGCATGGCGTTCAGCAAGAGGTTGGTGAAGACCTGCTCGACGCGACTGCGATCGCCGCGCACCTGCGGGTGGCCATCCAGCTGGGTCGACAGGATGGCCTGGTGGCGGATCTGACCCTGCAGCAAGAAGATCGACGATTCCAGCGCCGTGCGCAGATCGACGACCGCGTTGGCGTCTTCCATTTGCGTCGGCGCCACCAGCTGCGCCTGGTTGACGATCTTGGCGATCCGGCGCGTGCCCGTCAGCGTGTCGGCCAGGATGTCGCAAGCTTCCTTGCTGGCGGGCCCCAGCATCGTCGGCATGACGTCGATCAGGTACTGCAGATTGGCCATCACGTAGGTCAGCGGGTTGTTCACTTCGTGCGCGATGCCGGCGGCCAGCGTGCCCAGCGCCGCCAGTCGATTGGCCACTGCCAGCCGCCGGTGCCGCGCGCCCTGGATGACCGAGACGATCCGGCCCAAAAGCTCGCTGAAGTCGATCGGCTTTTTCACATAGGCGTCAGCGTCAATGGCCTGCGCCTTGGCGCTGCCGTCGGCGGACATCGCCACCACTGGGATGCCGGCCAGCAGCGGATCTTTCTTTTGCTCGACCCGGAACTGCCAGCCGTCCATCACCGGCATCATCAAGTCCAGCAAAATGACGTCCGGCGGACTGGACATCTTGAGATGAGCCAAGGCGTCTTGGCCGTTGCGAAACGACGACAGCTGCAGCCCTTCGTCGGACAGCATCTGGCCCAGCACGTCGCGGATGGCAGAGTCATCCTCGACCAGCAGGGCACGCGTGCCGTGCAACGACACGGTCTGCAACGGAGGCATTGCGGACGAAACAGTAAGGACCCCGATTGATTTCGCAAGGGGGGGTGACTCACTTCATGGATGGGATCCTAATAATTCGTTCACCAGCGGCCCGCTGGTGTACCGCTCGCCGCCGTCGCCGACCATGAAGACGATGGTACGGCCGGGTGGGTGTGGCCGCTCGGCCACGCGCAAAGCGGCGGCCAAGGTGGCGCCGGAGGAGATCCCGGCGGAGATGCCTTCTTCGCGCGCCAGCCGGCGGGCGTGAGCGAAGGCTTCCTCGTCGGAGATGGCAATCACCTCGTCGATGACGGCGCGGTTCAGCAAGGGAGGGATGAATCCGGCACCAATACCCTGGATGAGGTGGTTGCTGGGTCTTTTGCCCGACAGCACGGCGGCGTTGGCCGGTTCGACGGCGACCACCTGCACGCCCGGCTTGTGGCCTTTGAGGACCTCGCCGACGCCGGTGATGGTGCCGCCGGTGCCGACGCCGCTGACGAACACGTCGATGGCGCCGTCGGTGTCGGCCCAGATCTCCGGCCCGGTCGATTGGCGGTGGGCTTCCGCATTGGCCAGGTTGCGGAATTGATCCAGGGCCACCGCGCCGGGCGTCGCCTGGCGTAATGCCTGGGCGCGCTCGACCGCGTCGCGCATCAGCGTCCCCGGCGTCAGCGTGACCTGCGCGCCCAGGTAGCGCAGCAACGACAGCCGTTCTTTGGACATGCGTTCGGGCATGGTGACGATCAATCGATACCCTTTGGTCGCCGCCACGAACGCCAGCGCGATGCCGGTGTTGCCGCTGGTGGCTTCGACGATGGTGCCGCCCGGTCCCAGCAAGCCGGCGCGTTCGGCTTCGTCGACCATGGCAGCGGCGATGCGATCCTTCACGCTTCCGCCCGGGTTGCGCGACTCCAGCTTGGCCAGCAGGCGAACCCCGGTTTCGCGGCCAATCCGGCGCAGCTCGCAAAGCGGGGTCTTCCCGATGGTCGCCGCCACGCCCGGGTAGATCATCGACCGCCGAGTGTACTACCGGTCTACCTGCCGCGACTCGATCAGCTTCTTGGCGCCCAGCGTTCCCAGCGCCAGCAGCGTGAGGATCGACGCCACGGCGAAGGCGCCAGACAGGTTGTATTCGTTGTAGAGGATCTCCACGTGCAGCGGCAGCGTGTTGGTCTGCCCGCGGATGTGCCCCGATACCACTGACACCGCGCCGAACTCGCCCATCGCCCGGGCGTTGCACAGCACGACGCCGTAAAGCAGGCCCCAGCGCACTTTGGGCAGCGTCACCTTCAACAGGATTTGCCAGCCGCTGGCGCCCAGGGTCAGCGCCACCTCTTCCTCGTCGCTGCCAAGGTCTTGCATCACCGGCAACACCTCGCGCGCCACGAAGGGAAACGTCACGAAGGTGGTGGCCAGAACGATCCCCGGCACGGCGAAGATGAGGCGGATGTCGTGCGCTTCCAGCCACGGCCCGAACACGCCGCGCGCGCCCAGCAGCAAGACGAAGATGAGGCCGGCGATCACCGGCGACACGCTGAACGGCAGATCGATCAGGGTCAGCAGCGCGCCTTTGCCGGGAAAGCGATACTTCGAGATCAACCAGGCCGCGGCGATCCCGAAGACCACGTTCATCGGCACGGCGATGGCCGCCGTCAGCAAGGTCAGGCGAATCGCCGAGCGCGTTTCGGGATCGGCGATGGCGGCGGCGTAGGCGTGAAAGCCTTTCGCCAACGCTTCGGCAAACACCGACACCAGCGGCAGCAGCACGAACAGGCCCAAGAAAAACAGGCTGGCGCCGATCAACGTCCAGCGCAGCCAGGCCGGATCGCGCAGAGCCAGCGGTTTGGCGCCCGGCATGTTACGCCCGCCCGCCGCGTCGCTGGATGATCCCCTGCAGCAGATTGATCAGCAGCATCAGCCCGAACGACACCATCAGCATGAACAGAGCGATGGCCGTGGCGCCCGCATAGTCGTACTGCTCCAGCTTGGTGACGATCAGCAGCGGGACGATCTCCGTGCGCATCGGCATGTTGCCCGAGATGAAGACGATCGAGCCGTATTCGCCCAGGGCGCGGGCAAAAGCCAGGGTGAATCCGGTGAGCAGCGCCGGCAGCACCGCCGGGAACATCACCCGCCGGAACGTCTCCAGGCGCGACGCGCCCAGCGTGGCCGCCACCTCTTCCATGTTGGGATCGATGTCGATCAAGATCGGCTGCACGGCGCGCACCACGAACGGCAATCCGACGAAGGTCATGGCCACCGCGATCCCGGCCGGCGCGAAGGCGATCTTGATCCCGTGCGGTTCCAGCCAACGGCCGAGCCAGCCGTTTTCGGCGAACAGCGACGTCAGGGCGATGCCGGCGACCGCCGTCGGCAAGGCGAACGGCAGATCGACCATGGCGTCGATCAAGCCGTGGCCCGGGAATTCATAGCGCGCCAGCACCCAGGCCAGCAGCAGCCCGAAAACGGCGTTCACCGTCGCTGCCACGGCCGCCGCGCCGAAGCTGAGCCGGTACGCCGCCAGCGCCCGCGGCGACAGCACCGCGGCGCCGAACTCGTGCGCCGACAGCGAGGTGGTCTTCCAGGCCAACCCCGCCAGCGGAATGAGAACGATCAGCGCCAGGTAGGTCAGCGTGATGCCGAACGCCAGACCAAAGCCGGGCAGGGCGCCACGATTCTTCTTCGGGCGCGCGCCGAGCGGCAGCGCGGCACCCGCCACGATTGCCGCGCCTTTCGGATCGACCGCCGACATCTGTTGCACCGCTTGCGCGCCGCCTAGGAACCGGGCTGATAGATCTGATCGAAGATGGCGCCGTCGGCGAAGTGCGCCTTGTGCGCCGCCTGCCAGCCGCCGAACACCTGGTCGATGGTGAACAGCTTGGTCCTGGTGAACGCGGCGGCGTGCTTGCGGGCGATGGCGTCGTTGGTCGGGCGATAGTGGTGCTTGGCGGCGATCTCCTGGGCGGCGTCGGTGAACAGGAACTTTAGATAAGCCTCGGCGACGGCGCGCGTGCCGTGCTTGTCGACGTTCTGGTCGACGACCGCCACCGGCGGTTCGGCCAGCACGCTGACCGGCGGGGTGATCACCTCGTACTTGTCCTTGCCGAGCTCGTTCACCAGCAGATAGGCCTCGTTTTCCCAGGCCAAAAGCACGTGGCCGATTCCCCGCTGCGAAAAAGTGATGGTCGACCCGCGCGCCCCAGAGTCCAGCACCGGGACATTTTTATACAAAGCTTTTACGAACTCTTTTGCCTTGCCCTGGTCGTTGTTGTTGGCCAGGAGCGCCGCGCCCCAGGCGGCCAGATAGTTCCAGCGCGCGCCGCCCGACGTTTTGGGGTTGGCGGTGACGACGACGGTGCCGGGCTTGACCAGATCGTCCCACGATTTGATGCCGCGCGGGTTGCCTTTGCGCACCACGAACACCACCGTCGACGAAAACGGCGTGCTGTTGTTGGGCAGACGCTTCTGCCAACCCGCGGCGATGCGCCCCGATTTCTCCTGGATGGCGTCGATGTCATAAGCCAAGGCCAGCGTGACGACGTCCGCGTCGAGGCCGTCGATCACCGACCGCGCCTGCTTGCCGGAGCCGCCGTGTGATTGGTTGATGGTGATCGTCTGGCCGGTCTTCGCTTGCCACTCCTTGGCGAACGCCGGGTTGATCTCCTGGTAAAGCTCGCGCGTCGGATCGTACGAGACATTGAGCAGCTTGGTCTCGGCGCGCGCAGCCTGCGGCGCGGTCGCTGACAGCGCGGCGGAAAAAAGGACAGCGGCGCCGGCGCGAACGAAAGGCGAACGGCGATGACGGATGAGCGTGGTCATGAAACACCTCGGGGAATGGGATGAACGTGATGTCGAACTAGTTCGGACAGCTCATCGCGATTCCCTTTTTCAAATGCTGTAAGCCACGGCGGTGGCCGCGCGTAGGCTGGCGTGCGCCACGCGCTGCTGGACGCTGGCCAGGGTTGTTCCGTCCAAGACTTTGGCGATGGCGTCGCGCACTTCCTTCATCACCAGGTGCGTCCCGCAGGTCTCTTCGCTGGGGCAGGTTTCACACCGGGCATAGGCGCGCTCGCTGACGCACGGGATGGGCGCCAGCGGGCCGTCGATGGCGCGCATGACCTGGCCGATGGTGATCTCGCCGGGCGGCTTGGCCAGCGCATAGCCGCCGCCTTTTCCTTTCTTGCTCTGCAGAATGCCGGCGTTCCGGAGCTCGAGAAGAATGGCTTCAAGAAATTTGCGCGGGATGCGCTCGCGCTCGGCCAGATCGGCGATCAGCACCGGCGATCGGATTTCGTCGCCCGCCAGCGCGTAAAGCGCCCGCAGGGCATAGCGAGCCTTCATCGATACAGTCTGCATTGTCTATATATTAAGTAGGATTATAGCGTGGCCGTTCGTCTGTCAACCGTTTTTGCGAGTACCCGGTCGTCGGGGTCAGCCGGCCGCGCGGCGAAAGACGAAGCCGTTCACCAGGAACGTCCGCGCCTGCACAGCCCGCCATAGCCATGGATCGATCGGTTGAATGTCCGCCACTTGCTGCGACAGAACCGCGTCCCGTCTCAACAATCGGGACAGCGCCAGCGGGTTGACCCCTTTGAAGTGATTGCCCGCGCGTACCAGATCGGCGACCAGCTCTTTCAGATCACGGCCAGGGGCCAGCTCTTCCAGGGGATAGGTTTCGGTCGAGACCAAGTCCGTGACCAACAGCCCCCGCCCACCAGTGGCCAGCAGCCCAGCCAGGACCCGCAAGTGCACGGCGGCGGCGGCGGTGTGCGCGTCGCCGAGGTTGGGATGTTGCGGTCCGAGGATCGACGTGATGCCGTGACCGATCTGGGTCAGCACGCAACACGAAGCCACCACCTCGAAAGGCCCGGGAACCGCGGCGACAATCGCCTGCACGGCGGGCGCGATGGCTGCCTCCACCTGCGCCAGGGTCGGCGGGGTTTTTCGCCAGCGTTCGGTCTCGCGGAGCAGGCCTCCGAGATCGACCGGGGCGTGTGGACGCAGCTTCGCGCGAATGTCGTCGTCCTGGCGTTTCTCGGCCCGTGCCAATGCGCCGGCGTCGAGATCGACGAGGTGGATGCCGTCGAACCGTCGGGCCAGGACCGCCAGGTCGACGTCGTTGCAGTTTCCCGCTCCCAGCAAGCACAGGCGTCCGCCCCGGGCCGGCGCCAGCGCGAGCACCGCGCTCATCAGGTGCTGCCGGTGGTCGGAATAACGCTCTGCATTGCCGTCGGTTCGTTCGTTGACTCCGGTCTGGGCGCGCAGCACCGCCTGGTATCCCGGATCCGCGTCATGCGGCTTGGCCAATGCCGCACAAACCTAGCACGAGGGAGCGGTGTGGACGCGTATTCCCTGAATTTCCAGGTGTTTCCACACGGTCAATCTCCTCGGCGGCCACTGACGCAACGTGGTGGTCTCACTGGCATTTTCGCACGTTGTTGATCGATCGGTCTGGCCGGAATCGACTACAGTACGCACTCAGCTCTGGCGATTGGTGGTCGTGGTCCCATGGGGTCGAGCTGGGTTGCAAGATCGCTGAAATCCATTTGCGATAGGTGGTCCCCATGAACGCAGTTTTCGCGCTTCAGACACCAGGAAAACGCGACCGGTCGAGACGCGTCCCCCTGCTTGGCGGGATGGTCGGTGCAACGGCCGGGTTGTCGTTGTGTCTGGCCCTGTCTTCCTGCACCGGGGTGGTCGGTCAGCCCGGCACTGGTGAGCCCACGAACACGGGAACGGGAAATAGCGGCGGTGGGATGAAACCGAGCACCGGGATGAACCCGCCGGTGAACATTCCGATCAGCGCCAGTGGCCCCATCAGCAGCGTTGCCTCCGACAGCACCCGCTTTCCTCGACTGACCCACGCGCAGTGGGAGAACACCACCCGCGACCTGCTCCGGATGGCATCGGTGTCCGGGCTGTCCAGCACCTTCGTCGCCGAGCCTTTGCAAAGCGCCTTCAACAACAACGGCAGTGTCCTCAACGTGGATCAGGACATGCGCGAGGACTATCAGGGCGCGGCCGAGACCCTGGCCCACAAAGTGGCCTCCACGCCGGCGATGTTGACCGCGCTGACCCCGGCGGCGCCCGCCGACGCCGCCGGCAAGATGAACGCGTTCCTGAAGACGTTCGGCGCGCGCGCCTTTCGCCGTCCCATGACCGACGCCGAGGTCACCCGCTACGCGGCCCTGTTCGCCAAAGGGCCGATGCTGATCGCCAGCGGCAATGATTTTGCCGACGGTGTCGAGCTGACGGTCAGTGCGTTCTTGCAGTCGCCGGACTTCCTTTATCGCGTGGAGACCAGCAGCGCCGTGGTCGGCGGCAAGGTGCCGTTGAACGACTACGAGATCGCCTCGCGCCTGTCCTTCGGCCTGACGAACTCCATGCCCGACGACACGCTGATGGCGGCGGCCGATGCGAAGAAGCTGACCACGCACGACGGTCTTGTGGCCGAGGCCAATCGCTTGATCGGTGCGCCGGCGGTGCAGGCGGCGATCGGCGACTTCCAGACCCAGCTCATGCACATGGCCGACTACGATGCGATTACCCGGGATCCCACCCAGGCGCCGTTGCTGCAAACGGGAGCGCCCGCTGACCTTCGCCAGGAAGCGTTGTCGTTCATGAGCGATGTGGTCTTCACCCAAGGCAAGGGCTGGAACGAGATTTTGACCTCGCCCTACACCTTCGCCAACAGTCGGGTCTCGCAGCTTTACGGGCTGCCCGCCACCACGCCGGCGGCCGGTAAGCCCGATCCATTCGTGAAGGTGCAGCTCGATCCGACCCAGCGCGCCGGCATCCTGACCCAGATGGGCTTCCTGGTGTCGAACGGCGTGGGCGGGACGCCGAACATCATCATCCGCGGTGTTCACATGGTGCGCGACATCCTCTGTCTGCCGTTGCCGCCGCCGCCGAACATGGTGCCTGCCCTGCCGGCCATCGCGCCCAACTCGACCAACCGCAAACGCGTCGAGGAGCTGACCATGAACGCACCCTGCAACACCTGCCACACGGCGATCATCAACCCGCTTGGTTTTGCCTTCGAGAACCTGGACGGGTTCGGCAAGTGGCGCACGCAGGAGACGAACGGTCAGCCGATCGACGCCACCGGGTCGTACTCGCTGGACGGCAAGTCGTTCAACTTCGATGGGCCAGTCGGCCTGGTCAAGAACATGGCTGCCAGCAACCAGGCGCACGACTGCTTCTCCCAGCACCTGATCGAGTACCTCTACGGCCGGGACACCGACGCCAGCGACGCTGACAAGAACCTGATCCAGCAAGCCGGCATGCGGTCGCAGAACAACACCTCGGTCAAGGACCTGATGGTGGAGCTGGTCTCGACCGAATCCTTCACCACTCGGCTGCCCTAAGGAGTTCGCACATGTTGAAAAAGCAATTCGGTCGACGGCGATTTCTTCGGGGCGTGGGTGGAACGGTTCTGGGTTTGCCTGCTCTTGATGTCTTTTTGCCCCGGGGGGCGCTCGCGGCCGCCGCGGCGCCCAAGATCTACTCGGCCATCATGATGCAGCAGAACGGATCCATCCAGGGCCACTCTGGCGATCCGGATCTGTATTGGCCGAAGGCGTTGGGCGCGATCAGCGACGCCAACATGACGGGCACCGACGTGGGCCAAACCACCAGCGAGCTGGCCGGCTACGCCTCGAAGCTGATCTTCCTGCGCGGTCAGAACTTCAAGTTTTCGAATAACCACGACGGCGGTCCCATCGCGTGCACCTGCGCGTCAGCTGTCACGGGGCCCAGCCCCAAACAATTGCCGGGCATTGCATCGGCCGATTACTTCATCGCTCAGGCCATGACCCCGGGCGTGGAGCCGCTGACGTTGTACGCAGGCAAGAAGGGCACCTATCGCGACGACGCCATGTCGTTCTCGACGGGTGGCAAGCTGCGCGTCGGCGACAACAGCCCGTGGAATGTCTACCAGCGCATGATCGGCATGGCGGGTACCGCCGCCCCGACGACGATGGTGGATCCCGGCCTGGCGGCCAAGATGGCGGCGCGCCGACTGTCGGTGAACGACCTGATCCGTTCGGATCTGGGTGACCTGCTGGCGCGAACGGATCTCAGCCAGGCAGATCGCGATCGGTTGGACATGCACCTGACCAACATCCGCGAGATGGAAATCAACATGACCACCACGTTGGGCCCGATGGTCGACGTGCCCGGCATGATGGCGGTCAAGGGCGCCGAGACCACCGACGACAACATGATCAAGGTCGTCCAGTTCCAACTGGACCTCATTGTCTACGCCTTCGCTACCGACACGGTGCGGACGGCGACGCTGCAGGTGGGCGGCTGCAACGATCACACGCAGTACACCATCAACGGCGTCAAGCAGCCGCCGTATCACTTCATTTCGCACCGGGTGATGAGCGACGGCGACAATGGCGCCACCATCGGGGACGCCATCAACCTGCACCACGAGATCGACAAGATCCACGCGCGGTACTTCAAGCATCTGCTGGACGGAATGACGGCCTACAAGCTGCCCACCGGGGGAACCTTGCTGGATTCCAGCGTCAACCTGTGGACCAACTCGATCGCCGACGGTCCGCCCCACGGCGGCAACGACGTGCCGCACACCCTGGCCGGCGGCGCCGGCGGGTTCCTGAAGACCGGACAGCACATCAAGTCGACCGGTCCCAGCAACCGCGTGCTGAACACGCTGATCAGTGCGTGCGGCGTGACCAAGGCTGGCGGAGGCCCGGTGGACAACTTCGGCGAAACCAGCGCGGCCGACGGCCTGATCACCGAAGCCGTCGCCTAAATCCGCCAAATCTGACGGCCCGCACCTGATTTTTCGGGTGCCGAGCCATGTTCGACACGGAAATCGCGCTGTCCGGCCACTCATCAACGAGGAGTTTGATGAGAAACGCTGTCACGGGTGTGGTGCGGTTGACGTCCGTCGTGGTTTTCCTGTTTGGTTGCGGGTCGGCCGGTGTGAAGTCGCCAGGCGGGTCAGGGTCGGGTGGAACGATGAACCTCGCGGATGGCGGTGTGGCGGCCCCCATCGGCTTCACCATGACCGAGGCGGGCGGGTACAAGCTGGGCGATCCCGTCACCAGCGACAGCGCGACGACAGGCACCACGTCGGGCGGCCAAACCTGCAACACGGTGATCGGCGTGGTGCGTGACTTCAAGGGCGTCAACGAGCCCGGCGGCCATCCCGACTTCGAAGCATTCGAAGGGCGCGGCCCGACCAAGGGTCTGGTGGCGAACGATCTGGGGGCCGATCACAAGCCGGTGTACGCCTCGCAGTGTGAGGCGGGCGCCGCCGTCAGCGCCACCTGCCCGTCGGGACAGATGACCACCACCAAGGCCAACTTTGATCAGTGGTACCGCAACGTCGATGGCGTGAACAAGGCGTTCAAGGTCGAGTTCCTGCTGGCGCCCGGCGCGGGCGGCGTGGCCACCTTCAATAGCCAGCACTTCTTTCCGCTGGGGATGGCCGGCTGGGGCTATTCCGGCAAGGACGATACGGGTGCGCAGCAAAACTTCGGCTTCACCACCGAGCTGCACACCACCTTCAAATACCAGGG
>DASXQB010000513.1:0-18593 GCA_036493295.1 Polyangia bacterium | reverse complement strand
CTGCTCCTTGGCAAAGTGCGGATCGATGCGGGCGAACGGGATCATGTGAAACGCCAGATCCCAGGCCGCGAACCACGGGTATTCCCATTTGTCGGGCATGGACAGCACGTCGCGGTTGTAAAGGTGCTGCCATTCGACGTTGCGGCCGGTCGAGCGCCCGCTGGGCGGCATCGGATGCGCGGGATCGCCCTGCAGCCAGGCGCGAACGTCATAGTGATAGAACTGCTTCGACCACAGCAGCCCGGCGTAGGCCTGCCGCACCGCCAGACTCTCATCACGAGCCAGCGGCCCGGTCTTGGCGTCGTAGTACGCGTCGGCCTCGGCGAGACGCTGGACGAACAGAGAATCAAAGTCGGAGAACGGATCGCGCGCGGCGTTCGCCTCAGCGTGCGCGGTCAGCCGCAGGCGCACCGTGATCTCCTGGCCGGCGGCGATGGTGAAATGCATCAGCGCCGCCGCCTTGGTTCCGACGCGCGCCGGGTTGATCGCCGTCTTGTGACCGCCGACGACGTACTCGTGAAAACCGTCTTTGACGAACGGCGAGGGATTCGCCGCGCCGAACAGGCGCGCGCTGTTGGTCTCGTTCTCGGTGAAGATCAATTCGCGGCGCTGGGCCGGGGCGTTTGCTGGATCAACCGCCAACCGGTAGTGACCCAGCAGCGGATGCTGCACGTCGATCTCGTGCTCACCGACCGCGGCCATCACCGGCTTGCCGCAGTACCCTTCGCCGGCGCGACCCCAGCTCCACAGATTGCGAAACCACAGCGTCGGCAGCAGCGCCAGCGGTGCCGCCTCCGGCCCGCGGTTGGCGATGGTCAGGCGAATCAAAATATCGTCGGGAGAAGCCTTGGCGTACTCGGCAAAGACGTCGAAGTACCGGTTGTCGTCGAACACGCCGGTGTCGCCAAGCTCGAACTCTGGATCGTGTTTGCCGCGACGGCGATTCTCCTCGACCAGCGCGGCGTAAGGAAAAGCCCGCTGCGGATATTTGTACAGCGCCTTCATATAGGAATGCGTGGGCGTCGAATCAAGATAGAAGTAGTGCTCTTTGACGTCCTCGCCGTGGTTGCCTTCCGGGCCGGTGAGGCCGAACAACCGTTCCTTCAAGATCGGATCGGCGCCGTTCCACAGCGCCAGGGCGAAGCACAGCCGCCCCTGGCGATCGCAGATCCCCAGCAAACCGTCCTCGCCCCAGCGATACGCGCGGCTGCGGGCGTGGTCGTGTGGGAAATACTCCCAGCAATTGCCGTCGGCGGAATAATCCTCGCGGACTGTTCCCCACTGTCGCTCTGATAAATAAGGACCGAAGCGCTTCCAGTTGTGCTGACGCTTGCCGTCGGAATCCAGCCGCTGCCGTTCCGCTTCGCCGGCGTCGCCGGCCTGCGATCCGGGTGGAAAGTGCGTCATGGTGGCTCTACGCCAGGCCCCAGCGCGGGTTACGCTGGCTTTTGTCGTAACCGCCGCCGACCATCGACGTAGTAACCGCACTGGAGGAATGACCGATGCCCAACCTGCTCACGAACCTGCTCGCCCGTCTTCGCGCCGTCGGCGATCGCCTGGCACCGTTTGGCCCGCTGCTGGCCCGTCTTACTGTCGGCATCGTCTTCATGGGAACAGGCTGGGGCAAGCTGCACACGCTAGACAACGTCACCCAGTTCTTCACTGATCTTGGCATTCCTATGCCGGGCTTCAACGCGCGCCTGACCGCTTGCACAGAATTCTTCGGCGGCATCCTCATCCTCCTGGGACTGGGCACGCGGTTGGTGGCACTGCCGATGGCGTTCACCATGGTCATCGCCATCATCACCGCAAAGCGCGACGACCTCAAAGACTTCACGTCGCTGTTCGGCTTCGAAGAGTGGAGCTATCTGGTGTTCTTCGTGTGGTTGGCCGTGGCCGGCCCGGGCCCGCTGTCGGTGGATGGCCTCCTCGCCCGTCGGCGCGGCAAAGCCGTCGGGCAACCCGAATTGCCCAAGCCGGCCTTGCACCCGGGCGCCTGACGACAGAAAGATCAAAACGTTCGCGCAGGAAATAGTCTTGTGATCGCGGCGGCTGTCTTCCATCCTGCCCTGCGGCAAGGCGGCGCGCTGATCGGGCCGTGGGGCCTGATCAGCGCGGTACGGGAGTTTTTCGAACAAAGGCGACCACGACTGCGATCCATGGATCTCGAGGCCACCCAAGCCAGCCAGGTGATGGAGCGCTATTGCGCCGGCGAGGTGGCCGCCTTTCATCAGCTCTACACCTTGCTTGCGCCGCGTATCCTGGCCTATCTGCGCAGCCTGATCGGCGATCGCGCGGCGGCCGAAGATCTTTTGCAGCACACCTTCTTGAAAGTGCACGAGGCCCGTTCGGCGTACGTGCGCGGGGCGAACCCCATTCCGTGGATCTACACCATCGCCCACCGCACTTGCCTGGACGAGCTGCGCAAGCGCAAGCGCAGCCGCGTCCGTTTGACCGTCGACGGCACCCTGCCCTCGCCACCCCGCGCCGACATCACCGGCACCGCCGAGGAGGCGCAAGCGACGCCCGAATCACCGCGCGCCGGCGCCGCCATGGCGGCCTTGCAACACCTGCCGGAGAAGCAGCGGCAAGCCCTGATCCTGACCAAGGTGCACGGCCGGTCGCACGCCGAGGCGGCGCAGATCGCCGGCAGCACGCCCGGCGCGATCAAGCTGCGCGCCCACCGCGCCTACGTGACCTTGCGCCAGCTCCTGGGCAAAAAAAGTGAAGAGGAGATCGACCTCGCATGACCGTCCATGACGCCAACGGCGGCGGTTTGGGTCCGGGCGCGGGTGGCGCGGCACCACCGCCCGCGGCCGCGCTGCTGGCGACCGTCCAGCAGATGAAGCCGGTGCGCATGCGCTCGCGCTTCGCCGCCTTCGCCGTGGTGTTACTGGCGGGTTTGATCTGGCCGCTGGTGACCATGCTGATCAAACCCATGCGCCAGGACATGCCTGGTCTGCCGCGCGCCTGGGTGATCGTCGGCGCGACGCTGTGGGGCGGCGCCTTCTTGCTTTCGCTGGGCGCGGCGCTGATCCCGCGTGCGGGTGACGTGCTGCCGGGCGCAGCGCGTTCGTCGCGCCTCAGCTTCGTGGCGATGATGATCGTCTTTCTGTTCGCGCTATTTTTCAGCGTCAGGGTCCCCGGCCTTAGCCTTCTGCCGGCCGACAAAGGCTGGACGCTGTTTGATTCCTGTGTTCACTGCATCGGCTACGTCTTTCGGGTGGCGGGCGTGCTGTTGCTGGTGGGCTTTGTGGCTCTGCGCAAGCTGATGCCGGTGGGCGCGCGGCGCATCGGCATGGCGCTGGGCGCCGCCGGTGGCGCGCTGGGCGGGCTGACGTTGCATTTCATTTGTCCGTTTGCCGGCACCGACCACGTGGTGCTCGGGCACGTGGGTGGCATGGTGCTGGCGGCGGCGGCCGGCGCGGCGCTGTTGCCCAGCCTGATCGAACGTTGACGCTGCCTCGGTTCTTCGCCTTCGTGGTCGCCGTGCTGGCCTTGCTGGCCGGCGCGGTGCTGCTGCTGGCGGTGCGCGCGGCCAACCAGGCCGTCATCAAGGTCGGCGAATCCGCGCGCCACGACGCCGCCGCCCGCATCGCCGCCGCGCTGGAATCCGATCTCGGCAGCGCCGAGCGCGCCGTCGCCGACTTCGAGCAAGCGCTGGCGGTGGGCGCCGTCGACGCGGGCGACGCCGCCGGCCTGCGCCGCTATCTGACCGCTGAGCTCATCGCCCTGCGCAACCTCACCGACCTCACGCTGACCGCCGGCACCTTCGAAAGCTATGACAGCGACGGAGCGATGGTGCTGGCCCGCGAAGGCCGCAAGCAGGTCGAGGTCTTCCGCGAACGCGACGGGCATTTGGGCGATCACCTGATGGCCACCGTCGACGCCGACAGCGACGGCGATCCCACCCGCCACGACACCTTCCGCACCGCCGCCAATCAAGAATGGCGCGGCCGCAGCATCTGGAGCGATCTGGCTTACAGCGAACGCGACAGTGACAAGGCGGGCGTCATGCGCCGCAAGGTGATGACCGTGCAGAAGGCCATCTTCGACGGGCGCCAGCGCTTCGTCGGCGTGCTGCGCGCCGGGCTTACCAGCGACACGCTCGATCAATTCGCCGCCCAGAAATCACCCGATGATCCGCACCGCATGTTCATCTGCGACGGCGCCGGCCGGCTGGTGACGCGCCTGCAGAACGGCGATCTCTTCACGCCGGTGAACGAAGACGGCAACCCCGATCCGGACGGCGATCTGCGGGTGGTGCCGATGACCGTCCCGCCGCCCATCCGCGCGGCGCTGACCCTGGCCCGCCAGGGCACCGTCGGTGGCTCGCGCATGTCGGTGGGCGGTGAATCGTACTTCGTCACCCTCTCGCCGGTGGCGCAGGGCCGGGCCCAGCAATGGCTGGTGGGGATCGTCGTGCCGGAAAGCGCGTACGTCGGGGCCATCGCACACGCCCGCGATCGCTTGTTGCTGCTGATGGTGCTGGTGGTGGTGGTGATCGCCGCCGTGGGGCTGGGCGGCGCGCGCACCGTCGGCGTGGGCATGCGCGCGCTGGTGCGGGCGACCGAAGGCATGCGTCGCTTTACCTTCGACGCCGGCCCGGTGCAGTCGCCGTTCGGAGAAGTGCGCGACGCCCTGAGCAGCGTCGAGCGCGCGAAGACCGCCCTGCGCGCGATGGTGAAGTACGTCCCGGTGGGTCTCGTGCGGCGCCTCTACGAAAGCGGCCGCGATCCGGTGCTGGGCGCCGAGCTGATGGACGTGTCGTTGATCTTCACCGACATCGCCGACTTCACCACCCACGCCGAAAAACTTCCGCCGCCGTTGCTGGCCGATGCCCTGGGCCGCTACCTGCAAGCGGCCACCGTAGCCGTCGAAGGTTTGGGCGGCACCGTCGACAAATACATCGGCGACGCGCTGATGGTCATCTTCAACGCGCCCGATCCGGTCGCCGATCACGCTGCCGCCGCCTGCCGGGCCGCCCTGGCCTGCGCCGCCGCGACGGAAGACATCGGACGCTCGGCGTGGTGGCGCGCCGCCAACCTGCCTCCGTGGCGGACCCGCTTTGGCGTGCACACCGATCGGGTGATGGTCGGCCACTTCGGGGCGCCCGACCGGCTCAGTTACACGGCGATGGGCGACGGCGTGAACCTGGCCGCGCGTCTCGAAGGACTGAACAAGATGTACGGCACCACCATCCTGGTCAGCCAGGCGATTCACGACCGGGTCGGCGAGCGGTTCGTCTTTCGCTGCATCGATCGGGTGGCGGTGAAAGGCCGCGGGCAATCGATCTTCGTCTACGAACTACTGGGCGCCGCCGGCGACGCGACGGCGACCGCCCGGCGCGCGGCGCTGGCGGCGTACGAAAACGCGCTTTCCGCCGCTCATCAGCGCGACTTTTCACGGGCCCTCGATCTTCTTTCGACCCTCGGCGATGATAAGGCCAGTGTCGTTCTGGCCGACCGGTGCCGGCACTGGTTGGGCGCGCCGCCGCCGTCCGGGTGGGACGGCACCTGGGTGGCAGCGTCGAAATAACCGGTCGGTGGTTTTTCCGTAACCGGGTTCGGCGTCCGACGTAACGCAGGCGGAAGAAAGGGCGGGGCAGATGAAGAAACGCATCGTCGTCGTCGGAGGCGGGTTCGCCGGCGTCTATGCCGCGCAGGCGCTGGAACAAAAGCTGCGCCGCCGCGACGACTGGGAAATCTATCTTTTCAGCCGCGACAATTACTTTGTCTTTCAGCCGATGCTGCCCGAGGTGATCTCCGGGACCATCGGCCTTACCGATGTGGTCAGCCCGCTGCGCCGCCTGCTGCGCCACACGCAGGTGGTGGTGCGCGACGTCGAGTCAATCGACGTGGCGAACAAGACCATCACCGCCGCGCCCGGCTTTCGCCCGCACGCCCACGTCGAACGCTTCGATCACCTGGTGCTGGCGCCGGGGACGGTGACCGATTTTCGCGGCCTGCCCGGTCTGCCCGAGCACGCGCTGCCGTTCAAGAACCTGGCTGACGCCCTGGAGCTGCGCGCACGGGCCATCCGCGCGCTTGAGGAAGCCGATGTCGAAGACGACGATCCGATCCTGCGCAAGCAGCTGCTCACCTTCGTGGTCGCCGGGGGCGGATTCTCCGGCGTCGAGGTGGTGGCCGAGCTGAACGACTTCGTGCGCGGCATCGCCCGTCTTTATCGCCGCATCGATCCGCGCGACATCCGCGTGGTGCTGGTGCACGGCCAAAACGAGATCCTGCCCGAGGTGGCGCCCAAGCTGCGCGCCTTCGCCGCCAAGATCTTGCGCGGCCGCGGCGTCGAGCTGGTCTTGAACCAACGCCTGAAAGCGGCCACCGCCGAGGCGGCCGTCCTTTCAGACGGCACCACCATTCCCACCCGCACGCTGGTCTCGACCATTCCGTCGTCACCACACCCGCTGATCGAAACGCTGGATCTACCGAAGACGAAAAACGGCCGCCTGATCGTCGACGCGCATCTACGCGTACAGGGCCGTGACGACATCTGGGCCCTGGGCGACTGCGCGTCGGTGCCCACCGCCGGCGGCGCGCCCTGCCCACCCACCGCCCAGCACGCCACCCGGCAAGCCCAGGTCGCCGCCGGCAACATCGTGACCACCATCGACGGCGGCAACGGGTTGCGCGCGTTCGATTTCAAGGGGCTGGGCAAGATGGGCTCGCTAGGACGGCGCAACGCCGTGGCGGAGATCTTCGGCCTGGGGATCTCCGGTTTTCTGGCCTGGTTTCTCTGGCGGACGATCTATCTGTCCAAGCTGCCGGGCTGGGGGCGGCGGATCAAGGTGGCCAGCGCGTGGACCCTGGATCTGATCTTGCCGACGGAGCTGATTCAGCTGCGCCTCGGTAACACCGGCGGCGCCACCCACGAATACTTCGAACCAGGACAGATCGTGTTCAATGAAGGCGAGCTGGGCGATCGGGTTTACATTCTTTTGTCTGGACGCGCCGAGGTGGTGCGCCGTCGCCGAAACGCCGGCAGCGCCGACAATACCAGCGACGCCGGCGAGCAGGTCTTCGCCACGTTGGGCCCGGGCGACTGCTTCGGCGAGATGGCGTTGCTTGGCAGCGCGCCCCGCAACGCCACCGTTCGCTGCCTCGAGGCGATGACCGTGCTGTCCATCCCCAAGCGCGAGTTCGGCCTGCTGGCCGCCAACGTCCCGGGCTTACGCGCCAGCTTTGAACAGGTGATGGCCCGGCGCGGGCTGCCGCCGTCGCCCCCGCCGTCGTAGGCGCGCCGTTTTTCAGTGCGGCAGGAAAAGCAGCAGCGTGGCCGCCGCCGTCAGCCCCAGCACCGCCACCTCGAACGTGGACTGGGCCACGCGTTTGACGATCCGCCGCCCGACCAGCGCGCCCAGGCCCACCACCGGCACCAGGCACAGATCGAACAGCAGGGATGGCCCGCTGATCATTCCGCGCCAAGCATAGATGGGCAGCTTGGCCAGGTTGATGAGGAAGAAAAACCAGGCGCCCGCCGCCACGAACTCTTCCTTCGGTAGCTGCTTCGACAGCAAGTAGACGTTCATCACCGGTCCGGCAGCGTTGGCGACCGTGGTGGCGAAACCGGCCAGCACGCCGTAACGCGCGCTGTGCGACCAGTCGGTCGGCACCGCCGTCTGCCGCCGCCATTTGCGCCAAAGATGCGCGGCAATCATCGTCACCACCACTGCGCCGATGATCGGCCGCATCACCTTTTCGCCCCAGCCAAGCGCCACCGTCCCCGCCCCCATCCCCACCAGTACCCAAGGCGCCAGATTGAACAGCCGGCGCGCGTAGGCGTGGCGGCGGTAGTAGGCAATGGCGAACACGTCCGCCGTGCAGAGCATCGGCAACAGCCAGCCTGGTGACGTCCGCGCGCGGCCCACCGTCAGCACCATCAGCGGCACCACGGCGATGCCGAAACCGGGCACCCCGCTCTTGGCGATGCCGACGAACAGCGCGCACACCGCGCCCAAGATCCACTGCCAAGGCAAAAGCGCCGGCATCTGCGCAAACGATACACGAGCGCGGGCCCGGCGGCGTCCTCGCGTTCGACGCCAGTCTCAGTTACACGGACCGAGATCGTCCCAGGCGTCTTTCCAGTAGCCGCTCGGATCAGCCGGCTCGTAACCGGTCAGCTGGCACCAACCGCTGGCGGGATAAGGCTTGCAGCGATAAAGATGCGACGGCGTTCCGTCGACGGTTTTGTCGCCGGCTTGGTAGTTCGGCGCTTTCGCCGCCGACCACGTGGCAACGCCAGCGCACTGGCTGCTCGCGCCGGCACCACCAGTCCCCGCGGCACCGCCGCTGCCCATCGCGCCACCGCTGCCCATCACGCCGCCAGTCCCCGCGGCGCCGCCGCTGCCCGACGCACCACCACTGCCCGGTGCGCCGCCCGATGACGAACCGAGATCGATGGTCGCGGCGTCGGCGGTATCGCCGCCCGTGCCGGCGCCGCCCGTCCCTGAACCGCCGGTGCTGGAACCACCCGTGCTGGTCTGCCCGCCGGCGCCACCGCTGCTGTCGTCGGGCACGCCGCCGCTACCAGTGCCCGTCGCGCCACCACTGTTTTCAACGATCGCGCCGCCGCTGCCCAGATCGTCAGAGCCGGCGCCGCCCGTTCCGGTCAGTGAGGTCGCCCCGTCGGGCACGGCGCCGCTAAAAGACTCGGCGCCTGAACAGCCCAGCAACAGCGTCGCCATCAGCGCAACCGTCCATTGCCACAAACGCGATCGGCTCGGCCGGATCCGCGGTCCCTGACAAGCTGGCAAAACCAAGCTCATAGGTAAAAGACAGTTTAGCCCTGTTCCCGGTATTGGTCACGACGCAGCCGGCCGCTTGAGGCCGCCTTGGCCAAGAATTAACCCGGCGGAAATCACTTACCTACATTGCTAACCAATTCGCCTGACTGGACGCCGCGTGCGTGGCCCGGCCAATCAGCAACGGTGCGAGATTCCCGTTATCTGCGGCGGGCCGCGGTCATCCTCGTTGGGGCCGGCGGCGTCTTTCATAATTCCAAATTCAACAATAAATAACCCAAAGACAATTCCCGCAACATTTCCCTGACACTGACAATGAACGGCAACAGTTAATAGACTGTCACAGAGAAAGTCCTTGCCATCATTGCCGGCGCTGTTGCTAACCTCCACCGGTCTAGCTTGGTCGGACAGAAAATACTCAATGAGCATTTTGTCGCGACTCTTTCCCAAGAACGACGCCACTGGCGAGCCGGCGACGCCGGTAACCGCACCCACGGCGACGAACCCAGTTGCCAGCAGCGCCCCGGCTGGGTCCGTCCCCGTGCCGCCGCCCGCGCCCCGGGTGACGCCGCCGCCCCACGCCGCCTTGCCGCCACCGACGCCCACCCCAAAGCCAAAGCCCCCGGTCAGCCCCGATGTGGCGGCATCGATCGACGAAGCTCTACGTAACGTTTTTCCAACCGACGAAGAAAAATCGACACCTGCCCGGGCTCCTCTTCGTACGCCATCCAGGAAACCGGAGCCGCCGACCACAGCCCACGGAACGATGAAGACGTTGATCAACATGCCGGTACCGGAAGGCCCGGACGCCACCGCCACGGTCGCCACGCCAAAGCCAACCTGGACCGCAGCCGATCAACAAGCCGCCCGGGCCACGCTGGAGGATCTGGCCGCCGAACACGTGCGGCCGGTGCGCAACCTGATGCTGGAACTGGAATGGAGCGGCTCGCGCGCCGCCGTGGCGTGGACGGTGGCGGCGCGCGGCGCGCTGAGCTCGCTGCGCCGCATGGCCGAGCAGGTGGAGATGGAGGCGCTGAACCAAGCCATCAGCGGTTACCTCGAGATTCTTGATCACGCGGTGGTGAACGAGGTGATCACCGACGAGCTCGGCCGCGCGCTGGCGGCGGCCTACGCGGCACTGACGAAAGAGCTGCCTGACGCTTTCGCGTTAGAGCGCGATCGCGATCGGCGCGAGCCATTGCTGGTGCAGTCGGTGCTGGGTCAGGTGCCGGGGCTGGAACCGCTGATGGCGCAGCGGCTGTTCGCCGTGGGCCTCGGCCGCCTGGATTCTCTGTTTCGCGCCACCGCCGAGGAAGTGGCGGTGGTCGCCGACCTGCCGACGCCGGTCGCCGCGGCCCTGGTGGACAAAGCGCAAGAGCTGCGCCGCGGAAGCGCCGGTGCCAGCGCCGGCCTGGCGGAGATCGCCGACGCGCGCCGGGTGCTTGCGCCCCTGCTGTCGACTTTGAAGAAGCAGCAGCAAGAATATAGCCGCGCCGCCCTGGGCTGGTCGGCCGACAACCTGGCGGCCAAGCGCCACCACCGGCGCGAGCGCGAGCTGACGTTCATGAAAATCAAAGGCGCCATGGCCCGCCTTGGCGACGTCGACTTTGCCCTGCGCCTGGAGACGTATTCGTTCGCCCGCCGCATTGACGAGCTAGAGCAGCACCTGCAGCAAACCGGCGGGTTGGCGCGCGCTTCCTAACGACGAGAGGAACCAAGACATGGCCGAGTTGACGCGTGATCAGGTTGTCGAACGGTTCCGCCGGGCGGAGAAATTGGAACGCGCCGATCTGCGCGGGATCGATCTGGCCAAGGCGGCGCTGCCGTCGGTGGCGCTCGGCCGCGCCGATCTGGAGGGCGCCAACCTGGAAGGCGCCAACCTGCGCGGCGGCGTCTTGAAGAACGCCAACCTGCGCGAGGCGCGTCTGGTCGGCGCCGACCTGCGCGAGTGCAACCTGGAATGTGCCGATTTGGAAGAGGCCAATCTTGAACGCGCCAACCTGGCCGGCGCCAACTTGCTGCGGGCCAACCTGGAAGGGGCGAACCTGACCGGCGCCACGCTGACCGGCGCGCGCCTCGGGTTCGCCCAGCTCGCCACCGCCAACCTGACCGGCGCCGATCTGCGCGAGGCGACGCTGGTGCACGCCGAAATGGCCGAGGCGCACCTCGGCAACGTCAAGGCGGCGGGGGCGGATTTTTCTGGCGCCAACCTGCGCGCCGTTACAATGACCGGCGGTGATTTTTCGCGCGCCCAGTTCGTCGACGCTCAGCTCATCGAAGCGCGAGCGGCCGGCGCGAAACTGGGGGCGGCGCTGCTGCGCAAGGCGGATCTGACCCGCACCGATTTCTCGAAAAGCGATCTCAGCAACGCCGATTTGCGCCAGGCGCAGATGGCGGGGACGAACTTTCAGGGCGCCACGTTGACCGGCGCCAAAGTGGCGGGCGTGATGGGCGCCGGCGCCAACGTCGGCGATCTGCAAGTGACCTGGGTCGACGCCAGTCCGGAAGGCAACGGTTCGGCGCGCGTCACCGACGGAGAAATTCCGGCCCTGCTGGGCGGCGCGCGGCCGGCGGCGGGACCGCGCGAACGGCCGGCCGGCGATCGCCGCTATTTCGGCCGGGGCGATGTTCTGCGCAATGCCACTTTGGAATTTACCGCTGGAGCCAAAGTGGAAATCGACAGCGTCTTTGAAAATTGTTCCATTGTGTTGGGCGAAGGCGCCGCTGTGGTGGTCGGACAGTCGGGGGTTTTGGCCGACTGTCAGATCTCCGGCGCCGGCGAGATCACCGTGCACGGGCAATTCTTCGAGCGCGAACGCCCGGGCATCGTCGGTCCGCGGGCGCTGGTGGTCACCGGCCGCGGGGCCCTGGACGCGTCGGTGCAGCAGGCCGCGACGCCCACCCGGTTCGCGTTCGAGCGCGGCTGTCGGCTGCGTCTCAAGGTCCTGAAGGCCACCAACGGCGAAGCAATGAAAGGTGGAGTGAGCCATGGCTGAACGAAATGCCGCGCGGCCGGCGCCCGAAAAGAAAACCATCATCGAAGACGGCACGACGTTCAAAGGGACGCTGTCGGCGAACTGCGCGGTGGTGGTGCGCGGCCAGGTCGAAGGCGAGATCAACGGCCCGTCACTGGACGTGGCGGAAAGCGGCACCGTCGATGGGCAGGTGAAGGTCACCGAGCTGCGTTCGAAGGGCCAGCTGACCGGCACGTTCGAAGCGGACGACGTGGTCCTGTGCGGCCGGGTGCGCGACGAGACGGTGATCATCGCCAAGACGCTGGAGGTAGCGCCACCAAAATCCGGGGCACTGGCCGTCGAGCTTTTCGACTGCGAGCTGCAGATCGGCGAGGTGCCGTCCAAGGAGGCCGCTCTGCGCGAAGCGCTGGCCGCCGGCGCCGGCCACACCGGCACCGCCGTCAGAGAACCGACCGCCACGGTGATCGCCGAACGCGTCGCGCCCGCCACGGTCGCCGCCGCCGGTGCCACCAATGGGGCCACCACCGGCACGCCGTCTTAATGGCTGAACTTTCGCCCGCCGACGTGCTTGGGCGATTGGCGCGCGGCGAAAAGCTGGACCGCGCTGATCTGCACGGCATCAACCTGGCCGGCGCGTCGCTGGCGAGCGCGTCGCTGGGGCGCGCCGATCTGGAAGGCGCCGACCTGCGCGGCGCCGATCTCAGCGGCGCGCTGCTGAAGAACGCCAGCCTGCGCGAAGCCAACCTCAGCGACGCCAATCTGCGCGAGGCGAAGCTGGAAAGCGCCGACCTGGAAAAGGCCAACCTGGAACGGGCGGTGTTGATCGGCGCCGACCTTACCCGCGCCAATCTGGAAGGTGCCAACCTCACCGCCGCGAACCTGGCCGGCGCGCGCTTGCGCCGCACCCAACTTGCCGCCGCGATTCTGGCGGGCGCCGACCTGCGCGACGTCACCTTGATGCACGCCGATCTGACCGGCACGATCCTCGACCGGGTCAAGGCGGCGGGCGCCGACTTCAACAGCGCCAACCTGCGCGGCGCCTCGCTGGTCGAAGGTGATTTCACGCGCGCCACCTTCCACGACGCCGTCCTGACCGAAGCGAAGGCGCGCGCCGCCAAGCTGGGCGGCGCGTCGCTGGTCAAGGCGGATCTAAGCCGCGCCGATCTCTCGCAGACCGATTTCAGCCTGGCCGATCTGCGCCGCGCCCGCTTGACCGGAGCCACCTTGCGTGGCGCCTGCTTGACCGGCGCGAAAGTAGCCGGCCTCATCGGCACCGGCGCCGCGCTGGATCCGGGCCTGGAGGCGGCGTTCCTCGATCCCAGCCCGGAAGGCGACGGCGCCGCCCGCCTCAACGCCGGCGAGATCCCGTTCCTGCTCAGCGGGTTCGTCGCCGGCGAGATCGGCGGCGGCAAGAACCGGCGCTATTTCGGTCGCGGCGATATCTTGCGCGACGCCACCTTGGCCTTCGACGGCGGCGCCCGCGTCGAGGTCGACAGCCTGTTCGAAAACTGTCTCATCACGCTGGGTCCCGGCACCGAGCTCATCATCGGCCGCGCCGGCGTGCTGGCTGGCTGTCAGATCACCGGCAGCGGCGACGTCACCGTGCACGGCCACTTCTTCCAGCGCAAAAGCCCCGGGATCGTCGGCGTGCGCACGTTGCGCGTGACCAGCCAGGGCGCGCTGGTGGCCAGCGTCGAACAGCACGAGTCCAACACCCGCTTTGCCTTCGAAAAAGGCAGCCGCTTGCGCCTGCGCATCGCCCGTCACCGGGCCTTGGAAACCGGTACGGAACGCGAAAAGGAGACAGCCAACGATGATCGACGGCCCCGACGACGGCAGCCGCGCGCCAGCCGCAGCGCCTAGAAAAGACACCATCGTCGACGAGGGCAGCGCCTTGTCGGGAGCGCTGACCTCGGACGGCCGCATCCTGGTGATGGGCGAGCTGCGCGGCGAGGTGGCCGGGTCCAGCATCGAAGTGACCGCCACCGGCGCGTTGTCGGGGCGCATCCGGGCCGGCGTGCTGCGGTCGCGCGGGGCGCTGGGCGGACGACTGGAAGCCGACGACGTCGATCTGGGCGGGCGAATCTTGGATCAAACGGTGATCCGCGCGCGCGGCCTGGCTGTCGCTTTCGAGGATGGCGACGGCGGCGGCGCCCAGTTCGGCGACTGCGAGCTCGAGATCGGCGACGAGCCGGATCGCGATCGCGCCGTCAGCGAAGCGGCGGCGCCGCGTGGCGGTCTGCTGGCTCCCGACGGACCTCGCTAGTCAGCGGTCGTCTGTTCCGTCGTCGCCGTCTCTGCCGTCCTTCCGTCGATCTGCCGCGTCGCATCGGGCGTTCTATGCGGCGCACGAGAACTGTCTTTGCTATTTCTTGATGGCGAAACAAGTCCGGCGCGACTAACGGACGAAATGACGATCGGTTTTCGGGGGCAGACGATGCGGATGCGAACAGTGTGTGGGTTCTTTTTGGCTTATGCGATCTTGGTGGGCGCCTGCAATTGGAGCGGCAGCAAAGACAGCAACGGCACGGGCAGCGGTGGCGCCGGCGACACGGGCAGCGGCGGGGCAACCACCGGCAGCGGCGGCGCGGCCACCGGAAGCGGCGGCAGTGACGGCAGCGGCGGCGCCAGCGGAAACACCGACGGCGGCAGCGGCGGCGCGTTGGCCAACACCGACGGCGGCGGCGACGATCAGGCCGTCGACGCCCCCACCTGCGGGATGCAAACCTTCGCGCTGGAATCAACCCCACCGGATCTGCTGGTGCTGCTGGATCGCTCCGGATCAATGTTGCAGACGCCGGCCAACAAGAACTGCGCGGCAATGGACGCGGTCTGCCTGGCCACCACCAAGTGGCCGCAGGTCACGGCGGCCATCAACGACGTGGTCGGCAAGACGGACACCACGATCCGCTGGGGTCTGAAGGTCTTCCCCGACACCGGAAGCTGTGGCGCGATCGGTGCCCCCGCGGTGGGAATCGCCGACATGGCCGCCATGCCCATCGCCACCGCCATCACCACTCTGGCGCCCATGGGCGGGGCCACCCCGACCCGCGCGGCGGTGGCCAGCGCGACGGACTACCTGACCGCCTTACCCGACACCAACCCCAAATACATTCTCCTGGCCACCGACGGGCTTCCTAATTGCGGAGTGGGCGCTGACAACACAGCCGACGACACCGCCGCGATCGCCGCGGTGATGGACAGCGCCGGCAAAGGCATCCCGGTGTTCGTGGTCGGCATCGCCACCGCAGACACGACGGTGAATTCGGATGCCACCTTGAACATGATGGCCATCGCGGGCGGCAAACCGCAGATGGGCATGCCGACGTCGTACTACCCGGTTGCGAACAAGGACGACCTGGTGGCGACGCTGGGAATGATCCAGCGCAAGATTTTTTCTTGTGAGTTCAAGCTGGCGACGAAGCCGCCCTTCCCGGACAAGGTGGCGGTCAAAGGCGACGGCATGGACATCCCGCGCAGCGCCACCGCCGGCTGGGACTACGGCACCGACCAGATGTCGATCGTGCTCAGCGGCAGCTACTGCACCGATCTGATGGCCGGCAAGATCGTCAATGTGCAGGCGATCTTCATGTGCGTGATCCCCAATATTCCATAGAGGCGATCGGCGCCGGCACCTTTAGCCGCCGGCGATCAGCTTGAACAGATGGCCCTTCAGCGTGCGTGGAACCAGGCCACCGTGGTTGATCACCAGGGCCACGCACTCCTCGCCGGGCTCGACCAGCTGTTCGTGGTCGATGCCCCGGTCGCGCACGCACACATCGCCGCGTTGAAAGTGAGCGTCGCCTTCGTCGAGGCCGCCGCGAAAGACCACCGTGTACTCGGGGCCTTCGTGATCGTGCAGCGGGATCACCACGCCCGGGCGCAAGCGAACCAGCCGGCCGACTGCATCTGCCTCGCCCAGGCCCAGACGGATCTCGCGCACGCCCGGGACCAGCAACCGCCAGCGCGGGTTCACCGCCGGCGTCAGGTAGCGATGCAACGCCGGCGGCAAATCCAACGCCGCCAGCTCGGGCGCGATGGCCGGTGGTGCGGCGGGCAACGGCTTCGGCCCCAGCTCCGACAGCAGGCGCGCCCGCACGTCACGCGAGGCGCGCGGAAAACCGAAGGTCAGCAGCGACGCGCTGGCCACCGATTCCAGATCGTGCACGCGCGTGCGGCAATCGGGACACAGATCCAGGTGGCAGGCGACCGGCAGGCCCAGCGGTTCCTTGGCGTTGCCCGCGGAATAATCCAGCAGGATCTCATCCGGGAAGTGGTGCTGCGGGACGGCCGACTGCATGACGTCCTTATTCTGTCGCGGGAAGGCCCGCGAATGCCACCGGAAGTGCGCCCGCCAGCGGCAGGAAATGGCCGGGCCGGTTTGGATGAACGCCCATGCGTTGAATACGAACGGGCCTGGCCAGCGGATCGGTTTTTCGATCGCCATCCCTCGCCCGGCGCACCTGCGGTGGTGGTAGTCTGACCTCGCACCGACGTTCTTGGGCCGGAGGTCAGAATGAAACGCGGTCTGGTGTTGTTTGCTTCGTTGATATCCCTGGTCGCGGCGTGCTCCGCCGGTTCCGGAGGCGCGGGCGTCGGCACGGGAGGCGCTGGCGGCTCCGGTGGATCCACGGCGGGCTCGGGCGGTAGCGGCGGCGAAAGGACAGCCGGCAGCGGCGGCCAGACGGCAGGCGCCGGTGGTGGGCAAGCCGACGCGGGGACTCCGGTCGGCTCGGGCGGCGCGCCCGCCGCGATCGATGCCAGCACCACCACGGACGCCGGCGCCGACATCGCCGTCGGCAGCACTTGGCCGCCCGTCACGGACTATGCCGCTGCCGGCCCGTTCGCCACCATGCGCACCAACAACACCGGCCCCGGCAACGGGTACGACATCTTTCGTCCCGTCGAACTGGGCACGAACGGACGCAAGCACCCGATCATCAGCTGGAACAACGGCACGCTGTACGCCATCGATCTGTACAAGGACCTCCTCGACCACTGGGCGTCGTACGGGTTCGTGGTGATCGGCGCGCACACCAACACCACCGCCGGCGGCGGCGTGCACAAGGCGGCCATCGACTGGCTGGTGGCCCAAAACGGCGCTGCCGCCAGCCCCTTTCACGACGTTCTGGACGTGACGAAGATCGGCGCCTCCGGACATTCACAAGGCGGCGGCGCCACGCTGGCCGCCGCGGCCAACAAACCGGGGACCACCGGGATCGTGGCCAGCCTGCCGCTCATGCCCCTCCTCTCGTTCGAAACCGACACCAGCATCATTGGCAAACAGACCGCACCACTGTTGCTGATCAGCGCGACCATGGACGATCGCTCGACGATGGTCGCCGATCAAACCTTGGCCGCGATCAACACGCCGTTCGTCACCGCCGCATTCAAAGGCGTGCACGAGGACGCCATGAACGCCGCCATGCACGCGCCCGCGCTGGCCTGGTTTCGGTTTCAGTTGATGGGCGATGAGAACGCCCGGTCTTTCTTCTACCCGCCGGCGACGTGTGGCCTGTGCACCGATCCGGCGTGGATGACGGTGCGGTACAAGAACACGCCCTGAGGGATCGAGTCCGGCTCAGCGGCCGGCGCGCCGACGGCGGCGCAGCAGCAGGCCAAGGCCGACCAGAGCGCTGCCCGCACCTGACGCGCCCGGCGCTCCACCGCCCAGCGCGCAGCCGTGCGCCTTCATCGGATCGTCACCTGGCACCGAGATCGCCTGCGCCGTCCCGGCCGTCACCGTGACGCTGCTGGAGGTCTGGTGCCCGGCCTCGTCGACGGCGGTGACCGTGATGGTTTGCCGGCCGGTGATGTTGGTGAGATCCCATTGAAACGGCCCAGTGGTCAGCGCCGCGTTCAATTTCTGCGGCGACACGCTGACCGTCACCTTGCTCAGGCTGCATTCGTCTTGCGCCTCGACACGCACCGAGAAATCGTGGCCAACCAGCGCGCCGTCGCCCGGCTCCGTGATGGTCAACGTCGGCGCTTGCGTGTCGCTGATGCAACCAAAGACCGCCGGCTTGGCGCCGCCCGGCCAGGTGCCCAGGCGTTCCTTGATCAGCTCGTACGAATTTTGAGTCGGGCGATCGCAGCGATCGGTCATCACCATGTTGTTGGCGTCCTCGAAGCCGTCGCAGTCATGGCAGATGGTCGGCAGCATCAGATCGTTGTCGCTGTTGGTGTGCTCGAGCCCAACCAGGTGCGCTTGCTCCTGGGCGATGATGGTGGCGGTCTGCTTGGCGCTGTCGCCGCCCATGAACGTGTAGGCCACGCCGCCGTAAATGTCTTTGCACAGGAACGGCGCCACGCCGGCCACGCGCGCGTCGACACCACACCAGGCGCCGCCGCCCGACGAAACCACCTCGGTGTAAAAGCGGCCGCTGGTCGGGCGCTTCAGCGTGAACACCACGTTGAGGTCGGCGTACCACTTGTCCAGATAGGTTTGAATCTGGCGCTGGCACTCTTCCAGCGAGGGAGCAAAGTTGCAGACGAACTTGGGCGCGGTGCCCGAGCAGGCGTTGACGTCGGTCTTGGGCAGCTCGGTGCCGTCGGCGTAGGCCAGATAAATCACCCGCGGCGCTTCCGTGCTGCTGCCGCTGAGATTGTCGGTGACCGGATCGTCGGGCACCGGTACATCGACCAGAACACTGCCGACCGTGCCGCCGGTGCTGCTGGTCTCCTGCGCAGTGGCCGGCATGATCCCCGCCCCCGCTCCGTCGCCGCCACAGGCTGCGAAGGAAATCAGAATCGTCCCCAGTGCCGCCCGAACCATGCTGCGTGGTACTGACAAAACCGTCTCCCTCAGGTTGCCGGCCTGCCGTGCCGGTGGCTATGAATCCAGACCTGTGGCAGGTTCA
>DASXQB010000512.1:0-2642 GCA_036493295.1 Polyangia bacterium | reverse complement strand
CGATCCAGCGCCGCGCCGTCACGCGCCTGGGCCACCGTCTCGGCGACCACCACCCCGTACCACAGCGAAGCGTCGACGGCGTTGTACTCCGGCGCGCCACTGGCGTCGGGAAAATAATTCGGCAGCATGCCCTCCGACACCAACGCCGCCCACGCCCCCAGCACGTCGATCGCCTCGCGCACCCGTCCGGTCGCGAGGGCGAGACCGCGCAAAGCGATGAAGGTGTCGCGCCCCCAATCGCCGAACCACGGGTAGCCGGCGATGATCGTGCGACCACCCCGCCGCGCCACCAGATAATGATCGGCGGCGCGCTCCAGCCGCGAGGAAAATGCCTCGCGCCGGGTTCGCTCGCTGGCTCGCGCTGCCTCCAAGGACTGCCGCGCGGGAACAACCGTGGCATCGCGGCCGGCCGAGTCGGCAGCGAACACCAGCGCCGCTTCGCCTTCGCCCAGCTCGAACGCCCACTCGCCAGGCGAGGCCAGATCTTCGGTGAAATCCAGGCCCCGGGCCCGTTCCTCGTCATAGAGAAAATCGCGGTACCAAAACGGCTGGTGCTGGTAGTGACCGCTGGCCGAAACGATGATTGCCGGGCCGCCGGCGTAGGGCCGGAAGCGAAAGTGGCCGTCTTTGATCTCCGGATCAAACGACAGCGCGCTGTTCTCGTGCATCAGGGCGTGAAAGTCGCGGCCGGCAAAAAACGGCCGGATCCGCAGCCGCGCCCAGGCCAGATCCGGCGCCGCCGACGGCGCGCGCGAGCCCGCCAGCAGGCGCCACGACAAGAACACCTGCGGCGCGCCGTGCCGCACGAAGAGCTCGTGCACGATGCGCGTGCCGTCGGGCAAGCGAAAGCTCCACGTCGGCCAGGGATCCGCCACGAAGCTGTCCAGGTAGCGCGCGCTTTCACCGGTGACCACGCCCGAGGCATAGCGCTGCGCCGACAGGGCGTACTGTCCGCCCGGCGTCTCGACGGTGGCGTCGAACCCGCTGACCAGCATCATGCGCCCGGTGGGCGGCGTGGTCGCGGTGACCAGCAGACCGTGATACCGCCGGCGGCGCGGGCCGACCACCGGCCCGGAGGCGAACCCACCCAGGCCGTCGGTCTCCAGCCATTCTTCGCCGTCGCGGTTCACGGCGCGATCTCCGTCGGGCGATCACGCGGGGTATCGTTGTGCTGTTTGTGATCGGGCGGCACCGGCGCTGCCAGCCGCGCCCGGGCCCGCGCCCGATCCTCGATGAAGCGGATGGCCAGCGCCGTCCAGCCGGTCTGGTGACTGGCGCCCACGCCGCGGCCGGTCTCGCCATGAAAGTATTCGTGGAACAGGACCAGATCGCGCCAGTGTGGATCACGGGCGAACCGTTCGTCGCCACCGTGACACGGGCGGCGGCCGTCAGCGTCGGCTAGAAAAATTCCCGCCAGCCGCCCACCGATCTCGCGCGCCACTTCGCCCAGGGTCAGCATCCGCCCCGAACCGACCGGGCACTCGACCTTCAGATCCTGGTGATAAAAGTGGTCGTAACGTTCCAGCGCTTCGACCAGCAGGTAATTGACCGGCATCCAGATCGGCCCGCGCCAGTTGGAATTGCCGCCGAACAATCCGCTGTTCGATTCGCCCGGCACGTAGTCGACGCGAAACTCTTCACCGCCGTGAAAGAACCGATAGGGCCGCCGTTCGTGAATCTTCGAGACCGAACGGATCCCGTGCGGCGACAGGAACTCGCTTTCATCCAGCATGAAGCGCAGCACGCTGACCAGACGATCCTTCGATGGGATAGCCAGCAGCATGTGCCCGTGCTCGCCGGTCTTCAGCGACACGCGTTCGGCCAGGTCGGGGCGGTTCTGCAGGAACCACTGCATGCGGCGCTTGAAGGCCGGCAGCGCGTCGATGGCGTCGTCTTCCAGAACCTCGACGGCGATCAGCGGCAAAAGACCGACCAGCGACCGCACGCGCAGCGGGAACTCGCGCTCATCGGCGTGCAGCTGATCGTAGTAAAAGCCGTCCTCCGGATCCCACAGGCCGCTGCCGCCCAGCGCGTTCATGGCGTCGGTGATGTGGATGAAGTGCTCGAAGAACTTCGAGGCCATGTCCTCGTACGACGGATCGTGGCGGGCCAGCTCCAGCGCCATCGACAGCATGGTGGCGCAGTAAAAAGCCATCCACGCCGTACCGTCGGCCTGCTCCAGGTGACCGCCGGTGGGCAGCGGCTTCGAGCGATCGAAGACCCCGATGTTGTCCAGGCCCAGGAACCCGCCGGAAAAAAGATTCTTTCCCTCAGCGTCCTTGCGATTGACCCACCAGGTGAAGTTCAGCAGCAGCTTTTGAAAGATGCGCGCCAGGAACGTCCGGTCGCGGTGGCCGTGCTGATCGACGGCGATCTTGTAGACGCGCCAGGCGGCCCAGGCGTGCACCGGCGGGTTGACGTCGCCGAAGGCGAACTCGTACGCCGGCAGCTGGCCGTTCGGGTGCATGTACCACTCGCGCATCAGCAGCAAGAGCTGCTGCTTCGCGAACGTCGGATCGAAGCGCGCCTGCGCGACGCAGTGAAACGCGAGGTCCCACGCGGCGAACCACGGATACTCCCAGCCGTCGGGCATCGCGATCACGTCGCGCGCCCACAGCTGCTCCCAGCCGCGGTTGCGCACG
>DASXQB010000511.1:0-12073 GCA_036493295.1 Polyangia bacterium | reverse complement strand
GGCGCGTTGTTGCCGGTTGGTGGCGGCGAGTCGGGGACCGTCGCGCCGCTGGTCGATCGGGTGAAGGCGTCGGTGGTGACGATCCAGAGCACCAAGATCATTCGCCGCCCGGCCATGGAAGATCCCTGGAGCCGCCTCATGCGCGAGCAGTTCGGCCTGGGCGCACCGCCGCGTGCGACGCAGGAGCGGCAAGAGGCGCTGGGGTCGGGCTTCATCGTCGATCGGGCCGGGATCATTCTCACCAATAACCATGTTGTGGCGGGCGCAGACGAGGTGCTGGTGAAGCTGACCGACAACCGGCAGCTGTCGGCCAAGGTGCTGGGCAGCGATCCGGCCACCGACGTCGCGGTGATCAAGCTGGACAAGGCGCCGCACGACCTGCAGGTGGTGACGCTGGGCGATTCGGAGAAGGTGCGGGTCGGCGATTACGTGCTGGCCATCGGCAACCCTCTCGGCATGGGGCAGACGGTGACGATGGGGATCGTCAGCGCCAAGAACCGGATCATCGGCGAAAAGCTGGGCGACATCGATCCGCGCTACGAAGATTTCATCCAGACCGACGCGGCCATCAATCAAGGCAACTCGGGCGGCCCGCTTTTTAATTTTCGCGGGGAGGTCATCGGGATCAATTCGGCGATCATCAATCCGGGGGTGGCCATGAACGTCGGGTTCGCCATCCCGATCAATCTGGCACGCCAGATCGCCGATCAGATCCGCGCCTCAGGCCGCGTGGCGCGCGGATACCTGGGCGTCGGCGGCGAGGACTTCACCGTCGAGCGCGCCAAGGAGTTCGGGGTGTCGTTCACCCCCGGCGCGCTGCTGAACGTGGTGGGCCGCGGGTCGCCCGCGGAGACGGCCGGGCTGCGGCCGAACGACGTGATCGTCGAGCTGGGCGGCAAGTCGATCGACGCTTACCGCCGCCTGACCGCCACTGTGGCGCTGTTGCGCCCGGGGGAAAAGGTGAAGGTGATCGCCCTGCGCGGGGTCAAGCGCGTCGAGGCGGTGGTGACGCTGGGCGCGCAAGGCGGTGGCGGCAGCGTCGGGGACAGCACGTTTCTGGGCGTCAGCTTGCGCCAGCTGGATTCGCCGGACGCGACGGCGCTGGGACTGCCGGCCGGCGACGGGTTGCAGGTGACGGCCGTCGATCCACGCGGGCCGGCCAGCGGCGTCCTGGAAGAAGGCGATATCTTGTTGCTGCTGGACGGACACGGCGTGAACCTCAAGCGCTTGAAGGCGGTGGAAGAACGCCTCGGCCGTGGCCAACACGCTTCGCTGGTCATCCAGCGTGGGCCATCGCGTTTCGTCCTGCGGCTTTGAGGGCTACGGTCAGTTGCGCCCGTCGATGGGCAGCTGCGTGCCGTGCGACGGATCCTGGCGGGTCAGCAGCACCGTGGTGACCACGCCGCCGGCGATCAGGGCGGCGAGGCCGCTCCAGAACCACCAGCGTTTGTAGAGCGGCTTGCCGTGGGCCTGCTCGGTGTCAGCCGCCGGCTGCGCCACCAGCGTGGTTTCGTTCGCGCCGACAGGCGGTGGCGCGGCCAAGTTCACCGCCGCTGCAGATGAAGGGCGATTCGCCGCCGTGCTGGGCGCCGCCGTCCGTCTGGGCGTCGCCACGACAGCCGCCGGCGGCGGGGCGGCTTCCGCCGGTGCGGGCGGCGTGGCCGATGGCTCCTTCATCAGGCGCGTCACCTCGGCGATGAGATCGGTGACCACGCGGCGGTTGGGCGTCTTCGGCTCCAGCGTCAGATAGCGGCGATAAAAAAACCGCGCCCGTTCGTACTTGCCCATGTAGCGGTAGCACTGGGCGATGTTGAACAGAAACGCGGTCAGCGGCTTGGCCTGGTACGCCGCCTGGTAAGCGGCCAGGGCGTCAGCGAACTTCCCCAGGTTGAAGTTGATCTCCGCCTGGCGGAAAAACTCGCGCGCTTGCTGCTCGGATTCCTCCAGCGGGGCGTCCTGGGCGTGCGCCACCGTCGCTGGCGCTAGCACCAGAAGACCGAGAACGAACACCACCGTGCGTCCGAACATCGCACGACCATCCTAGCATCTCCCTCTAATGGAACGGATCGATGGTCGATTCGCGTTGCAGCTCGCGCGGCGCGGTTCGCCGGCGGGTGGCGGCGGAGCGATTCAGCGTGGCGCTGACCGTGCGGCTGACGGAGAGGGACAACGTCAGATGGCCGGTCTCGTAGCCTGCGGCGCGCAGCTCGATCTCGATCGGATGATCCTGTTTGACGAACCGGTGCACGAACGGCGTGACACCCAAAACGGTGTCGTTGCCAACGACCCGCACCTCGGCCCCGGCGGGATCGGAATCAAATGAAACGGTCACCTGCGCCGGCGCGGCCGCCGCTTGGCCCGCGGGAGGCGGCGCGAGTTCGCTGCTGGCCGTGGCCGCGCTCGGGCGCGGACGATGGCCGCGGAGCTGGCTGACCACGCCGGCGCTGATCAACGCCGCGGTCAGGCCCACGCCCAGTCCCCAGGCGATCTGGGTGCCCAGACGCTTGCGCGGCGACGGCGTGATGTACGTGGGCGAGCGATAATCCTCGCGAATGGTGAAGCGCACGCTTTGCCCGCGCGACAGCGACCAGAAGATCTCCGCCAGCTGGGCGGCCTGAAATCTTTCGGCGGAATTTTTCGCCAGGCAGCGATGCACCACCGCGTCCAGGGTGCGGCCAAGACTGGTTGAAACGATGTCCTGGGGCAACGGCGGCGGCGGCGCGTTCAGGTGCTGCAGAATGAAATCCGCGATCGAGCTGCCCTGGAACGGCAAGTGGCCGCTGATCAGCTCATACAGCACCACGCCCACCGAATAGATGTCGGTCTCGTGACCGATGCGTTTGCCCGACGCCTGCTCGGGCGAGGCGTAGGCCGGCGTGCCCAGAAAGGTGCCGTCCAGTGTCTGCAGCGACGGGCTGCTTTTATTGGGGTCGACCTTCACCACCTTGGCCAGGCCGAAGTCCAGCAGCTTGACGAAGTCCGCCTGGCCGTCGCGCTCGATCAGAAAAATGTTGTCCGGTTTGAGGTCGCGGTGGACGAACCCCACCGCGTGGGCGGCCGCCAGCGCCTCGCACACCTGGGCCAGGATGGGCAAGAACCGCTCGGCGGGCAGCGGGCCGTCGTGGGCCATCGCCTTGGCCAATGATTCGCCTTCCAAAAGCTCCATCACCAGCGCGTTCACTTTTTGGGGAGCGATGGATTCGCGGCCGGCGTCGACCACCAGATGCACGCCACCCTCGACGACGTCGGTGATCTCGACGATGTGCGGGTGGTTGATGCGATTGACGGCCATCGCCTCGGCGAACAGGCGCTTGACCGCCTCCTTGCGAACGGCGGCCTCGGCGGCCAGGGTCTTCATGGCGGCGCGCCGCCCGATGCGTTGATGCTCGACCTCGAAGACGCGGCCAGTGGTGCCCTGGCCGAGGAGCCGCAGCAGGCGATAAGCGCCGATGCGGTTCCCGGGCTTGGGCTCCGCCGCCAGACGCTCGCGCGCCAAACGTTCCTGCAGGTCGGCCGGATCCGCAGGGATTCCGGGGATGGTGCCGCTCATCTGCCGAAAGGATCGATCGTCCCTGCCGGGGAGTCCAGGGCGGATCGTGTTTCGGCTTCGGAACCCGGTCGGTCGCGGCGGCGCAAACCCCGGTTTTCTGCGGGAATCGGGACCAAGCGGACGGCAATGGTGGCGTCGTTTCGGGTGCCGAACCGCCGCTCGACCGGCCGGTATCCGGATTTTTGCAGGCGCACCTGCTGCTCGCCGCCGGCCCGGACGGTCAGGCGGTAAGGCGTGACACCCAGTTGCTGGCCTGCCGCGGTGATGACGTCGGCGCCAGGCGGTTCGGACTGCAAGGTGATGGTGGTCAGCGCTTCCGCCGCGCCGACCCCAGGTGGTATCGGGGCGGCTGCGGGTGCCGCGGTCGAGGCGACGGCGGTGGTCGGCAGAGCTGGTCGGTTGACGGTGTCGGGGGCAGAGCCACGCTTGGCCAGCACCATCGCGCCGGCCAGCAGGGTGACCGCCATCGCCGCCAACGCGACCGGCCTCCAGGCCTTCGATCGATTGTCGCTGGCCCGCAAGAGAAGACCGGTGATTGGGGTGGGGCGAGTGGGCGCGCGGCGAGCGCCGGTGAACGCGCCGCCGTCGGTGAGGCCGCGGCCGATCGCTTTGGTCAGAAGTTCGGCGAAGGCCAGCGCGCTTTGCGGGCGGGCGTCGGGAGACTTGGCCAGCGCGCGCAGGACCGCGTCGTCCAGCGCCGCCGGGATGGCCGGCACCAGCTGGCGCAGCGAGGCCGGCTGCATGTGGATCTGAGCCGACAGAACCTCGACCTGGGTGCGGCCGCGGAAGAGGTGCTGCCGGCTGAACATTTCGTACGCCACGCAACCCAGCGAGTAGATGTCCGACCGACCGTCGATGGGCTGGCCGCGGGCCTGTTCGGGCGACATGTACTCGGGCGTGCCCAGCACCGCGCCTTCCACGGTCATGCGGCCGTCCGGGCGATCCAGTTTGGCCACGCCGAAGTCGAAGATCTTCACGAAGTCGCGGACGCCGCTCTTCTCGGCCAAAAAGATGTTCTCGGGCTTGATGTCGCGATGGACGATCTCGCGGGTGTGGGTGGCATGCAGGCCAGAGCAGATCTGTTCCAGGATCGAAACCGCCCGTTCGATGGTCATCGGCGCGCCGTCGCGGCGATGAATGGCGTCGTGCAGATCTTCGCCGCGCAGGTACTCCATCACGAAGTAGATGTCGCGGCCGCTCTCGACGAAGTCGTAGACCTCGATGACGTGCGGGTGGCGGACGGTGTTGGCGGCGCGTGCCTCGTGAAAGAAGCGGTTGATGAGGCCCGCTTCGTTGGTCAGATCGCGCTGCAGAACCTTGATCGCCACGGTTCGATCCAGCTTGCGGTGGATGGCGCGATAGACCGCGCCCATGCCTCCCTCGCCGATGCGCTGGATGAGACGGTAGTTACCCAGGTCCGCTGCGCTGGGATCTTCGGGGCCCAAAGGCTTGGCGTCGGTCGCGCACATCAAGGCGGACGCTTCAAAGCGCATCCCGCAAACGGCGCAGCGTTTGGTCAGCTTGCTCGGTTCCATCTATGGACGGCCCGTCCCGCTGACCCTAAGGTCAAGGTTGATGGAGGCAGTGACCGAACTGGCGATCGCGGGCGGTTTCCGGCGAACGTCGCCGCTGCCACCACCATCGGCGGCGATTCGCCTGCGCGCGCAACTGTTGACGGCGGCGCGCGGCCGCCCCGACCACGTGGCGCGCGGGCTGGAAACTTTGGTGAACTGGGGCACGCTGCGGGCGCTGCTGGTTGGACCCTGGTTCGGCGAAGGCGCCAGGCCAATTTCGTCAGCGCCGGCGCGCTGGACGATCGAAAGGCGGCTGTCGTTGCTGGGAACCCCGCCGTGCGCGCTCGCCGAGGCATTGCATGCGGCCAGCGGAACGCCAGTCAAGCTGCATGGTATCGCCCGGTGCCTGCGACGGGCCGGCGGCGCCCCTTTGTCCGACATAAGAACCGTCTGGGAGAATAGTACGCGGCGCGCCCTGGACGTATGCCTTTTAGTCGAAGAAGGGCATGACTTCCTGTTGACGTCGCCAGACGGCGCCGTGGCGATCCTGGCGCAGGGCGGCCAGCTGGTGGGCGGCGACGGGGAGGGCGACGTCGTGACCGTGGCCGACGGCGATGCGGTGCAGGTGCTGGGCTTCGTCGATCGGGTGGCGGACCCGGCGCCAGCAGAGAACGCAGCGCCGCGAACGCCCGCGCTGCGAACGGTCATCCGCTCCGGCGACGACGTGGGCCTGCTCTTGTGGAAGCTACCGTGAGCGCCAACGATTGCGCGCCGAAAGGCGCTTAACCTTTGGCAACCGACGCGCCGCCACGTTACGCTGTGAAAGCATGGCTGTGGAAAGCAAGCTGGCGGCCGTGCTGCCGCCGCCCCCCGCACTGAAGCCGCCGGTTGATCCGGCGACGCTGCACCATGCCCAGCTTCTGGACGGCCCGTTTTGGCGCAAGATTCCCGCCTACGCCGCCATAACCGAGGCTGAATTTCTGGACCATCGCTGGCAGGCCAAGCACTCGATCACGAACATCCCGAAGCTGTTAGCAGCAATTCAAGGTCTTGTTTCCGACGACTTCATTCGCGACGCGCAGCGCGGGTTCGAACGCGCGCCGATGTCCGTCCGGGTGTCGCCCTACCTGCTGTCGCTGATCGACTGGAGCAACCCGTACGACGATCCATTGCGGCTGCAGTTCATCCCGGTGATCTCGCGGCATCTGCCGGACCACCCGAAGCTGGATCTGGATTCACTGCACGAGCGGGCGAACATGCCGGTGCCCGGCCTGACCCACCGCTATGTCGACAAGGCGCTGTTCCTTCCTCTCGACACCTGCCCGGTGTATTGCCGGTTTTGCACGCGCAGCTACGCCGTCGGCATCGACACCGAAGAGGTGTCGAAGTTTCAGTTGAAGGTCAACGCCGAGCGCTGGCAGCAAGCCTTCGATTACATCGCCTCGCGCCCCGAGCTGGAGGACATCGTCATCTCGGGCGGCGACGTCTATCAGCTGCGCCCCGAACAAATCACCCAGATCGGCGAGGCGCTGCTTTCTATCGATCATGTGCGGCGCATGCGCTACGCCACCAAGGGCCCGGCGGTGATGCCGCAGAAGATCCTCACCGACGACGCCTGGACCGACGCCGTCACCCGCATCGTCGAGCTGGGACGCAAGCAGCACAAGGAAGTGGTCATCCACACCCACTTCAACCACCCGAACGAGATCACCGCCATCACCAAGGCGGCGATGGACAGGATGTTCGAGCGCGGCATCACCGTGCGGAACCAGACCGTGCTGCAGCGGCGGGTGAACGACCAGGTGCCGACCATGAAGTTGCTGGTCAAACGCCTGAGCTACGTCAACGTTCACCCGTACTACATCTATATGCACGACCTGGTGAAGGGCGTGGAGGATCTGCGGACCACGTTGGAGACCGGGCTGACCATCGAGAAGGCCTTGCGCGGCAACACGGCGGGCTTCAACACGCCGACGGTGGTGGTGGATGCGCCGGGCGGCGGGGGCAAGCGCGACGCGCACTCGTACGAGCACTACGATCGCGTCACCGGCATTTCCGTGTACACCAGCCCCAGCGTCGAGCTGGGGCGTTATTACTACTACTTCGATCCCATCGCCGAGCTTCCGGCCGTGGGCCAGGCGCGCTGGGCGGATCCGGCGCAGCACCAGGTGATGATGGACGAAGCGCTGGCGGCGGCGAAGCGTGGCGCACACTGAGGGCCAAGCCGGGGGCGCGGGCGGCTGCACCGATTGCGGCCGCAAGGGCGGCTGCGATGCGCGCAAGGGCCCGATGTTCGCGGCCATCGACGAGATGCTGGCCCGGTTGTACCCGACCAAGCGCTGGGACGAGCGCGACGACGAGGCCGCCTTTCGCACCGGTGTCGGCGTCGGCGACGGGCAGGCGCTGGCTCGTACCCTGGCTGCACGGTTGAAGGCGCTGGCGGTCTTTCGCCCCGGCACCGCCGAAGAGTATTGCGACTACGTCTACGTCCTGTGTCTCGGTCGCACGCCGTCGCTGCTGGAGATGCGAGAAGGACTGGTTCCGGCCGCCGCGCCCGAGTCCGACTTCATCGACGAGCTGTACTTGCGCGTGGCCTTGTCTTCCATCGCCCGCTGCGCCGGCGTCCAGCAGGTGGCGATGCGCCTCGAGCGGGCGCCCGATGGCGCGCCGGTGATCACCGAGGTGCCGCGGACGGGGGTTTTTGATCCGGTGTTGCTGAAACGATTTCAGTCGCTGGTGGCGGCGCTGGCCGAACACGACATCCGCCACCTGGACTTCGGCGAGCTCACCGGGCCGCCCGATGGCTTCGATCCCGGCGACTATGCCCAGCGCTATTCGGGCCAGCCGGTGGTGGCCAACTATCTTTTCTATCCGCAGCCGTGCAGCGCCGTGACCACCACGATCCTGCCCGCCGCCGGCGAGCCGCCCCTGGCGCGCGCTATTTGAGCTTTCCCGCCACGTGGTCGACCATGGCCTTGGCGCGCTTCTCTTCGGGCGCATCGTAGCGGCCGATGGGCGCCGCCCGCACCTCGTCGAGCAGCGGCTTGGCCTCGTCCGGGCGGCCGTCTTCGATCAGTGACGACGCCAGGTAAACCCGCGCCCTCAGGCTGGCCGGGTTCATCTGGATGGCTTGCCGCTCGTACTGCTGCGCCTTCTTTCGATCGCGCTTCGGCCACGGCAGCTTGTCGTAGAAACGCCCCCAGGCGATGAAGATCCCGCCGTTCTGATACTTGGGCTCCAGCTCCTCGGCGCGCTTCAAGCGTTCCTTGAACTTTCCCTCCAGACCCTGCGACAACGCGCGCATGATTCCCAGGCCGAGCGCGTAGCTGCCCATGCAGACGGCGGCGTAGTAGTGCCCGGCCACGTCGCTTGGATTGGCCTTGATCGCCTGCTCCGCCAGATCCCAGCCTTGCTTGCCCCACTGCGAGCGCTGGTCGTTGTCGGCCGACGGATCGTCGGACATCCAGAAGTACACGCGCGCCGCTCGCCACAGCACCGTGTAGTCGCCGGGCGCGCGGCCCAGAGCCTGGGTGGCCAGCTTCTGCTGCTCGGCCCAGGCGGCGCGATCGTCGCGGCGGGCGTACAGCGCATCCAGCCGCGCGGTCATTGCCGGCACACCGTCCGCGTTCGCGCCGCTTGTCGCTGGACCAGCGTCGACGGAGACCAGCAACAGGAGCGCGGCGGTTATCGGGTTCACGGCGCGAGTATATAGGTTATGCTGCGCACGCCAGGTCAACGGAGGGAGCTCGTGCCGGAAAAAACTCAAGTGAAGACGCCGCCAGTAAAGGCAGAACTGAAGATCGACGCGAAGGTCATCGAGCTCCCGGTGATCGAAGGGACCGAAGCAGAACGGGCGGTCGACATCGGCAAGCTGCGCGCGCAGACCGGGTACGTCACGATCGATCCGGCGTTCGTCAACACGGCGTCCACCACCAGCTCCATCACCTTCCTGGATGGCGAGAAGGGCGTGCTGCGCTACCGCGGCATCCCGATCGAGGAGCTGGCCGAAAAGTCCACCTTCGTCGAGGTCGCCTATCTCCTGATTTACGGCAAGCTGCCGAACACCACCGAGCTTTCAAAGTTCTCGGGCCAGCTGACCCGGCATTCGATGCTTCACGAAGACATGAAGCGATTCTTCGACGGGTATCCCGGCACCGCGCACCCGATGGCCATCCTGTCGGCCATGGTGCTGTCGCTATCCAGCTTTTACCCGCAAGCGCTGGACGTGAAGAACCGCGAAGAGACCGAGCACACCATCGCTCGTCTGATGTCCAAGATGCGGACCATCGCGGCCTACTCGTACAAGAAGTCGATCGGGCAGCCGTTCGTCTACCCGAAGAACAACCTCAGCTACTGCGCCAACTTCCTGAACATGATGTTCTCGGTCCCGGCCGAGCCGTACGAGATCGACGAAGAGCTGGTCAAGGTCTTGAACCTGCTTTTGATCCTGCACGCCGACCACGAACAGAACTGCAGCACGTCGACGGTGCGGATGGTGGGCAGCTCGCAGGCCAACCTGTTCGCCGCCATCTCGGCCGGCATCTGCGCGCTGTGGGGTCCGCTGCACGGCGGGGCCAACGAAGAAGTGCTCGAGATGCTGCAGCAGATCCAGGCCGACGGCAGCGGCCCGCAGAAGTTCGTCGACCTCGCCAAGCGCAAGGACTCAGGCTTTCGCCTGATGGGCTTTGGCCATCGCGTCTACAAGAACTACGACCCGCGCGCCAAGATCATCAAGGTAGCCGCCGACAAGGTGGTCAAGAAGCTGAAGGTGCCGGATCCGCTGCTGGACATCGCCTATCACCTGGAAGAGGCGGCCCTGACCGACCCGTACTTCGTCGAGCGGAAGCTTTACCCCAACGTCGACTTTTACAGCGGCATCATCTATCGCGCCCTGGGGATCCCGTCGAACATGTTCACGGTGATGTTCGCCATCGGCCGCCTGCCGGGATGGATCGCGCACTGGAAAGAAATGTTCGACGATCCGAGCACCAAGATCAGCCGGCCGCGGCAGATCTACACCGGTCCGGTGCTGAACCACTACACGCCGATCGATCAGCGCACCTAGCGGGCAACGCACCTAGCGCGGCGAAGCCTCAGGCGCTTTTCATCAGCATCACCTCGGCGCCGGCGCTGGTCAGGCGATAGCCTTGCCCGCGCACGGTCTCGATGGCGGTCCCGGCGGCGCCCAGCTTGCGGCGCAGCTGGGAGAGGTGGACCCGGATCAGCGCATTGTCGCCGGTGTGCTTGCCGCCCAGGACGTCTTCGATCAGCTCCCGCGCTCCCACGATGCGATCGGCGTTGGCCAGAAGGTAACTGAGCAGGCGGAACTCTGCCCGGCGTAGAGGCACCAGGTGACCGTTGACGCTGGCGCCGCGGCTGCCTGGGTCAACGATGATCGATCCGAAGCGCTGTCGCCCGGCGCCGGCGTTCGGGCTGCGTCGGCAGACCGCCCGGACGCGCGCCAGCAACTCGGCGTCGGGAACTGCCGCCGGCACCACATCATCAGCCCCGGCATCCAGCACCGCGGCCACGCCCGCCGAGTCCAGGGTGTCGCAGCATGCGACCAACGGTCCAACCCGGTGCACGCGGCGAACCAGCCGACACCAGCGGGCCGCGCTGGCCGCGTTCGCCGAATGCAAGAGCATCACATCGTCCGTCAAGGCGGCTCGCGACCAGATCCCTTGCCGGTCCGCGATCCGAACCGCGCTGCCTTCGCGCGCGAACGCCAGCCGTGTGCGGTCGCAAAACTGGCGATCCTTCGACATCAACAGGATTTTCATTGCTGTCGCAGAGACTCAGCAAGAGCGATGCCGTCGCGCAATCACGACAGCGACCTCACAAACGCCCGCGCGTATGCTGGGCTTGGAGCCGAAGAAACCCGGAAGGCGCGGCCAAGTCATATGACAGTTCGATTCGCGACGATCGAAGTCATACTCCGCCCGTCCGAACGGCAGCCGCCGCTGACGAGACCCCGGCAATAGCGTCCGAATTTTGTCGGCTTATTTGTCCAGATTTTTGGACGGGCTCCGGCGCTCGCGCCGCGTGACTGGGACCACCACAAGACTTGGCCGCAAGGGTGAAAAAGGGTACGCTCCTGGCGGCGAAGATGGCCTTGGCTAGGTGGGTGGCGAGCATTCAGACTCCCGGCGGCGGCGTGGCCGGTGAGGTGAGCGTCACAGACGTCGGCGACGACCCGATCGTGGTCGAGCCACCCATCGATCTCGAACGTGGCACCGTGCTGGCTGGCCGCTATCAGATCGAAGCCTACGTCGGCAAGGGCGGCAGCGGCGTGGTGCTGCGCGCGTTCGATCGCATCACCCAGACGCCGGTGGCGCTGAAGGTCCTCAGCCAGGAACTGGCCAGCGATCCGCACTGGGGCGAAAGATTTTCGCGCGAATTGCGCCTCGGTCGGCAGATCCAGCATCCCAACGTCTGCCGAGTCTTCGACATCGGCGAGTCCGACGGTCACCGCTTCCTGTCGATGGAGCTGGCGACCAAGGGTACACTGCGCGCCGCGATCCGAGCGGAGCCGCGCCCGTTCGCCGAGAAGGTGGCCGACGCACGCGCGCTGGTCTCTGGCCTGGCGGCATTGCACGCCGCCGGCATCATCCACCGCGACGTCAAACCCGAGAACCTGCTGCGCATGGAAGACGGCCGCATCGTCCTGTCCGACTTCGGCCTGGCGACGAACCCCACCCAGACCGCCGCGGTGACCGTGCTGGTCGGAACGCCGTCGTACATGGCGCCAGAGATTGTGATGGGCGATCCCGCCAGCTTCCGCTCGGACGTGTGGGCGCTGGGCGTGACCATGCACGAGATCCTCTTCGGCAAGCGGCCGGAGTGGGACGTTGTCGATGGGGAACGCAAGTTGCGGATGCCGGTGGGGAAGGGCGCGTCGCGTTTGGAACGGACGCTGGCTGCCGTGTGCGCCGCGTGCGCCGCCGAACACGCCGATCAGCGGCCGGTGAACGCCATTGTGGTCGCGAGCTTGTTGACGCCGGGCCGGGAG
>DASXQB010000510.1:0-2236 GCA_036493295.1 Polyangia bacterium | reverse complement strand
GAGCATCACCTCTATCCGGTCGTGCCTGGGTGGCAGCTTCCCAAGCTCCATCGCGAGCTTCTGACGTCCGGGCTCGAACCGGAAGACGTCCGTCGAAGCTACTTCGAGGCGCTCAAAGAGATCTGGCGAAGTCTTCCCGCGGGGCAGTCGCCTGGGACTTGACGGTTGCCTGTGGCTGGCTTTGATGGGAATGCCGTGCCCGATCTTGGCTAGTGCACCGCCGTCGAGATGCGATCAAGCAGCCGGCGGTGAGCGGGTGATGGCCGTTGCTGGCTTGGTGCATTTGAATGGCGTTGAGTTGGAGTTCCACGACCTCATGTATGCGCGGAGGTTATCGCGAAAGGCGCGTTTCGATTCAAAGTTGGTAACGCCGAGAGATTGCTTTTCCCAGGATCCCGAAGAATCCTTCCGCATGAGACACTGGTCGGCGTGTAGTGGGAGTGGACCTTTGAATGCTCGGCAAGCCGCCAGTGATGTCGGACGTGCTGTACGTCGAGGAGTTGTCCTGCCCGTCACGGAGTGACGCGCCACCTGTGCAGCCTCGTTGGTCGTTGCAGGCCGGTCTTTCGCAGGGGAAGGGCGTCGACTTTTTGCGGCGGCTGAGTGGCAGCGGCATCTTTCGCCGTCGTCGGCGAGGCCGGTTTGGCGGCGGGCGTCGGCGGTTTGGGCGGCCCGGCCATGACTGGCGGCGCAGGCGCGGGCGTCGGCTTGCCGGGAACGATCGGCACCCGGCGATAGGTGCTTCCGCCCCTGATGGCGTTCAACACGCCCACCTCCTGCCAGCCGGAGCCGGCCGTGCGCGCCACCTTCACTTGCGGATCCCGATCGTCCATAAAGACCCAGGTGGCTCCGGCGGCTGCCGCTCGGCTGAGAAAATCCGATCCGCTTTTCATGTACTGCACGCGGTTCGAGAAGGTGTTGTTCCAGAACAGTGACGGGAAGCCTTCATATTGTTCGTTGAACACCAGCAGCGTCCCTGGCTTGAGCTCCTTTTCGCGCGCCTCGGCCGTGGCCAGCACTGTCGGCGCGCCCAGCTCCCGGCTCAGTTCGCGTTCCAGCCGGGGCGCCTCGATCAGCTTCATCAATCGTGGGGGCGTGAAATACCAGCGCACCGGTGTCCACCAGAACATCATCACCGACGTGACCAGCACGATCGACAGCGCCGATTCGCCGAGCCGCTCCCAGGCCGGACGCGCGGTCAGCCAGGCGAGCAGAGCAACCAGCAGGCCGATCGCCGGCGTGTGATAGCGCGGCGCCCAGAGCGCCGGCGAGCCGGCCACCATGGCGCCCAGGATGAGAGCCAGCGCCAGCGGCGGTGCTGGTCCGTCACTGACCGCGGGATGGCCCAACCGGCGACGCCAGGCGATCACCAGGCAAGCGACAAACGCCACCGCCCCCAGCGGAATGGCCACCCAGGTGATGCCGATGCCGTAGTCGACCGCCTGGTCAAAGTACATCCCCTTGACCGACCACGGCAGCGCGTAGAGGTGATCCAGCAGGCTGAGAAATGGTTCGTTCAAATTGACCGGCAGGCCAGGTCGTGAGGGGTCGGACGCCCACGGACCTTGACCCGGCCAGTGGATCTTCAGGGCCTTGAGCTCGACGCCCATGTCCGGCCAGAACGGGTTGTGAAACGCGAAGTAGTTTCGCAGATAGGTCGTCGCGGCGAATGCGGCGATCAGCAAGGCGCCGCCGAGCAGCGTGGCGATCGCGGCGGGCCGGCGATGGCCTCGGTGCGTCCGCAACAGGATCACGGCCGCGACGGCGCCTGTCACGGGCACCGAGATGAGACACAGCCCCTTCGAGGCGATCGCCAGCGCCAGCCCCACCGCCGCCAGCCAGGCGTCGCGCAAGCGCGGGCGGTCGACTGTCGCGAACACGATGCCGCCCAGCAGGAGGCCTGCGTTCTGCGGATCGACGTACGTGCTGTGGAACAGGCTGGCGCAGGCCGGCATCAAGATCACCGCCACACCCCAGCCAATCGCCGTCACTGTGCCGGCGTATCGTCGCACCAGAACGTAAACGCTGGCCGCGATGGCGGGCGCGAACAGCAGATTGGCGATGTCCGCCAGGCGGCGATCCCAAAAGATGACCATCCACAGCTGGGTCATCTCGCCCAGCCGGACGTAGCCGTTCACCTTCTGCAGCGTATCGGGCAGGTCCACCATCTTGAACCCGTGGTTCTGGATGGTCAGGCCGACGATGGTGTCGTGGTACCAAAGCGGATCCCAGTTCG
>DASXQB010000509.1:0-4409 GCA_036493295.1 Polyangia bacterium | reverse complement strand
TGCAACCCGAACTGGCCGTGCTGCACGCTGAACGCCACCGCGAGCTGCCGTCGGGATTGATCCACGGCGATCTGTTCATCGACAACGTCATGTACGAAGACACGACGCTGAGCGCGCTCATCGACTTCGAACAGGCGGCCTGGGGCCGGTACATCTACGACCTGGCGGTGACCACGCTGGCCTTCGCGTATGGCCGCGACGACTTTCGTCCCGAGATGGTGGCCGCGCTTTTCGCCGGCTATGTCGCGGTCCGCGCGCCCACGGTGGCCGAGCGCGCCGCCTTCGGCGCCGAGCTCCGCTTTGCCGCCTGTCGCTTTGCCGTCACCCGCATCACCGACGTCCACCTGCGCCGTACCGAAGGCGCCGCGCCCGGCAAAGACTACCGCCGCTACCTGGCCCGGCTCGGCAGCGTGAAAGCGCGGCTGGCCGCCGCCGATCCGCTGCTGGCCCTCGCCTGAGCGGACAGGTCGGGCCGAATCGTCCGCTCAGGCTTTGCGGACCAGATTGATGTACTTGCGCAGGGTGTCCTTGCGCTCTTCGTCGAGGTCGATGAAGCGCACGCCCATGTCCATCGGGTCTTCGCGGTTGGCCCAGACCACCTGGCCCTTGACGCCGATGGAAGCGTCCAGATCGGGAAAGTTCAGCACGAGATCGACCAGCGTGCCGACTTCTTCCACGCCGGCGGTTTGAATGCACACGCCGCCCAGCGAGATGTTCTGAATGCGATGGAACAGCATCACCTCGTTGCCGGTGAAGTCCACGTAGGCGTTCACTTCGAAGCGTGGGAATTCGCGGGGTTGCTCGGTATCGTCTTCCGGCCGGCCCACTCGGAACCCCGACGTCACTGCATCCGCCATCGGGCAACTATCGCAACAACTCTGCCGCACGTCAAAGCAGGCCGACGGTTGTGCCAAACTGGCACGCGCACTCGGGGACTCGCGACGGGAAGGCAGGGCGGGCGGCGACGGTGGGGTGGCGGGCGGCGGGGCGGCGGGGGTTTGTCGTGGCCACTGGTGGAACATTTCCTGCACCGGCAGCGAAGGCAGCCGCAATGACCACCCAAACCGCGCCTTTGACGAACGCCGCTTCTCTCGCTCGCCAGCGCCGGTCGGCCGTGCGGCTGGGCGCCGCCCTGGTGGCCCTGGTCGGTCTGTTCGCCTGCGCGCGGATGGAATACATCGAAGGCACCACCGTCCTCAAGACGCAGCAGAACCAGGACATCATCGATGTCATCGAGACCTACCGGCAGCGCCTGCTGACCCGCAACGTCGAGGGCCTGCTGGTGCTGGCCTCGGACAAATATTTCGAGGACTCGGGGACCCCGCGTTCGGACGACGACTACGGCTATCAGGGCCTGCGCGAGGTGCTGACCCGGAAACTGCAACGGGTGAAGTCGCTGCGCTACGACCTTGAGTACCGCAGCATCAACGTCAAAGAGAACCGTGCCGAGATCGAGGTGTTCATCGACGGTTCGTTTGAGCTGGCGGCGGAGTCAGGCGATCGCTACCGCCGGGTCAACGACTACCATCGGTTCGTTCTAGAGAGAGACAAGAAGACCGAGAAGTGGAAGTTCCTGAGCGGGATGTAGCGTCCGCTGTTCGCGTGCCGCTTTTCGCGTGCCCGAGGCGCCGCAATCAGCAGTAACGGTCAATCGCCTCGAACAGCCGGGTCAGGTCCAGCGGCTTCATCACCAGCTCGTCGGCGTCGACCAGCACCGGGCGCTTGCCGGTGGCGGTGATGACGATCAGCGGAATGTCGGCGATGCCGGCGTCCTGCTTCTGCTCGCGCCGGAACTGCCAGCCGTCCATCACCGGCATCATCAGGTCCAGCAAGATCACGCACGGCCGCTTGCCCGACCGCAGGTAGTCCAGCGCCTCGCGGCCGTTGGACACGCAGACGGTGCCGTAGCCTTCGTCCTCCAGCACCTCGCGCAGGGAATCCCGAATGTCCGGATCGTCGTCGACGACCAGAATGCCGGGGCAATGCGCGTCGGCGGTCATGGCGCGCGATCTTGTCGGCCCGATCTCCCCTTGTCAAACCCGTCGCCGTCGACGGGCCAGCTTTACCCGAGCAGCCAGGACAGAAATGCCGGGTGAACGCGCAAGCCGCCAAACCCGCACACGCCCCAGAAGACGCCGATGGCGGCGAACACCAGGGCGGTCACCAGCAAGGCGCGCTTCTGGGTCAAGGCCGTCACGCCGAACAAGGCGATGGCGATCGACAGCGTGGCCTCGGCCATGTCGAACTGATCGTCGCGTTCGTTGAGACGATCGTATTCGTCCTGGTGACCTTCGGCGGTCTTCTTGATCTCGGCCTTGTCTTTTTCGTAGTGGGCGATCTTCTGCGCGTAGTCGTCCAGCTTGCGGTCAAGCAACGCGCGCGCGTCGGCGCCGAGGTTGGGCGTCAGGTCCTTTTCGATCTGCAGTTGATCGTGGGCGGACTCGGCGATGATCTGCTTGGTGCCTTTGGCTTGGTAATACGACCAGGTGTCGACGGCGCTGGCCTGCGCTTGCGCCATCGCCTGCACGATGTTGCCGTCCTTGACGTTGCACAGCGCGGTGACCGTGGCGGTGACGGCGACGCTGAGGGCGACGATGGCGTTCAGGCGGGATTCGCGGCTTTTCTCGATCGATTCGCTGATGGTGTCGGCTAGCTCGCTCATGCGGGGATGTTACGCGGGCGGGCGCGGCCCGGACAGCGAAAGCGGCTGTGATAACGTCCCGGCGCGTGGAGCCGCCCGAGTCGTCCGCCCCCGATCCGCGCATCGGCCGCGTGTTGCAAGGGCGCTATCGCATCATCAGCAAGCTGGCCGCGGGCGCCATGGGCGTGGTCTACAAAGCCGAGCGCGTGCAGCTGGCCCGCCCGGTGGCGGTGAAGTTCTTGCACCCATGGATCGCCGCCCAGAAGGCATTTTTGGGCCGCTTCGAAAATGAGGCGCGGGCGATGAGTCGCCTTAACCACCCTCACTGCGTTTCGGTGATCGACTTCGGCGTCGAGGGGCAGCCGTACCTGGTGATGGACTTCGTCACCGGGACGACGGTGCGCGATGTGCTCCAGGCGGGGCCACCAGCGGTGGGGCGAACGCTGCGCATCGTCCGGCAACTGCTGGCCGGCCTGACCCACGCCCACGCGCAGGGGATCATCCACCGCGACCTCAAGCCAGACAATCTGATCCTGGGTGACGAGGCCGGCCTGGTCGATCACCTGCGCATCCTGGACTTCGGCCTGGCCAAGCTGCGCGACGGGCCGGCCATGACCGCCGGGCTGGCCATCGGGACGCCCAGCTACATGTCGCCCGAGCAGACCGGCGCGGAGGGCGCGATCGACGCGCGTTCGGATCTGTATTCCGTCGGCGTGCTGCTGTTCGAGTTGCTGGCTGGGCGCAAGCCGTTCGTGTCCGATCACGTCGGCGATCTGCTGCTGATGCACCGGGAGTCGCCGCCGCCGTCCATCAGCGCCGTCCGTCCCGAGGCGCACGCGTCGGAGGCGCTGGAACAGGTGGTGCGACGCGCGCTGGCCAAGGCGCCGGCCGATCGCTTCCAGTCGGCGGCGGAGTTTTCCCAGGCGCTGGAGCAGACGCCAGAGGGTCGGCAACTGGCCGGCGGGGCGCCGCAGATGGCCGCGGTGGATCGAACGACGCCCGACGCGCCGGCCGCGCCACCGGTTTTGTCGCCGCCCGCGTCGCCGCGGGCGCAGGCGCGGCGGCGAGGGCGGGTGGTCGGCGCCACGCTGGCGGTCGCCGCGGTGGCGGCGCTGGCCATCGGGGTGCTGCTTCGCCACGGCGACTCACCGGCGGTGCCTGCCGCGCCGGCACCTTCGCACCGCATGGCCGAGCAACGATCACTGTCGCTGGCGCCGCCCCCTCCGCCGTCCCGGCCTACACCGGCGCCGGCCGTCGCGTCGCCGCCGCCACCACCGTCGACAGGCGCCGGCGCCGGCGCCGGCGCTGCGCCGACGGGCGATTACGCTGCCGCGCTTGGCAACCTACAACAGCGCCGTTTTACCGAAGGGCTGTCCGGCGCGGAGAAGGCCGTGCGGGCCAACCCGGCACTGAAGACCGATCCCGCGTTGATCAAGGCCGTGGTCCCCGCGCTGGGCGCTGACAAGACCGCCGAGCGCGCGCAGGCCTTCCTGCGTCGCGCCGGCGCCGCCGCCACCCCGGTCATCAAAGAAGCGGCCCATCACGATCCCAATCCCAAGGTGCGCGACCGGGCCGCCGAATTGTTGGACGAAGGCCGGGGCCGGTCGTTCTTTGGTTCCCCGTCGCGCTCGTCGTCGTCCAGTTTTTTCAAGCGCTGATAGCCGCGGCGCGCGGTGATCGTCGCCGACCTGGCTTCATCACCGACGGCGAACCTGATAATCTACGCGCGTGCGGAGACCCCGGACGGCGCCAGCGCGACCAACAGCGG
>DASXQB010000508.1:0-34951 GCA_036493295.1 Polyangia bacterium | reverse complement strand
CGGCTATGCTCTGCAAGCGGCGATCGATCTCCGACGGTTCATAACGGCCGGCGCGCTGATCGGGATAGTCGGCGCCCGCCAGGTGCAGCGCCGCCAGCGCGCGTCCCACCGCGTGGGCGTGAGCGGGCGTGACGTCGGCGCGGGTCAGCGTCCGTCCCGGCAGCCAGGGAAAAAGAGACACCAGCTGACCCTGCCAGCGCGAGAACGGCGCACCGTCGGTGGCTGGCAACGGGGCTGGCGTGGGCACCCCGCGCGCCGCCAGGTACGAAACGATGGCCGCCTCGCGCGCGACATCGTCCAGTGATTTGCCTTCGTTCACCCGCAGGAACAACCGCCCGGCGGCGGTGTCGATCCGGACGTTGGTGTTGATCGTCCCGGCAGCGATGGCGGCGTGAGCGACGGCGGCGGGCGCGCCGAACAAGCGCAAGATGTCGTTGACGTCGACGGTGGAGAGCTGACGAAAGGATGCCATGGCGACTGTTCTTCCTCGCCCACTTGACGGCGCAACGCAACCCTTGCTCTATTCGCCGGGGAGTCTCATGGCGGCGGCGGAAAAAAACCAGCTCATCGAACAGCACCTGTCGCTGGTTCAGGCCATCGCCCACAAGGTCAAAAAAAGCCTGACCACGTCCATCGACGTCGAGGATCTGGTCGGCTACGGATCGAAAGGTCTGGTCGAAGCAGCCGAACGTTTTGACGCGCGCCAGGGCGTGGCGTTCTCGACCTTCGCCTATTACCGCATCCGCGGCGCGATGTACGACGGGTTGCGCACGATGGGTTGGTATTCGCGCGCCGACTATGCCCGGTACCGCGCCGAAGAGCGGGCCAACGAATACTTGCAAAGCCAGTCCGATCGCGAAGGCGCCGCGCTGGCCGACGGCGCCGTCCCGGCCGGCGGCGGCGCCAGCACCGAGCAGACGCTGGCCGAGATCGCGGGGGCGTTGACCGGCGTCGCCACCGTGCACATCACCTCGCTGGAAGCCGCCGCCCACGTCGCGGATGAGCGCTTGCCGCCACCCGACGCCGCGCTGGAAATGCGCCAGGAGACCGGCCGCCTGCGTGAAGCCTTGAGCCGGCTGCCCGAAAAGGAACGCCGCCTGATGGAACTTTATTATCTCGCCGACAAAAACCTGGAAGAGGCCGGCCGCGAGCTGGGCCTGTCCAAATCGTGGGCCTGTCGCCTGCACGCCCGCGCGGTGGATCTGCTGCGCGTCGAGATGGCCGACCCGGAGTGACGATGCGCGCTGCAGACGGAAAAGTTTTCGGTGCTGTCTTGCTGGCGCTGACCGTTGCGTCCGCCGGTGGCTGTTCCACCGCCATCTTGCACGGCCTCGAGGAGCCGAGCGCCAACGAGACAGTGGCGGCGCTGGAACGGGTGGGCATCGGCGCGGAAAAGCAACCCGATGACGACAGCAACAACAACGGCGGTGGCGCGCTGGTGTTCAAGGTGCGCGTGGCGCGAACGGACGAGGCGCGCGCATTGGAACAGCTGCGTTCGCTGGGCCTACCGCGCGAACGCCGCCACGGATTCGCCGAGGTCTATGGCCAGCCCAGCCTGATCCCCACCGCGTCCGAGGAGCGGGCCCGCTATCTGGACGCGCTGGCCGGTGAGGTGGCGCGCACGCTGGAGATCGCCGACGGCGTGGTCAGCGCCCGCGTGCACCTGGTGCCCGAAGAGATCGACGCGCTGGCCGTCGATGGGCGCGCCCGGACCCCAGCGCGGGCGGCGGTATTGATCAAAGCACGAGGCGGAAAAATCCCGCTGGCCGAGGTCGATATCAAGAAGCTGGTGGCCGGCAGCGTGCCCGGCCTGGATCCCGCCGCCGTGGCCGTGGTGGTGACCAGCGCGGCCGATCCGGCGGCCGCCACCGGCGAGCAGTGGTCGACGCTTGGTCCCCTGCGCCTGGCCCCTGGCAGCCGCGCGCTGTTGATCGCCGCGCTGATCGTGGGCCTGGCGCTGCTGGGCGTGATGGCCGCGCTTCTGCTACTGACCGTCCGCCGCCAGACGGCACCCGACCCGCCCGCTGCGCGCCCGCCCGAAACCACCGGCGCCTGACACCGCCGACTTCCGGCTATTCAAGACTCGCCGCCTATCGAAAGATGAAGGCGTGGGAGACGCTGACAGGACCGCCCTTGAACGGCGGCAATGCGGCAGACGCCAGCTCTTTGATCACGCAGTCGCCGGTGGGCGTGCCTTCAAAGTCGCCGGTCAGGGCGGGTGATTCGACGCTGCCCGTGGGGCTGACGGTCATCTTCACCTGAGCGGTGCCGCGGATCTGGAAGCGCCGGAAGCATTCGTGGACCTTGGGCTGCAGATCGTCCAGGGCTGCGTCGACGTCTTTCAGCGTGCGATCCGTTTCGCCGGTGGCGGCGGCGCCGGCCGGTCGCGGATCGCGCTTGTTGCTGTTGCCGCTCCCGTCATCACGGTTGGCGGCTGCCGTTCCCGGACCCAGCAAGGTGTCCAGCACGGACGGCTTTTTCAGGGTCACGTCGACGCTGTCGGCGGGCGCCTCGTCTTGCGCGGCGGCGGCACGAGCGACGCTCTTGGCGGCGCCGACGTGGTGGGCGGCTTTTTCTTTTTCAGCGTGCGCCGGCTCGACGGGAGCGATTGGTGCCGGTGGCGCCGCCGTCGGCAGGGGAACGATCTCGGGACCGGCAGGCGTCACCTGTGGCGCGGCGGGCACGAAGGGCCGTTCGGCGGCGGCCTCGGCCAGCCGCGGATGCTTGGTGGGCGCGTCCAGGTACCAGAAGATGCCCAGGCCCAGCGCCATCACGCTGAGGCAGCCAATCACGCCGTAAAACCAAGGCGGAATGCCGCCGCTCTCGGTGACCCGCGCCCCCACCACCGAATCGCGGCGCGGGACCACGCCCGACAGCTCGGCGGCGCTGACCACCGGCGCGGTGGCACTGGCCCGGGTGGATGCGGCGATGGCCTTCAGATCCACCAAGTCGCTGGTATCCCCTTGCGCGGTCGGTGGCGCTGCCCGGTGGGGGACGTTGGGATCGCGCGAAGACTTCATCCGAACGCAAATACGTTAGCACGCCCGCCAGCGCTCTGCGGACTTCGCAAGCGCGGAGGACAGGGAAAAAGAGCGGAATCCGCCACCACGCCCGTTTTCTGCGCGGCGCGGGCGGCGCGAATTCGGCCTATCCGCCCAGCTTTTTCTTCAGCTCGGCCAACGCATCATCCACCGAGCTTTTCTGCGCCATCTCGTTCAGCTTGCGCTCGGCGGCCGCCGATTCGGGGGTGCGACCGCCGAGCTCGTCGGTCAAAGACGCCTCGGCCTCGACGGCGTCGATCTTGGTCGACATGCGCTCGAAGTCGTCGAACGCTGACGTGCCGCCAAGACCGGTGGTGCGTTTCGATGCCCGCGCTTTCTCGCGCAGGCTGCCCTGGCGCAGCTTCACGTCCTTGACCCGCGCCTCCAGCGCGCGCAGGCCGGCGGTCAGCTGATCGACGTAGACCTGCTGCTCCTGGAAGGATTTCTCGGCTTCCGCTTTTTCCGTTTCCTTTTGCCCTTTGCGCACCAGCGCTTCTTTGGCCAGGGCGTCGTCGCCCGCGCGCACCGCCGTGGCGGCGCGGTCTTCCCAGGACTTGGCCTCGACGGCAAGACCTTCGATGCGTTTTTGCAGCTGTTTTTCGCCCGCCATGCACGCGGCGACTTCTGACCGGGCCTGGCGCGCGGAATCCTCCATGTCGCGCACCATCTGGTCGATCTCCTTGGCCGGGTCCTGCATGGCATCGATGGCGTCGTTGACGTTCGATTTGATCAGCGTGGACAGCCTTCCCAGAATTCCCATGGCCTTCTCCCGTGCGGCGTGCTGCCGGCAGCTCAAGGTTAGCGTTGACAGCTCGCACTGTCGACTGACCCGCATGGCGTGTTACGGTCGGAGCCGCATGCAGCTTTCGTCCTTGCTCGGACAGGATCTGGCAAGGGCGGTTCTGCGTCGCGCGGTCGGCGGCGACCACGTCCCGCACGCGTATCTGTTCGAAGGACCGGCCGGCGTCGGCAAACGCAGCGCCGCCCTGGGCCTGGCGCTGGCGCTGTCGTGCCCGGTCAAACCGCGCGAAGGCTGCGGCGCTTGCGACAGCTGCCGCCGCATCGAAAGTGGCCTGCACCCGGACGTGCCCACGTTCGTCCCCGACGGCGCGTTCATCATCATGGAGCAAGCACAGGCGATGGTCTCGCTGGCTCAGACGCGGCCGCACGAAGCGCCCGCCCGGGTGATCATCGTCGACGACGCTGATCGGTTGAACTTGAACGCGGCCAACTGTCTGCTGAAGGCGCTGGAGGAACCGCACGCCGGCACGCACTTCGTTCTGTGCACGACCGCGCCCGAACGTATGCTGCCGACCATTCGGTCGCGCATGCAGCGGGTGCGGTTCAAGGCGCTGGCGGTGGAGACACTGGTGTCGCTGGCGACGGCGCAAGGGGTGGCGCCCGAGCGGGCGGCGGTGGCGGCGGTGCTGGCAGACGGATCGATCGGCGCCACGCTGGCGGCGGCGTCGACGGAAGGCGAAGGCGATCTGTGGGCGGCGGTCGACGAGCTGGAAAAGGCGGCCGCCGCGCGCGACGTCGGTCCGGTGTTCGACGCCGCCTCTGCGGTGGCCGGCGACAAGGAAAACAAGCAAGAGCTGCCGCGCGCGCTGGCCTTGCTGGCTCGAATCTACCGCGATGCCTTGGTCTCGGCGGCGGGCGCGCCCGAGCTGGCCCTGTTCGGCGAGCGCGCGAACATACTGGCGGCGCGCGGCGTGCCGGCGCTGGGCCGGGCGCTGGGCGCCATCGTCGAGGCGGACACGGCACTGGCCGCCAACACCAACGCCGTCACCGCCGTCGAGCGCCTGCTGCTGGCGCTGCGGCGACGTCCGGACGCGCGCGGAGCCGCCCGATGAGCGAGCGGCAAGCCAACATCGCCGGCGTGAAGTTCCACCCCACCGGCCGCACCTTCGAGTTCGACGCCGGCCCGCTGACCCTGCGGCGCGGAGACACGGTGGTCATTCAAGACGACGGTGGCGTCGACGTGGCCACCGTCGCGGTGGGCAGCGCCCTGCGCCCGACGTCGGCGACCCTGGCGCGCGTGCTGCGCGTCGCCGACGAGCGCGACCAGCAGCGCGTGGTGGCCAACCGCCAGCGCGCCAACGAAGCCCTGGCCTACGGACGGGAGCTCGTGCGCAACCGGCAGCTGCCACTGAAAATGTTCCGCGCCGAGTTCCAGCACGGCGGCGGCCGCGCCACGTTCTATTTCGCCTCCGAGACGCGCATCGATTTCCGCGAGCTGGTCCGCGAATTGTCGGCGCAGTTTCACGTCCGCATCGACATGCGCCAGGTCGGCGTGCGCGACGAAGCGAAGATGGTGGGCGGCATCGGGTCCTGCGGGCGCGAATTGTGCTGCAGCACCTTCCTGCCGCGATTCGCGCCGGTGTCGATCAAGATGGCCAAGCACCAGAACCTGGTCTTGAACCCGACCAAGGTCTCGGGCCAGTGCGGGCGTTTGAAGTGTTGCCTGGTCTATGAAGATGCGACCTACGTCGAGATGGCCAAGGGTTTGCCCAAGGCCGGCAAGCGCGTCACCACGCCCGACGGCATCGGCCGCGTCGGCGACCTGGACGTCTTGCAGGGACGCATCCGCGTCTATTTCGAAGACCAGCCGCCCAAGGTCTACGTCACCGGCGAGGTCCAGGCGCTGCACCCACCCGGCCAAGACCCGGCAGCGGCGGCGCCCGCCGACGACAGCGACAGCGGGAACGGCCACGACCAGGGCCCGTCCGACCTGCCGCAGAACTAGGGTCGGCACGAGCCGCGCGCCCGCGCTTGAGGTTCGCCCGCCGGGGCGGTACAGAAGTACGCGCCGATGGACACCGCGCGCTTCTTCATCACCACGCCCATCTACTACGTCAACGCCCTGCCGCACCTGGGGACGTTCTATTCGACGGTGGTGGCCGACGCGCTGGCCCGGTATCACCGGGCGCGGTCGGGCAAGGACAACGTCTTCTTCCTGACCGGCCTGGACGAGCACGGCCTGAAGATCGAACGCATCGCCCGCGACAAGGGCCTCGAACCGCAAGCCTACTGCGACGGGATCGCCGCCGAGTTCAAGAAGATCTGGGCCCGCGCCGGCATCAGCTATTCACGCTTCATCCGCACGACTGAACCCGATCACCGCGCGGCGGTGATCGAGATGTGGCAGCGCATCATGGCCAACGGCGACATCTACACCGCCGACTATGATGGCTTTTACTGCGTCGGCTGCGAGGAATCGAAGACCGAAGACGATCTGATCGTCGAGAACGGCGAGAAGTTGTGCCGGATCCACCGCACCCCGGTCGAGCGGGTGAAAGAGAAGAACTACTTTTTCCGGCTGTCGAAGTACGCCGACCGTTTGCTGGAGTGGTACGCCAGCGACGCGCAGCCGGTGCGCCCCGAATCGCGCCGCAACGAAGTGGCCGAATTCGTGCGCGGCGGGCTGCGCGACATCTCGATCTCGCGCCTGTCGGTCAAGTGGGGCATCCCGGTGCCCGGCGATCCCCAGCACGTCATCTACGTGTGGATCGACGCGCTGACCAATTATCTGACCGCGCTGGGCGGACCGGCCGCCGTCGAGGCCGGCACGGGCAACGGCGCCTTCTGGGCCGACGCGCATCACCTTATCGCCAAGGACATTCTTCGTTTTCACGCCGTCTACTGGCCGGCGATCTTGTGGTCGGCCGGTTTGCCGCCGCCGAAGCAGGTTTTCTGCCACGGGTACCTCACCGTCAAAGGCCAGAAGATCTCGAAGTCGATCCCCGCCACGCGCGTCGATCCGAACGCCATCGCCGACGAGCTGGGCGTCGATCCGCTGCGCTACTTCGTGCTGCGCGAATACACGCTGGGTGGCGACGGCGACTTCACGTACGAGGCGCTGTTTCAGCGATACGAATCGGATCTGGGAAACGACCTGGGGAATTTGCTCAATCGCACGGTATCGATGGCGCACCGGTATTTCGGCGGCGTGGTGAACGCGACCGGCACCTTGCCGCCTGAACAACTCTATGAAGTTTGGCCGCATACAGGGGACACGCACTGGAACGCGCATGTCAGCCGCATGACGGCCGAGGAGGCCTGGACCGACTTCGCGCCATCGCGCGCGCTGGAAGCCACCTGGCAGATCGTTCGCGCGTTCAACGGCTACATCGAAAAGCAGAAGCCTTGGAACCTGGCTAAGGATCCTGCTAAGCGCGGAGCGTTGGAGGCCATGCTGGCCAACTGCTGCGAAGCCTTGCGCTGGGCGGCGCTGATGGTCGCGCCGGCGATGCCGACGGCGGCGAAAGAAATCCTGCGCCAGCTTGGCCGCTCTGCCGACGAAGGCACTTGGCCGACCGAGTGGCAATGGCCAGGCGGAATTCTCGAACAACCGCAGCCGATCTTCCCGCGCATCGAACCAGAAAAACAAGCCGCGCTGATCGCCCGCTGGATGCCCGCCGAGGCGACGGCGCCCGCCACCGGTGCGCCGCCCGCCGCAACCAAACCCGCCGCGCACGCCGCCGACGCGCCACCGCCCGCCGAGATCGCCATCGACGACTTCGCCAAGATCGATTTGCGCGTGGCCAAGGTCGTTGCGTGCGAGCGGGTGCCGAAGGCGGACAAACTGCTCAAGCTAACCCTGGACGTGGGCAGCGAACAGCGCACCGTCGTTTCAGGGATCGCCCTCGCCTACTCGCCCGAGCAGATGGTGGGCCGCACGGTGATCTATCTGGCGAACCTGAAGCCGGCGAAGATCCGCGGCGTGCTGTCGCAGGGAATGATCCTGGCCGCGGGCGATGCCGACGTGCTGGGGTTGTCGGCGCTGGATCGCGACGTCGCACCCGGCACGAAGGTTCGCTGAAGGCTGGACCAATTTTACGTAAAATATTTTCGTAAAAAACCGCGCCCCCACCGACGGAAAATCGCCCGCCGCAGCCGTCATTGGGATAGACGTCGATCGTCTGCCAATCATGCGGCTCCATTTTCTATCGATTCCTCGGTTGCTCGCAGCGCTGACGCTGTTGCTGGGCTTTTCGATCACGGCGGGATGCAGCGGAGGAACCGGTGGTCGCGGTCTGTCGCCCGGGCTGGACGCCGCGCCGAAAATAGACGGCGAGCCGCCGTTGGCCGAGGACCTATGCCCTGAGTCGCCGGTTCCCACACGCACCGACGGTCCGATCCTGGAGATCCCCATCGCGCTGCAACTGGCGGGCAAGGTGATGCGCTTCGGCGACACCAACGTCGCCGCTGACGGTGAGACGGTGACGCCGCTGAACGTCCGCTTCTATCTTTCGAACGTCGCGCTGACCAAGACAGACGGTGGTGGCCCGATCGCCGTCGACATCGTCAGCGCGACCGGAAAGTCCCTGCCTTACGGCGTGCACTTTTACACCGGCGATGATCAGACATCGCACATGCTGCGCGTGCGTGCGCCGGCCGGGTCGTACAGCGGAATCAGTTTCTTGTTCGGCCTGACCGACGGGTGCAACGCGGACACGGCCGCGAAGAACGCGCCCCTGTCGGACGCGTCGCAGATGACCTGGCCGCACGGTTTCGGGTACCTGTTCTTCCGCTACGAAGGCCGCGTGTCCGCACCCAACGGCGACGGAGGCAGTGACGCCAGCGACGGTGGCGACGCCGCTGCAAACGCCGCCACCATTCCGACGGCGGTGCACATGGGCGGCTTTCCCAAACTGGTCGGCGCGCCGGTGATAGCCATCAGCGCGCCGCTGTCCGTGCCCGCTGCTGCCGGCGGCCCCACTCTGCAGTTGGTGATGGACGCCATATTCAAAGGCGCCACCACCGACGTCAAAAGTGGGCTGCCGGTCCCGCCGCCGCCAGGCACCGAAGCGACCTTGGGCGAAAATCTGCGCCAGGCAGCCGCTCATTTGACATTGTTCGTGCTGGCGCCGTGAGGGTGACCGACGCGCCGAACGCTTGCCGCCAAGGCTCGGCGCTCCGGTTGGCGCTGACCGCGACGGTGATCGTCGGCTGCGCCGGATCGACGCCGGGCGCCCCAATGGCTCCGCCGACGCCGCTGGCATTGTCGGCGGCGTCCGCGCCACCCGGTTTTCCCGCCGGTGGCGTGGCGGCGACCGCCCCCGTTGACAATCCACTGACCGAAGCGCGCGCCCAGCTGGGTCGTTCCTTGTTTTACGATCGACGTTTGTCGCGCACGGCGGAGATCGCTTGCTCCAGTTGTCACCAGAGAAAATTCGGCTTCGCCGATTCCGTCCCCGTCTCGGCGGGCGTCGAAGGGCGGCACGGCAACCGCAACGCGCCGGCCCTGGTGAACCTGGCCTGGAACAGCACGTTCTTCTGGGACGGACGCGCGCACTCGCTGGAAGAACAGGCGGGCATGCCGATCGAAAATCCCGTCGAGATGGACCTGTCGCTGGCCGACGCTGTCGCACGCCTGAACGCCGACGTCGCGACGGTGTCCGCGTTCACCGCTGCCTTCGACCAGCCGCCGTCCGCCGAAACGCTGCGCCAGGCGCTGGCCAGCTTCGTGCGGACACTGGTCAGCAGCGACAGCCCGTACGACCGCCACGTCCGCGGCGACGCCAGCGCCTTCGGCGATTCCCAGCGGCGCGGCGAGGCGCTGTTTTCCTCCGACCGCACCGGGTGCTTTCACTGCCACCCGGCCGGCGAGTTGACCAACGACGGCTTCTTCAACAACGGCAGCTATACCGCCGGCGGCGATCCCGGTTTGCAGATGATCACGGGCCGCCCCGGCGATCTGGGCAAGTTCAAGGTCCCCGGCCTGCGCAACGTCGCCGCCAGCGCGCCGTACATGCACGACGGCTCGGTGCCGACGCTGGAGGCCGTGATCGAGCAATACGCCCGCGGTGGCCGCGGCGATCCCAGCACCGACCCGCAGATCGCGCCGCTGTCACTGACCGCCGCCGACAAGGACGACCTCTTGGCGTTCCTGCAGTCGCTGACCGACGACGGGTTTCTGGCTGATCCGCGGTTTTCGCCGCCGGCTCCCTGACGATTTTTCCGGGCCGGGTGGCCATCAAGAAAACCCGCACTTTTTCGCTTGCCTAGGCGCGGCTGGTCCTTCGTAATCACAGCCCATGGCAAGCCCTACCCTGAGTATTCCTGCTGGCGGTCAAGCGATCGCCGTTCTGTCCGACGGCCGTCTCGAAGTCCCGGATCACCCGATCATTCCGTTCATCGAAGGTGACGGCACCGGCCCGGACATCTGGCGCGCGTCGGTGCGCGTGCTCGACGCGGCGGTGAGCAAGGAATTCGGCGGCAAAAAAAGCATCGCCTGGACCGAGGTCTACGCCGGCGAGAAAGCCAAGACCCAGTTCGACACCTGGCTGCCCGACGAGACGCTGGAGGCGTTCAAGAAATACTACGTCGGCATCAAGGGCCCGCTGACCACGCCCATCGGCGGCGGCATCCGGTCGTTGAACGTGGCCATTCGGCAGATGCTGGATCTGTACGTCTGCTTGCGCCCGGTGCAGTACTTCGCCGGCGTGCCCTCGCCGGTCAAGCGCCCGGAGAAGGTGAACATGGTGATCTTCCGCGAGAACACGGAGGACATCTACGCCGGCATCGAATGGGCTGCCGAATCGCCCGAAGTGAAAAAAGTGATCGGCTTTTTGCAGACCGAGATGGGCGTCAAGAAGATCCGGTTTCCGGCCACGTCGGGCATCGGCATCAAGGCCGTCTCGCGCGAGGGCAGCGAACGCCTGATCCGCGCCGCGATTGACTACGCCATCAAGCACAAGCGCAAGAGCGTCACGCTGGTGCACAAGGGCAACATCATGAAATTCACCGAGGGCGCCTTCCGCGACTGGGGCTATGCGCTGGCGAAGAACGAATACGCCGGGCGCGCCATCGGCTGGGACGACTGCGGCGGCAAGCCGCCGGCCGGCCAGGTGCTGATCAAGGACGCCATCGCCGACATCACGCTGCAACAGGTGCTGACCCGGCCGGAGGACTTCGACGTCATCGCCACGCTGAACCTGAACGGCGACTACCTCAGCGACGCGCTGGCGGCGCAGGTGGGCGGCATCGGCATCGCGCCGGGCGGCAACATCAACTACCTCACCGGCCACGCCGTGTTCGAGGCCACGCACGGCACGGCGCCGAAGTACGCCAACCTGGACAAGGTGAACCCGGGTTCGGTGATCTTGTCAGGCGTGATGCTGCTCGAGCATCTCGGCTGGACCGGCGCGGCCAGCCGCGTCGTCACGGCGCTGGAGAAGACCATCGCGCAAAAAACTGTCACGTATGACTTCGCGCGGTTGATGGACGGTGCTAAAGAAGTCGCCTGTTCGGCGTTCGGCGACGCCATCATCAAGAATCTTTAAATCGGAAACACAGGAGCTGACCACCATGCCCCGTCGGAACAAGATCGCTCTCATCGGCGCCGGAAACATCGGCGGCGAGCTGGCCGCGCTGGCCGCTCGCCGGGAACTGGGCGACATCGTCCTGTTCGACATTCCGGAGAAGGTCGGCGTCGCCCAGGGCAAGGCGCTGGACCTGGAGCAAAACGGCGCCGTGCTGGGTTACGACGCGAAGATCAGCGGCAGCAGCAGCTGGGACGATTGCGCGGGCGCCGACGTAGTCATCGTGACGGCGGGCGTGCCGCGCAAGCCGGGCATGTCGCGCGACGATCTGCTCAGCATCAATTTGAAGATCATCCGCAACGTCGGCGAAAACTTGAAGAGCAAGTGCCCCGACGCCTTCGTCATCGTGGTGTCGAACCCGCTGGACGCCATGGTCTACGAGCTGAAGAAGGTCACCGGATTTTCTGGCAAGAAGGTCATCGGCATGGCCGGCGTGCTGGACGCTGCCCGTTTTCAGCTGTTTTTGGCCCGCGAAGCCGGGGTGGCGGTGAAAGACGTACGGGCCATGGTGCTGGGCGGCCACGGCGACACCATGGTGCCGGTGACCAGCTATTGCACCGTCAACGGCATCCCGGTCTCGCAGCTCATCCCCGCCGATCGGTTGAACGCCATCATCGAACGCACGCGCGGCGGCGGCGGCGAGATCGTCAAGCTGATGGGCACCAGCGCCTTTTATGCGCCGGCCTCGGCGGCCATCGCCATGGCGGAGGCGCATTTGAAGGACCTCAAGCGCCTGGTCCCCGCGGCGGCTTACTTGGAAGGCGAGTACGGCTACAAGGATCTGTACATGGGCGTGCCGGTGGTGATCGGCGCCGGCGGCGTCGAGAAGGTGGTCTCCATCTCGCTGACGGCCGAGGAAAAAGCCATGCTGGAAAAGTCCGCGGCGGCCGTGCGCGAGCTGATCGACGCCTCGAAGAAGCTGTAAAGGCGTCGTAAATGAAAATTCACGAGTATCAGGCGAAAGAGATCCTGGCCCGTTACGGTCTGCCCTTGCCCAAGGGCCGACCGGTGTTCAGCGTCGATGAAGCCGAGGCGGCAGCGAAGCTGCTGATCGCCGAGACCGACAACGAGTTCGTGGTGGTCAAGGCGCAGATCCACGCCGGCGGCCGCGGCAAGGGCGGCGGCGTCAAGGTGGTCAAGGGCGCGGCGGCGGCGCGAGAGGCGGCCCAGAAGATCCTGGGCATGAACCTCATCACCCACCAGACCGGCCCAGGCGGGCGCGTCGTCAAGCGCCTGCTGATCGAACAGGCCGTCGACATCGCACGCGAGCTGTACGTGGGAGCGGTCGTCGATCGCGATACCGGGCGCGTGGTGGTGATGGCGTCGGCGGAAGGCGGCATGGACATCGAAGAGGTGGCCGCCAAGAGCCCGGAGAAGATCTTGAAGCAGGCCGCCGATCCGGTGCTGGGCCTGGCGCCCTATCAGGCCCGCAATCTGGCCTATGGCCTGGGACTGCACGGCCCGGCGGCCAAGAACGCCGCCGAATTCATCGAGAAGCTGTACAAGGCCTTCGTCGATCTCGACGCGTCGCTGGTGGAGATCAACCCGCTGGTGGTGCTGACCAACGGGCGCGTGATGGCCCTCGACTGCAAGATGACCTTCGACGACAACGCGCTTTACCGGCACAAGGAGCTGGAGGCCCTGCGCGATCTCGACGAGGAAGATCCGGCCGAGACCGAGGCCAAGCGTTACGACCTGTCGTTCATCAAGCTGGACGGCAGCATCGGCTGCATGGTCAACGGCGCCGGTCTGGCCATGGCGACGATGGACATCATCAAGAGCTTCGGCGGACAGCCGGCGAACTTTCTCGACGTGGGCGGCAGCGCGACGACCGAGAAGGTGACGGCGGCGTTCAAGATCATCACCGCCGATCCGCACGTACGCGGCATCTTCGTGAACATCTTCGGCGGCATCATGAAGTGCGACACCATCGCCGAAGGGGTGATCGCCGCGGTGAAGCAGGTCGGTTTGAAGGTGCCGCTGGTGGTGCGCCTGGAAGGCACCAACGTCGACCTGGGCAAGAAGATCTTGGCGCAGTCGGGACTGGCCGTCACCACCGCGAACGACATGGCCGACGGCGCGCAGAAGGTGGTCGCGTTGGCCGCCGCAGGGAGCAAGTAATGTCCGTCCTGGTTGGAAAGCAGACCAAGCTGATCGTGCAGGGCCTCACCGGTTCGGCGGGGACGTTTCACGCCAAGCAGATGCGCGAGTACGGCACCAACGTCGTCGGCGGCGTCACGCCCGGCAAGGGCGGCTCGGTGCACGAAGGCTTCCCGGTGTTCGACACCGTGGCCGAAGCGGTGAAAAAAACCGGCGCCAACGCCACCGTCATCTACGTGCCGCCGCCGGGCGCGGCCGACGCCATCTTGGAAGCGGCCGACGCTGGCATCGCGGTGGTCGTGTGCATCACCGAAGGCATCCCCACCATCGACATGGTGAAAGCCAAGCGCGCGCTGCAAGGACGCAGCGGCGTCACGCTCATCGGCCCCAACTGCCCCGGCATCATCACGCCGGGCGAATGCAAGATCGGGATCATGCCCGGGTACATTCACTCCGCCGGCAAGGTGGGCGTGGTGTCGCGCTCGGGAACGCTGACGTACGAGGCGGCGCACCAGTTGACGGCGTTGGGTCTCGGTCAGTCCACCGCCATCGGCATCGGCGGCGATCCGGTCAAGGGCATGGACTTCATCGACTGCCTGCAGCTGTTCGAGCGCGACCCGCAGACCAAGGCGGTCCTGATGATCGGCGAGATCGGCGGGACCTCCGAGGAAGAAGCCGCCCGCTTCGTGAAGAAACACATGAAAAAGCCGGTGGCCGCCTTCATCGCCGGGCAGACCGCGCCACCGGGCAAACGCATGGGTCACGCCGGCGCCATCATCAGCGGCGGCAAGGGCACGGCGGCCGAGAAGATCGCCGCCCTGCGCGACGCCGGCATCGCCATCGCCCCCAACCCCGCCGAGCTGGGCAAGACCATCGCCCCGCTGATCTCGTAAGTTTTTCGTATACCCATCACGCAAGGAGCAGCGGAAAATGGCCCTGGAAAGAACGTTTGGAATCGTCAAGCCCGACGCCGTCGCCAAAGGAGCGATCGGCGGGGTGATCGATATGGTCGAGAAGGCCGGTCTGAAAGTGGTGTCCCTGCGCCACACCCGCCTGTCGCAAGCGCAGGCGGAAGGCTTTTACGCCGTCCACAAGGCGCGCCCGTTCTTCAAGGACCTGGTGGCGTTCATGACCTCCGGCCCGTGCGTGGTGATGGCCCTGGAAGGCGAGAACGCCATCGTTCGCTATCGGGAGGTCATGGGCCCGACGGATTCGAAGAAGGCGCCGGAGGGGACCATCCGTCAGAAATACGGCACCGACATCGAACGCAACGCCGTCCACGGCAGCGACGCCGTCGATACCGCCAAGGGCGAGCTGGCCTACTTCTTCACCGGCATCGACCTGCTTTAAGACGCTCGCTCGCGGGTAGCGCCAGCGATGCGAAGGCGGTAGTCTCCCGCCGCTGTGCCTTCCGACGACCGTGCGCCGATCGATTTGCGTTCGCTGATGCCGGCCGAGCTGGCGGCGCGCCTGCACGCCGCCGGTCAGCCCGCCTATCGTTCCGAACAGGTGTTTCGCTGGCTGCACGGCCAGGGCGTCAGCCGCTTCGACGAGATGACCAACATCCCGGCGCCGCTGCGCGAGGCGCTGGCCGAGGGCGGCGGCTGGACGCCGCTCTCCGAAGAGGTGATTCAGCATGCCGCCGACGGCACGCGCAAGATGCGCTATCGCACCGCCGACGGGCGGGCCATCGAATCGGTGCTGATCCCCGACGACAAGGAAGGGCGCGACAAGCTGACCCTGTGCGTGTCTTCGCAAGTCGGCTGCGCGATGGATTGCAGTTTCTGCGCGACGGCGACGCTGGGCTACGGCCGCAACCTCAGCGCCGGCGAGATCGTCGAGCAGGTCTATCGCGCCACCCGACTGGCCGAGCGCCGCCCGACCAACCTGGTGTTCATGGGCATGGGCGAACCGCTGCACAACTTCGACAACGTGGCCAAGGCGTTCGCCTTGCTGCAGCACCCGTGGGGCGCGAATTTTTCCGCCCGCCGCATCACCGTGTCGACGTCCGGCCTGGTGCCGGGGATCGAAAAGCTGGGCCAGCTGATGCCGGCCCCCAACCTGGCCGTGTCGCTGAACGCCACCACCGACGAGGTGCGCGATCAGTTGATGCCGGTGAACAAACGCTGGCCCATCGCCGCGCTGCTGGACGCCGCCCGAAAATTTCCGCTGGCCCACAACCGCCGCGTGACCTTCGAGTACGTGATGCTGGCCGGCGTGAACGACGCTGACGCTGACGCCGACCGCTTGCCGCGCCTTCTGCGCGGGATCCCCAGCAAGGTGAACCTGATCCCGTGGAATCCGTTCCCCGGCACGCCCTACCAGCGCCCGTCGGCCGAGCGCATTCGCACGTTTCAAGAACGGCTGCGCGCCGGCGGTCTGGCGGTTTACATCCGCACCCCGCGCGGCGACGACATCGACGCCGCCTGCGGCCAGCTGGCCGGGCGCGAAGCATTGGTGACGATCGGGCCTTCGCCCGCCGCCGTTTCTGCGTAGACTGCGCCCGTGTCGCCGCCGCCCTTGCCCGAGCTGGAAGCCGAGCTGGGAAAGGCCCGCGATCTGGGCATCGACACCTGCGGCCGCATCGCCGAGTTCTGGGGCTTCACCCGCACCATGGGCCGCGCGTTCGGTCTTTTGTACCTGTCGCACGAGCCGCTGCCGCAAGGGGAGATCCAAAAACGCCTGGGAATTTCCGCGGGCAGCGCTTCGATGACGCTGTCGGCGCTGGGCCGCTGGGGCGTGGTTCATCGGGTCTGGGTGCGCGGCCAGCGGCGCGAGCACTATCAGGCCGAGACCGACTTCTGGAAGATGATCTCTGGCGTCTTGAACGAGCGCGAGCGACGCGAGATCGGCGCCGCCGTCGAGGCGGTCCAGCGCGCCGAGGTTGGGGCGCGCGACGTCGCCGCCGTCGTCAAGACCAACAGCAGCGCCACCGGAAAACGCCTGCGCGGCGAGGCGGAGTTCGCCGGCGATCGGCTGGTGAAACTGGGCGAGATCTGCCGTCTGGGCGAAACCATGCTGAACATGCTGCTCGGTCAGCTGACGTTGGACGTGGGCCGCTTTCGCGACGTCTTCAAGGGGGATCCGGGAACGCCGGGACCGCCTCTGCCCTCACCCGAACCGGCGCCCGCCGCCCCCCCGCCGGCCCGTGAAAAAAAGCGGCGCCGATAAACGCGGCTTGCACATTTTCAATTTGTTTTGAATATTTAGAATTGTCGTGACGACCTCCGCTGTCCTGCCCATGATGCACGCCATGCCTGAGGGCCGTTCCTCGTCGTGCTCCGACCGCGCCGCCGCGCTGGTGGCGACCGAGTTGCGACAGGTCGAGGCCCGCTTGGCCGAGCGCATGGAGAGCCCGATCGGTCCCATCCCGCGCGTTGGCGCTCACCTCCTGGACGCCGGCGGCAAGCGCCTGCGCCCGCTGCTGGCGGTGTTGGCCGCGCGCGCGGCCGGCGTGTCGACGGAGATGGGTGTGGCCGTCGGCTGCGCCGCCGAATTGATTCACACCGCGACGCTGTACCACGACGACGTGGTCGACGACGGCCGCGTGCGCCGCGGCCGCCCGGCGGCGCGCATGATCTACGGCAACGGGATCGTGGTGCTGGTGGGCGATTTCTGTCTGGCCCGGGCTCTCGAAACCGTGGCGCTGACCGGGGTGCTGCCGGTCGTTCAATCGCTGGCCGCCACGGTGACGGAGATGGCCGAGGGCGAAGTGGCGCAGCTGGAACGCGCCGGCAACCCCGACGCCACCATCGACGAATATTTTCGGGTCATCGACCGCAAGACCGCTTCGCTTTTGGCCTGGTGCGCGCGCGTGGGCGGCACCGTCGGGCCGGCCCTGGACGAGCCGCTTGGGCGTTATGGGCGCGCGCTGGGACAAGCGTTTCAGATCGCCGACGACATCCTGGACAGCGCCGTCGATGAGGCCACCGCCGGCAAATCCGTGGGCCACGACATTCAGGAAGGCAAGCTGACGCTGCCGGTGTTGCTGGCCTGCGAAGCGGATGCGACGCTGCGCCAGCGGGTGCGCGGCCTGGTCGGCGAAAAAGGCGTGTCCGCCGAGATCGCTCGCGAGCTTTTGCTGCAGGTGCGCGCCGCCGGTGGCGTCGAGCGCGCCCGCCAGAAAGCGCAGCAACTGGCGGAGTCCGCCGTCGCTGCCCTCGAGACCGTGCCACCGTCGCCGTACCGCGAGGCCCTGCGCGATCTCGCCTTCATGAGCGCCGATCGGAAGTCGTAGATGGCTCTCGCGACCACAGACGCGGCGATCGATTCGGTCCCCGCCCACCACGACAGCCTGCGCGACTTTGTGCGCCTGCTGGAAAGCCGCGGCGAGCTGCGCCGGGTGAGCCGCCTCGTCGATCCGTTCCTGGAGATCACCGAGATCTCGCAGCGCCTGATGCGCGCGCAGGGACCGGCGCTGCTGTTCGAGAACGTGAAGGGCTCGGCATTTCCGCTGCTGATCAACACCTACGCCACCCGCCGGCGTATGTCGTGGGCGTTGGGGGTCAGCGATCTGGAAGAACACGCCCGCAGCATCGCCGCCCTGGTCAAATCGCAGCCGCCGACTGGCCTGATGGACAAGATCCGCATGCTGCCCAAGCTGGCGCGCGTGGCCAGCGCCTCGCCGCGCACGGTGTCGTCAGCGCCTTGCCAGGAAGTGGTCGAGCGCGAGCTGGATCTCGGCAAGCTCCCAGTGCTCACTTGCTGGCCCGACGACGGCGGCCCGTACATCACGCTGCCGATGGTGATCACCCGCGACCCGGACAAGGGCACGCGCAACGTCGGCTGTTACCGCATGCAGGTGTACGGTCCGCGCGAGACCGGCATGCACTGGCAGCTGCACAAGACCGGGCGACGCCACATGCGGCGTTACAAGGAACTGGGGATCGCGCGCATGCCGGTGGCGGTCGCTCTCGGCGGCGATCCGATCTTGCCGTACGCCGCCACCGCGCCGCTGCCCGACGGCATCGACGAATTTCTGTTCGCCGGTTTCCTGCGCCGCCGCCCGGTCGAGATGGTCAAGTGCAAGACCAACGATCTGGAGGTGCCGGCGTCGTCGGATTTCGTGCTGGAAGGTTATGTCGACGTCGACGAGCCGCTGCGCCGCGAAGGGCCCTTCGGCGATCACACCGGCTACTACTCGCTGGCCGACGATTATCCGGTCTTTCACCTGACCGCCATCACCCGCCGCGCGGCGCCGATCTACGCCACCACCGTCGTCGGACCGCCGCCGCAAGAAGACGCCTGGCTGGGCAAGGCGACCGAGCGGTTGTTCTTGCCGCTGTTGCAGATGACCTTCCCGGAGATCATCGACATGAACCTGCCGGTGGAAGGCTGCTTTCACAACCTGTGCATCGTCTCGATCCACAAGGAGTACCCGCACCACGCGCGCAAGATCTGCCATTCGCTGTGGGGCATGGGACAGATGATGTTCGCCAAGTGCATCATCGTGGTCGACGACGACGTCAACGTGCAGGACGTGGCCGAGGTGGCCTGGCGCGCGCTGAACAACATCGACGCCAAGCGCGACGTCTTCTTCGCCGACGGTCCGATCGACGTGCTCGATCATGCATCGGAGGCGTTCGGCTTCGGCGGCAAGCTGGGCGTCGACGCCACTCGCAAGTGGAAGGACGAAGGCTTCACCCGCGAATGGCCCGAGGTTTTGAAGATGCGCCCTGACGTGATCAGCCACGTCAACGCCATCTGGAAGGACCTCGGTCTGTGATGGCCAGCCTGGCCAGCGAAGGCGCCGACGTTCAGGGCCTGTTCAACCGGGTCGCCGAACGCTATGACGCCGCCAACCGGGTGATGTCGGCGGGCGTCGATGTGCTGTGGCGCCGCAAGGCCATCGGGCGGCTGCTGGACGGATTGGGTGCCGAACCGCGCCTGCTGGATCTCGGCGCGGGAACTTTGGACGGCGCGATCGAGCTCGCCCGTCGCGCCCCGGGCGCGCGCATCGCCGCCGCGGATTTCGCCCGCGAGATGCTGCGCGTGGGGCGGCACAAGATCCCCGCCGACGCGCGCATCGACACCCATGCCGCTGACGGGCATCACCTGCCCTATCGCGCCGCCGCTTTCGACGGCGCGTTCTCCGCCTTCTGCGTGCGCAACCTGTCCGATCTTTCGCGGGGCATGAGCGAGCTGCGGCGGGTGATCCGACCGGGCGGGCGCGTGGTGATCCTGGAATTCTTTCGTCCGGAAAAACCGCGCTTTTTCTTCGACAAGATCTACAACGCCCACCTGTTGCCGCTGGTGGGTTGGGCGGTGACCGGCGATCGCGCCGCGTACCGGTACCTGCCGGCGTCGATCGAAAAATTCGCCAGCGTCGGCGAATTCGAAGCGGTGCTGCGCGCGGCTGGTTTTGCTGCAGTGGAAAGCCAAGCCTTGTTCCCGTCGGGCGTGGCGTCGATGGTGGTGGCGTCGTGAAGCTGGTGGTCGCCGTCGGTGGCGCGTCGGGATCGATCTACGCCAAGCGCCTGCTGGACGTGCTGGCGGCCATGCGTGCGCGCGCCGGCGCGGGCGGCGCCGCTGAACCAGGCGCCGCGGCGGAACTGGAAGTCGGCCTGTGTTTCTCCACCGCCGGCGCCGAGGTGTGGGCGCACGAACTGGGCGTGGTGCCCGACTATCCCTTCAAACGTTACGGCCTGCGCGATTTTCGCGCCCCGTTCGCGTCGGGTTCGGCGGGCTGGGATGCGATGGTGGTGGTGCCTTGTTCAACGGGCGGGCTGGCGCGCATCGCCCACGGGGTTTCAGACGATCTGATCGGCCGCGCCGCCGACGTGATGTTGAAAGAACGCCGTCGCCTGGTGCTGGTGGTGCGCGAAGCGCCCCTGTCGCTGATTCACCTTGAGAACATGGCGGCGGCGAGCCGCGCCGGCGCGGTGATCTTGCCGGCAGCGCCGTCTTTCTATTCCAAGCCTGATTCGATCGAAGCGCTGCTGGACACTGTGGTGGCGCGTGTGCTGGACCAACTCGGATTGCCGAATAACTTGATGCCTCGCTGGGGCGAAGGCGCCCCGCTTTCAGGAGCGAAGAAATGAGCGCCGATTCTTCCGCCACCGCGGCCGCCGCGTGGGCGTCTGTTCCGCTGTCCACGGTGGCGGCGGAGGATCTGTTCGTCCTCGGGCGCCGGGCCGCCGCTGCCCGCCAGGCGTTGCACGGCGACCGGGCGACCTTCATTCGATCAAAGCGCCTGCTGCCGGGCGGGGCCTGGCGCGGGCCGCGCGACGCCGCGCTGTCGTACGTGGAAGAGGCCGATCTGGCGGCGCTGGGCGGCTGGTCGGTCGCGCGCGACGCCGGCGTCAAGCTGCTGGTGGGCGGCCTCTCGCCGGAGGCACATCGCGCGGCGCACGCCGACGGTGCGCGCTCGCTGTGGCGGCTGCCCTATCGCGCCGGTGAAGAAGAGGCCGCGCGCCTGCAGCGCATCGCCGCTGTGCAGGCGCTGGGCGCCGGCGATTTTCCGCTGTGGGGCGTGCTGCCCACGCCCGAGAACGAACCACACGGCCTGGACACCTTGCGCCTGATGGCCCTGTGCCGCCTGGGCTTGCCGTCGGTGGCGCACGTGCTGACCGACGTCGCCGCGCTGGGGCCGCGGCTGGCGCAGATGAGTTTCGGTTTCGGCGCCGACGAATTGTTCGGCCCCATCGTCAGCGAACGCGCGCTGCGCCTGGGCGACAACGCCAACAACCCGGCCATGACCCGCAAGGAGGTGGGCATCCTGTTGCGGGGCGCCGGCCTCATCCCTTGCGAACGCTTCGGCGACGACACATGGGAAGAGGTCACGCCATGAGCAGCGATCGCTTGCCTCTGTTCACCAGCATCCGCGACAAGGTCCGCGCCGCCGAGCCGCTGTCCTTCGACGATGGCGTCGCCCTGTACAACCACCCGAACCTCATCGACGTGGCGGCGCTGGCCAACGAAGTGCGCGAGCGTCTGCACGGCGACCGCACGTACTTCAACCGCAACCTGCACATCAACGCCACCAATGTCTGCGTGGCCGGCTGCATGTTCTGTTCGTTCGCCCGTCTGAAAGAAGGCGACAAGGGCGCTTACACCATGTCGCACGCAGAAGCCTGGGGAAAGCTGCAAAGCCGCCTGGACGCCGGCGATCCGATCACCGAGATCCACATCGTCAACGGTCTGCACGACAAGCTGCCGTTCGACTACTACACCGAACTTCTGGCGGGGCTAAAGCGCCTCAAGCCGTCGATCCACCTCAAGGCTTTCACCGCGGTGGAGATCTTTTATTTTCACCAACACTTCGAGATGACCATCGCCGACGTGCTGGCGCGCCTCCGTGACGCCGGCCTGGATTCGCTGCCCGGCGGCGGCGCCGAGATCTTCGCCCCCCGCGTGCGCAAGAAGATCTGCGACGACAAGTGCACCGGCGACGAATGGCTGGACGTGCACCGCACCGCGCACCGGATGGGCCTGCGTTCGAACTGCACCATGCTGTACGGGACCATCGACAGCGCCGAGGATCGCGTCGACCACATGCTGCGCTTGCGCGCGCTGCAGGAAGAAACCGGCGGTTTTCAGACCTTCATCCCGCTGGCCTTTCACCCGGACAACAACGCGCTGATGAAGCTACCGGCGCCGACGGGCACCGAAGATCTGCGCACCTACGCCGTGGCGCGTTTACTGCTGAACAACATCCCGCACATCAAGGCCTACTGGATCATGCTGGGCGTGAAGACCGCGCAGACCGCACTGTGGTTCGGCGCCGATGATCTGGACGGCACCGTGCAGGAAGAAAAAATTTATCACATGGCCGGCGCCGAGACGCCGCAGGCCATGACCCCCGACGAGATCGTACGCATCATCCGAAACGCCGGCCGCACGCCGGTCGAGCGCGACACTCTTTACAACGTGATCGCCGAGGGCGACGCGTTGGCCCCGCAGAAACCATTCCGGCGCGACGTCCGCCGCAAAGTCCTGGAGGTGTTGTCGTGAACCGCATCAAGGTGGCGGCGGTTTCGTTTCTGAACGCCCGGCCCATCACCTATGGCCTGGAACGGGGCCTCGGCGAGGCGCGCTTTGATCTGTCGTTCGATCTGCCGTCGCGCTGCGCGGACGCCTTGCGCGCTGGCGCCGTCGATCTGGCTCTCATCCCCACCGCCAGCTACGGCGAAAGCCAGGGCGCCATCGCCGACCTGCGCGCGGTGCCGGGGATCGCCGTCGCCAGCTTTGGCCCGGTGCGGACCGTCCTGCTGGTGGGCGACGTGCCGATGGATCAGATGACCGAGGTGGCCCTGGACGGGGCGTCGCGCAGTTCGGCCCGACTGCTGCAAATTCTCTTTCGCGCCAGGGGTCTGGCGCCGCGCTATCGCGAGGTCGCGCACGAAGACGTGTTGACGGCGGCGGCGGGGACCACCGGCGCGCTGGTGATCGGCGATGCCGGGTTCGAAGCGGCGGGACGCCACGCGCACGTCGTCGACCTGGGCGAGGCGTGGCGCGCGCACACCGGGTTGCCGTTCGTGTTCGCGCTGTGGGCCGGGCGCGGTGACGTGCTGGGCCCCGACGAGATCGCGCTTTTGCAACAAAGTCTGGACGCGGGCCTGGCCCACCGCCGGGAGATCGCCCGCGCCTGGGCCGAAGCCCACGGCGGCGCGCCCGCCCTCTACGAACGTTATCTGACCGACAACATCCGCTATCGCCTGGGCGCCGACGAGCTGTCGGGCGCGGCGGCGTACTTCGATCGCCTGCTGGACGCCGGCCTGCTGGCGACGCGCACGCGGATTCGCCTGTTCGAAGCGGCGTACGCCGCACCAGCCTCCGGCCTGGCACCGCCACACTCGGCTTCCGCGCTGCCGGCGCCAGTGATCGCCCACGCCGCGTCGGCGTCGCGCACGGTAGACGCGCTTTTGTCCGACGCCGCCGCCGGCATCCGGCTGTCGCCCGACGACGCCATTCGTTTGTACGAACAGGCCTCGACGCTGGATCTCGGCGCCGCCGCCGACGCTCGCCGGCAGACGCTGCACCCCGACGGCGTGGTCACGTACATCATCGACCGCAACGTCAACTACACCAACGTCTGCGTCACCCGTTGCAAGTTCTGCAATTTCTATCGACCACCCGGCAGCAAAGAGGGGTACACGCTCTCGCGCGAGGTGCTGGCGAAGAAGCTTCAAGAGACGGTCGACCTCGGCGGCGTGCAGATCCTGCTGCAAGGCGGCCTCAACCCCGAGCTGCCGCTGACCTGGTACGAAGATCTGTTTCGCTGGATGAAGGCGAATTTTCCGCTGGCCATTCACGGCTTGTCGCCCGAGGAGATCCGTTACATCGCCGAGCTCGAACACATGCCCATCCGCGCGGTGATCGAACGCCTGATTGCCGCCGGTCTGGATTCGATCCCCGGTGGCGGCGCCGAGGTTCTGGACGACGAGATCCGCCACAAGATCTCCCCGCTCAAGTGCACGACGGACACCTGGATGGAAGTGATGCGCGAAGGCCACGCGCTGGGCCTGCGCACGACAGCGACCATGGTCTTTGGTTTCGGCGAGACGCCGCGCCACCTGACCAATCACTGGGAGACGCTGCGCGCGCTGCAAGACCGCACCGCCGGCTTCACCGCCTTCATCTGCTGGCCCTTTCAAGCCGAGGGCACGCGCCTCAAGCTGCGCGATGACACCACGGCCATGCGCTATCTGCGGGTGTTCGCCCTGTCGCGGCTTTACCTGGATAATTTTCCCAGTCTCCAGGTTTCGTGGCCGACCATGGGCCCGGAGGTCGGCCAGGTCGGCTTGCGTTTTGGCGGCAACGACTTCGGCTCCGCGATGATCGAAGAGAACGTGGTGTCACAAGCGGGCGCGGTTTTCAGCCTGGGCGCCGACGACATCGAACGCTACGTGCGCGCGGCCGGCTTCGAACCGCGCCGCCGCAACATGCGCTACGAACGCCTGGCCGGAAACTAACGCCCGCGCGGTTCTGCAGATACCGACGATGATGCCCGCGCCGTTTGCACCTTCCCCCGCGCCCGCCTCGACGTTGCCGGTCGCCCGCCTGGTGAGCGCCCGTTGGATCTTTCCTATCACCCGACCGCCCATCGCCGACGGCGCCGTGGCCCTGGACGCCGCCGACACCGTGGTCGACGTCGGGCCCCGCGCCGAGCTGGTGGGTAGATTCGCAACAGCGCCCGAAGATCGCGCCGAGGGCGTGGTGGTTCCGGGCCTGGTCAATGCGCACACGCACCTTGAACTGTCGGCGCTGGCCGGTCAGGTGGCGGGTGGTCAGGGCCTGGTCGCCTGGGCCGGCACGGTCGTGCAAACGCGCGCCGGCGTCGATCGCGCCGCCGTGCGCGCCGCCGCCACCCGCGCCGCCGCCGCCGCCGTTCGCCAGGGCACCGCCGCGGTCGGTGATGTCGCCAACAGCCTGGATGCGGTGGGCGGCATCGCTGCTGCCGGTTTGCGCGGGATGGTCTTTCACGAACTGCTCGGCTCGCGCGAGGCGCGCACCGGCGACGCGCTGGCCGACGCCGCTCGGGAACTCGAGGCTCTCACCGCCGAAACTGGCGCCTGGCCGGCTGGCCTGGCCTACGCGCCGGCGCCGCACGCGCTTTACTCTGCAGGCGCCGATCTTTTGCGGCGCATCTTCGCCACCGCCGCTCGCACCGGCCTGCCGACGTCGATCCACGTCGCGGAAGATCCCGACGAGATCGCTCTTCTGCGCGACGGCAGCGGCCGCTGGCCCGCCGTGCTGACCGCGATGGGCGTGGCGCCCGCGTCGCGCGTTCCCGGCTCGAATCCAGTCGCCTATCTCGACGCGCTGGGAGCCTTCGCCGCACCGGCGCCGCCGCTGCTGGTACACATGGTCCACACCGGCGACGAGGATCGCCGCCTGGCTCGCGACGTCGGCGCCACCGCGGTCTTGTGCCCCCGCTCGAACCTGCACATCGGCGGCGTGCTCGCGGACGTGCCGGCGCTGCTTGGTGAAGGGGTGGCGCTGGCCCTCGGCACCGACAGCCTGGCGTCGGCGGAGGATCTGTCCTTGTGGGCGGAGATGGCCACCCTGCACGCCCATTTCCCGTCGCTGCCAGCGATGGTGTGGCTCTCCGCCGCCACCCGCGGCGGCGCCGAGGCGCTGCGCCTGCCCGCCTGCGGCGCCATCGCAGCCGGCAAACGTCCGGGGCTGCTGGACGTGTTGCTGGAAGACTATCAGCAGCCGCTGGAATCGCTGGTGCGCGATCCGCAGCCCTGCCTGCGCTGGATGGCCCGCGCATGACCGCAGTAGCCGGCCCGAATGATCCCCAGCGCCCGCGCGCCACCGCCGTCGGTCAGGCGGTGACGTTCGGAAGAATGATCAAGTTCAGCCACACCGTCTTCGCCTTGCCGTTCGCGCTGGCGGCGGCGGCGATTGCGGCGCGCGGGATCAACCTGCCGCTGCCGCGGCTGCTGGCGATCGTTTTGGCCATGGCCGGCGCGCGCACGGCCGCGATGGGCTTTAACCGCATCGTCGACCGGCACATCGACGCGCGCAACCCGCGTACCGCCGCTCGCGAATTGCCGGCCGGCAAGGTGTCACTTGCCGCCGCCTGGGCGCTGACCATTTTCAGCGCCGCGCTGTTCGTCGGCGCCGCCGCTTATCTGGGCCCGCTCTGCCTGGCGCTGTCGCCGGTGGCGCTGGGCTTGCTGTTTGGCTATTCGTTCACCAAAAGATTTACGTTTCTTTGTCATCTGTTTTTGGGGCTGGCCATCGCGTCGGGACCAGCGGGCGCCTGGATCGCCGTGCGCGGCGATTTCACGGCGGCGCCGGCGATGCTGATGGTGGCGGTGGCCACCTGGATCGGCGGCTTCGATATTCTGTACGCCATCTCCGACGCGGATTTCGATCGTTCGGCGGGGTTGCACTCGATCCCGGCGCGCTTCGGGGTGAAATCATCGCTGCTGATCTCGGCGGCCCTTCACGTTCTCACCGTCGCGGCGTTGATCGCCCTGGCGGTCGTCGCCGGCTTGGGCGTTCCTTTCTTGATCGGCGTCGGGATCGTGCTGGTGCTCCTGATCGGAGAACACGCCATCGTGACGCCCAACGACCTGTCGCGCCTCAATGTCGCCTTCTTCAGCTTGAACGGCTACGTGTCGGTGATTTTCCTGGCCGCCACGTTGATCGACATCTTCGTCCGCTGACCGCCGCTTCTCTAGCCTTCGGTGGCGCCGTGGGGTCAAGTTTGCGGCTTTCTGGCCGTTCTCTGTAATTGCCATGAAATTGCGCACGTTCTTTGCCATGGGCGGCGTCCTTTTGATTGCAGGTCGGGCGCGCGCCGAAGCGCCGCCCGTCGATCGACTGCCCGAACCGACCATCGCCACGTCGGGCGCCGAGGGCGACTACCTGCGCGCCGTACACCACCAGGTTCACCGCCGCTGGGCGGAGAACTTCATTCGACTGGCCGGCGAGACCTTGCCGGCCGCTGATCGCGTGAACGACCTCACGCGCGCCGTGGAGGACGAACTGGTGATCGGCGCCGACGGACAGATCATCTCGTCAAAGCTGACCGCGCCATCGGGCTTCGCCGGCTTCGACGACGCCGTGGGCGACGTGCTTCGCGACAGCGCTCCGTTTGCCAAGCCGCCGGTTGATCTGCTGTCGGACGACGACGCCGTGCACATCCGCTGGACGTTCGCCCGCGACCAGCGCCGCTGCTCCCAGCTGGCTCTCGAGCGCGTGCAAGATCCGCTGGAGATCGCCGCGCCCAAGCTGCTGCGCAAGAATCGCCAGGCCGAGCTGTTCAATCGCGCCGGCGCGGCCGTCGCCGCCGGCCTGCCTGTCGAAAGCGTGGTCGGCGCCGTGGCCAAGGCCTGGATGCCCGCCAATCTGGCCAGCGCCCACCCGTCCGGCCGCGTGGCCCGCGCCCTGGCCGAGGCAGGCGATCGGGCCGCGATCAAGTGGCTGCAAACCGCCGTCACCCAGCCGGCCACCGCCGAGGAAGCGGGCGAGGCGCTGTCGGCGTCCAAGGTGCGGGTGTGCCCGCTGGTGAAGAAGACCCTGGACGGAGCCACCGTCGCCGAACAGGAGCAGGCGGCCCGCGCCCTGAAGAATGCCGGCGAAGCGGACTGCGCGCCGGAGTTGGTCAAGCTGCTGCAAAATCCCAAGGCCCGCGTCGAAGCGCGCGTCGCCGCCGCCGTGGCCCTGGGCCCGATCACCGACGACGCCGGCCACAAAGCGCTGGCCGCCGCGGCCAAAGACGATCCCTCACCCGCGGTGCGCGGCGCCGCCATGCTGGCCGGCATCCGCCCTGGCGCCGGCCGCAGCAAGGTGGTGGCGATGGTGGCCTTCCTGCGCGACCCGGCCCCCGACGTGCGCGCCGCCGCCGCCGGCGGGATCATCCGCGCTGGCGGGGACACCGACCTTGCTGATCTGTACGTGCTGTTCAAGGATAACGACCCGCGCGCTTCTGAATCGGTGGCTCGCGAACTGGATCGCGTGCGCACGGAGGAGGCGACCAAATTTTTGGTGCGCCTGCTCAAGCGACCGCAGGCGTCGGTGCAGCTGCTGGCCGCGCAGATGTTGATCAAGCGACACGCCGTCTCGTCGTTCGCGGCGCTGAAACCGTTTTTGGATCCGGCCACCGACCCGGCCTTGCGCGCACGTGCGCTGGTGGCGGCCGACGCTTCTGTTCTGGCGGCGATGACCAACCCCGGCGACGGACCCGACAACGATCCGAACGGCGCCGGCGTGGCCGCCTACCGTGCTTATCTCGGGCGCGGCGAGCGCGACCTGGCCGGCGCGTGGTGGGTGGGGCACGTTGCGACGCTTTCGCCCGACAATCAAACCGACACACTGCTCGACTGGATCGCCAGCAGCGATGCCGGCGCGCCGATGGCCGGGGGTGGCGGCACCGCGACCGCTCAGGGGTACCACCGAAAGTGAAATAGTCGGCGCGGTAATCCAGTCGCTGTGTATTAGGAAGATTCCGCGGAGCTCGAATAACCGTGATACGGTCCGTGCATTGACGAGCGCGCAGCCAGGATCGCAGCCTGCGCGCGCCTGGATAACGGAGGGCGCGCTGCTCGCCGCCGTGTTGCTGGAAGGCTTTCTACCCGCGCGGGTATTCGGCCTGCGGCTCGGCGCAGCGGACGCGGCGATCCTGATCGGTGTCGTCGCTTCAGGCGTGGCCATCGTGCGCGGTGGTCATTCGCTATTGGCGACGTGGCTGCAACGACGCGTCGGCGTCCTCGCCGCGCGCGCGCTGCCGGTGGCCACGGTGGCCGTGGTGGCGATCGGTGGAATGTGGCACGGGCCGCCGCACTACGCTCTGGTCACGGCAGCGGTGTTGGGCCTGGCGTCGGTTGGTTTTCTTTCTTGGTTCGCTGCGCCCGGCGTGGCTGGCTGGCGGCGCGTGACCGGCGCGCTGGTGGTGGCGACGGCGTTCGCCTTCATCTTGCTGCTGGTCGATCTGAACGTGCTGTCGTTGTTTCCGCGGCACGTTCCGGTGCTGGCCGCGATCATCGCCGTCACTTGGCTCTCGGGAGCCCTGGCGATCATGCCGTGCCTACCGGCGCCAAAGGCCCGGCGGATTCTTTCGCTGGGCGGCGTGACAGCGACACTGTGTCTGGTCCTGGCGCCAACGACGACAGGGCGTGTGGCCGGCTATCTGCGCCGGCAGTCTGAACTGGGAGCGCTGCTGGCGCCGGTCGCCTGGGTGCGCGGCCTCATCGCCGATCCGTATCTCACCCGGGGAGATGACCTGTGCCCCGGCGTGCCGCAACGGCCGGTGATGATCGCCGGTCGACCGAACGGCGTGAACGTCTTGATGATCAGCATCGATACGCTGCGCCGCGATTTTTACCTGTCACCTGGACAGACAATGGCCGGCGCGTATCCCAATCTGGCGGCGCTGGCCAAAGAAGGCTGCCAGTACCAGAGCGTTCGTTCGGTCGGCGCGTCCACTCACCTGGCCATGCCTGCGCTGTACAATGGAACGCTGGCCTGGACCACGATAGAACGTCCGTTGCTGGCGGCGCTGGCCGATCGCGCGCAGATGCACGGGCGGGTCTTCGGCGGCCTGTGGCAGATCTCGAACTATGCCGGGTTACCGGGCGGCGACGGCAACAAGGCACCCAATACCGCGCGCATGATCGGCGAGATGCGGCTGGCCAGCGACGAAGGGCGGCCGTGGATGCTGATCGCGCACTACCTGGACCTGCACCTGCCTCGCAAGTCCGATCTGCTGTCGCAATTCAGCGGCGATCTGCGCCCGATGTACGCGCACAAGCTCGCGGTTCTGGACGCCGAACTCGGCCAGCTGTTCGCCGCCATCAAGGCGCGCGGCGAATGGGACCGCACCGCCATTGTCATCACCGCCGATCACGGCGAGGAACTGAACGAACGCGGCTATTCAGAGCACGCCTTTCACCTTTACGACACCGTGCTGGCGGTGCCGCTGATCGCGCGCCTTCCTGGGCAAGCCTGTCTGGATCCGCACACGCCGCTGACCCTCCTGGACGTCGGGCCGATGCTGGCGACGGCGATGGGATTGGAGGTGCAGTCGTCCGCGCTGCAGGGCCACTGGCCGCCCGCACCTTCCCAGCCCGTGTATGCCTTCTCGACGACCAGCGGACCGTTCATGGCGATCATCGACGGCAACCTGAAGACCATCGTCGACGCCCGATATGGCGACACGGAGGTCTATGATCTGGACGCTGACCCGCGCGAAACACATGATCTCAGCACCGGACTGACACCGATCATCGCCGCCCGGCTGGCCCAGGCGCCGATCCCGTGGAACCCGCTGGCACCGATGGAACAGCGTTATCGCCACGCGGGCGGAACCGAGTACGACGTCTGCCCGGGCAAGATTGTCCCGCAGCCAGAGCGAGAGGCCACGGTGCAGGCGACGCCAGCATCGACGGGCGCAACACACGCGTCGCGCCTGTAACGGCCGCGGCTTTACGGACCGACGCCCAGCCGCCAGATCTCGTTGTCGGAGGGGCCGAAGTCATCGGCGGTCAAACCGGTGCCATTGGAGTCGCTCTGCCCGGGGACTTCCAGATAGCGATCGGGCATCGCGGCGCTGTGGAACTTGAAGAACTGACCGGCGGCATCGGCGCTGCGCCCGTTGGTGGTCTCGACGATCCAGTTCTGGTCCTTGCTGCCGGACACGCAGGTGGCCAGCTGGATTTTTGACACGGTGTCGGTTTTGGGCGCCAGCTCCAGGCAGCGACCTTCGTTCGCCGCCGACATGATGCGGACGCTGGAGCCGTCGGTGGAGGCGAACTTCCACAGTTGGTTGTCTTTGCTGTAGTCGGTCCACTGCTGCACCAGCGTGCTGGCTTGATCCCAGTCGATCACCTTGCCGCTGTGGAGATTCTTGATGCTGTACTTGGTGGCCGGATCAAACTGCGGCTTGAAGTCCGCGTTTCGCCACACGGTGATCACGTGCGCAAACCCTTTGCACGACGAGAAGCCATCCACCTGGCCGTCGTCGCGCGGAGCGCCGCTGGTGCTGCAGTGATTGCTGCACAGGCCGCCGTCGCCCCACGGATTGCGATACGGCGAATCGGTTTGGTCGGCGCCGATGCGGCCGGGCACAAGGCCAAGGTGGGTCTCGCCCTCGCAGAAATACGCTGGCACCTTGCCGGATGAATCGACCACGAAGATGTTCCCGAAGAAGGCGCCTTCCATGTCCGGGTAGCTGGCGTTTTGTCCCCAGCCGATCTCCGGCATCGGCGACGTCAACCACAGCGGAACGTGAACGCCGGTGGTGTTGACCAGAGCCATCATGCAAGCGGAGATCTTTTCCTGGCAGTCCTGCTCGCAGGCGCCGTTTTCCCATTCGGGCGCCAGGCCAATGCCGCCCGCGAATTTGTAGGTGGTCTCGCCAAGCATCTTCGTGATCGATCGATCCGCGGGCAAGGCACAGCGAACCAGATAGGCGATTGTGTTGCGGCCTTCCGAGGTGGTCATCAAACCATTTCCGGTGGCGAGGCCGTTGCCCGTCGCCAAACCGTTGCCGGTGGCAAGGCCGTTGCCCGTCGCCAGACCGTTCCCCGTCGCCAGACCATTGATGCCGCTCAGGCCATTGCCTTGCACCAGTGCGGCGCTGGACACGCCTTGGCCGGCGCCCGACGCTCCGGGCGAACAACCCGACGCCGCGACGGCAAGGCTTAGGCAACAAGACGACGCAAACATCCCGAGCATCATGCGAGTCAGCATTGACTACATTTCAAGCAGTAATCAGACCAACAATTTATTGAACAGAAGAACCGACAAACCCCTGAATATTCAATAACTGTCGTGTCGCATTGAACGCGGCAAGCAACGCCGGCTGTAGAACCAAAAGCAGCGATTCGTTGCCACCCAGTCAACATTTATGCGCGCCTGCGGCAGCGCTGGAACCGCCAGGTGTGTTAGTCAAAACCCCGCGATGCTTCCCTGGACCATCGTCGATCGCGTGAGCACACCCGAGGGGCCGCTGGAGCTGCGCCAAAGGGGCGCAGGCGATTTTCTGATCACCGTCGGTGGGCGCGTGCTGATGACCAGCATGGCCCATCGGTCAGAGGACGCGCTGGCGCGGCTGGCGTGTGATGCCCTGACGGCCATCAAGCGGCCGCGGGTTTTGTTGGGCGGCCTAGGCATGGCGCTGACGTTGCGCGCGACGCTGGAAGCGTTGCCGGCGGGCGCGGCGATCACGGTCGTCGATCTGCACCCGCGGGTGGTGGCCTGGTGCCGTGGTCCGCTGGCCGCGCTTTGCGATCGCGCGCTGGACGACGCGCGCGTCGCCGTGCAAGTGGCGAATGTGGCCAAGGTGATTGCCCAGACCCGGCCGCGGTCGTATCACGCGATCGTCCTCGACCTTTACGAAGGCCCGCCCAAGCACGAGGGTGGTCGCAGCGATGCCCTCTACGGCGCCGCTGCGATCGAGAATGCCCGCGCGGCCCTGGAACCGGGCGGGGTGTTCGCAGTGTGGTCCGAAGACGAGAGCCCGCCATTTCGTGCCCGTCTTGAATCGGCCGACTTCACCGTGGAACGACATCGAATCGGCCGCGGTGGCCGCACACATGTCATCTATTTGGCCACGGTGCCGGCGACCACGCGCAGGCCTGCTCACCGACGGTAAAAAATTTGCGGCGACATGTGGGCCGGGCGCCTGATGAAACATGGCCGGTCACAAACGATTCCTCTGGTTGGCGCTGGCGACAGCTTTGATTGCGCCCGGCAAGGCGCGCGCGCGATCGCGCGGCTACGTCGCGGCATCGCCCGATGGACCCCCGCAAAAGCAAACGCGGCGGCCGGCCATTCGGGTGGCGCAGACGCTGGCGCCTGTCGCCTCGCCCGGCGGTCGACACGTGATCGAAGTGCGGGGAGGCGGCGTGTTCGTCGACGGCCGCCGCATCCATCCGGCGAGCGATCAAGTTTATCTGCTGGGCACGCCCGCCTTCCGCAGCGACGGCGGCGCGGTGGCCTGGCTAGAACGCAACGCCGGTCAGACGCGTCTGGTGGTGGTGCCCGAGTTGGGACCGCGTGCGGAACCGCTGCCGTGGATGCTGCCTGGCTTGCGCGCCGACGCGCAGGTCTTCTGGGCCGGCGCCAACAAGGTGGTGGTGGGACCCGAGCTGTTGGCGCCGATCGCCGTCGCTAGCTGGACAGACTGAACTTCGTCGCGATCAGCGGCGGCGAATGATCGGCCGCGGGGTCGCTTCGTCGTCGAACGAAAGAGAAACGGCCGACGACGTCGTCGACGGCGGCAGCAGCAGCGTCCCACCACCGGTGGTGCTGTGCGGGAAAAAGATCGCCGGCTCCGCGGCCGCCCACGATCCGGAGGAATCGCGCAGCGTCACCAGCCTATCGACACCGCCCGCGACACCGCCCGCGCCGACGTCGAAACGGACCACGTCCCCCCAGATGATCGATCCGTCCGCTTCCAGGGTGGCGACCCGCCAGGCGGGAGCGATCGTTTCTGTCTGGCCCGTCTCGGCGCGCGACACCGGGGGCGCCAGCGCGTCCACCACACCCAGCCAGTCGCGGAGATTTTTGAAGGTGTAGTCGCTGATCCACACCGGGCTGCAGTAGCTCATGAAATCGACCGTGCGCGTGGGATCCACCAGCTTCTGGTGAACAAGATCGTAACCCCAGGTTCCGATGCGCGCGCCTTGATAGGGAAATGCCGGATCGGGCTGCGAGACCGGACCGCAGGGCGCGTGCTGCCGTCCCATGGTGTGCGCGACCTCTTGCAAGAAGACACCGCTGCCCATGTTGGTAAAACCGATCCCGATCGAGCAGCGCATGGAATCCTGGTTCGGGTTATTGGCCAGCGCGGCGATTCCCGACACGCAGGCGTTACCGCAATAGGCGCGGAACGACGACCCGGGCGCCAGCAGGCCATAGTAAAAAACGTCACGGCCGGGCCGGTCGGTCTGACGGGCCATGCAGACGTCGGTCAGCACGCTGCTCCAGCCGTTGCCCATCGGATCGATGACGCCCGGGTGATCCAGAGGCGCGCGAATGGTGGTGTCGATGCGGGTCACAGGATAGGTAGCGAACATGGCGTCGGTGAGGAACTTGAGCTGGGCGGCGCTGGTGTCCGGCAGGTGTTCGCTGCCGTCGCCGGTATAACGAATCGGTACAAAGGTGATCTTGAGGGCCGCGCCCGCGTTGTCGGCTTTCAACGCCGCCGTGCTGCCGTCGGTGGGCAAGCGCGCCTCGGCGGTCGAGCCACTGCCGCGCGCGGCGACGTCGGCCTCGAACAAAGTCACGCCCCAACTAAACGTGGTGGTGACGTCGGCGGCGTCCAGATTGAAGTTCACCGTCGACGAGAGTTGATCGTCCGTCGACAACCCACCCACGCTGACGATGATCTCCTTCGCCGGACGCCCGGAATCAAGTGTCAGACGTGCCCGCACCGGACGCGGCTGCCACCCCATCTGCGGCCTGACGAACACGCGCAGCAAGGCCGGCCGGTTGGCGATCAGCGGGACGTCCAGCGTGGTCAGCGGGACACCGTTCTTGGTCAGGTCAACTTTGACCGCCTGGTAGATCGCCACGTCGTCAACGGCGAGACCGTGGACCAGCGGACCGTCGATACCCGCGGGTGGCGGCGAAACAACGCCCGCGTCGCCCTTGGCCGCTTCGTTCATGCCCACCACTTCGCCGGGCGCGCCGGGTACCGGCCTGGTGGCGCCGGTCGAGTCGGGCACCCTACCCTCGCCCCCACAGGCGACCAGAATCATCGCTGCCACCACCGCCCCGACCGTGATTTCAGTCACTCGACCCAACCCGCCACCAAAAGAAGATAGCAAGAATCAGCGGCGCGGTTTCGGGTATGGACGAAGGCGGGAACGCGAAAATGATTTCCGGAGGAACGAGACATAGACCCGCACGTTTGTCCACATGGACGGATACTATTATTTGTTGGTATGCAAGATGGCTTACATATTAAGGAACTCCATCTTCCCTTGACCACGGCAATCGAAGCTGCTGCACTTAGTATGCGTGAATACACCGACGCAGAAGGGCATACGCCGGGGGCCACGTGACCGCAGGTTGGGAAAG